>NZ_MOME01000005.1:0-337032 GCF_001983005.1 Protofrankia sp. BMG5.30 | reverse complement strand
CTACGGCATCGGCATCAAAAAGGGTGACACCGCCTTCTGCCAGTTCATCGACGAGCAGCTGACCGCCGCGGCGGCGGACGGCCGCTACGCGAAGGCCTGGGAGTCCACGGCGGGCAAGGTCGCCGGGGCCGCGCCGGCCCTGCCCACGCTCGCCACCTGCTCCTGAGCAGGATCTTCCTGGCCCGGTGCCTTCGTCACCTTTGTAACCTGCTGTTAGTTCCGTTAGTGCTGTGAGCCCGTAACCCCGAGCCAACGCCACCCCGGAGCCGCCATGGATGTCATCACCGACAACCTCGGCCTGTACGCCGACGGCCTGCTGGGAACACTGACGATCTGTGGTCTGGTCGCCGTGGCGGCGTTGCTGCTCGGGGTCGTTCTCGCGGGATTCCGGGTGTCGCCGGTGCCGCCCCTGCGCGCCGTGGGCACCGCCTACGTCACGCTGGTCCGCAACTGCCCGCTGACGATCGTCCTGTTCGCCTTCGCCTTCGGCCTGCCGGAGGTGGGGATCAACGGCTCGTACTTCGCCTTCGGGGTCACCGGGCTGACCGTCTACACCGCCGCGTTCGTCTGTGAGGCGGTACGCAGCGGAATCGGCGCGGTGGAAACAGGCCAGGCGGAGGCCGCCCGCTCGATCGGCCTCACCTTCGGCCAGTCGTTGCGGCTGGTCATCCTGCCGCAGGCGATCCGGGCGGTCATCCCTCCGCTGGGCAACGTCGGGATCGCGATGGTGAAGAACTCCGCGATCGTCGGCGCGTTCGGCGTCGGCGGCGAGCTCTACAGCGTCGCGAGCACGCTGAACGGCGCGCGGGGGGAACCCGCGTTGCCGGTCTACGCCGGGGTCGTGATCGGCTATCTCGTCATCGTCATCCCCGCCGGCCTGCTCGTGCTGGCGGCGGAGAAACGGCTGCGGGTGGCGCGGTGAGCCGCTCGGTTCTCTACGACGCCCCGGGCCCGCGGGGACGCCGGCGGATCGCTGTCGCCAGCGTTGTCGCCGGTGTCGTGCTGGTCGGCCTGGCGGTGCTGGCCGTCCGCCGGCTGGCGGCGAACGGCCAGTTCGACGGCAGCCGGTGGAGTCCGCTGTTCAACCCCGGGGACGAGGACTTCGCGGACCTGTGGCGTCTGCTCGGCGGCGGTCTGGTGCACACCCTGACCGCCGCCGCCCTGGCGATGTCCCTCTCCCTGCTGCTCGGGGTGCTCATCGCGACGACCAGGATCTCCGCGGCCCGGTGGTACCGGTGGGCCGTGGTCGGGATGGTCGAGCTGCTGCGCGGCGTGCCCGTGGTGATCGCGATCTTCTTTGCGGCGCAGGTTCTCCCGGTCCACGGGCTGAAGCTGCCGCCGCTGTGGTACATCGTGATCGGTCTGACCGCCTACAACTCGGTGGTCATCTCCGAGATCGTCCGGGCGGGCATCCTCGCGGTGCCGAAGGGGCAGCGCGACGCGGCCGCCGCCCTGGGCCTCACCCGCGGCCAGACGCTGCGGATCGTCCTGCTGCCGCAGGCGTTCCGCTCGATGCTGCCGGCCCTGATCAGCCAGCTCGTGGTGATCCTCAAGGACACCTCGCTCGGGGCCTTCATCTCCTACGAGGAGCTGCTGCGCCGGGCCCTGATCGCCATCCAGACCCTGCACAACCCGATCCAGACCTATCTGGTCATCGGCGGCATCTTCATCCTCATCAACTATCTGGTGACCAGGCTGGCGACCTACCTGGAGGCGCGGCTGTCCGGCCGGCGGGCCAGGCCGTCCGTGCCCGCGGAGGACCTGGCCACCGGGTAGCGGCCAGGCCCACGCCCGACCCGTGGCCTGACGACCGGAGGCGGGTCGTGGCCGGCGACCGGACGGCGGTCGCAGGCCACAGCCCGCCTCGTGCGTCGGTCAGCCGGCGAGGAAGGGCTGCCCGGCCACGAGTTCCGACTGCCGCCCGTCGACCCCGACCGGGATGTCCCCTTCCAGGGTGATCCGGTACAGCACGCGGTCGAAGTCGAGGTGGCCCAGGTCGGACGGGCCCAGATGCGCGGTCGCCCGGTTGTCCCAGAAGGCGACGTCGCCCGGGCTCCAGCGGAACCGCACCGTGTACTCGGGCCGGGCGATCTGCTCGTAGAAGAGGTCGAGAATCCGGTGGCTCTGCCGCGGGGAGAATCCGATGATCTCGTTTTCCCCGGAGGTGAAGCTCGGGCTGACGAAAAGCGCCCGCTCGCCCGTTTCCGGGTGCACCCGGACCACCGGGTGGATCGCCACCAGCGGATTCGACGCGATCTTCGCCCCATAGGGGGTCCCGGCCAGCAGGCGAGGGCTGAAGCTGTGCTTGGCCCGTAGCCTGTCGGCGAACGTACGCAGCTCCTCCGGGAGGCCCTGATAGGCCGCGACCAGATTGGTCCAGGCGGTGTCACCACCGTACGGGGGGACGATGTCGGCGCGCAGAATCGACCCGGCCGGTGGGTTCACCAGGGCCGTGACATCAGTGTGCCAGCCGTTGTCATAGGTGATCTTCCGCTTGCCGAACTTCTTCTCGTAACGGCGGCTGTCGATCGGCAGGATCTGCGGGAAGCCCTCGGGCGGGGCGTCCTCGTGCGGATGGGCAGGAGTGATCTTACCGAACCTGACGCCGAAGGCGATCTGCTCGGCGTGGCCGATGGACTGGTCGCGGAAGAAGACGACCTTCCAGCGCAGCAGGGCGGAACGGATCTCGGCGATCGTGGCGTCGTCGAGCTGCTGGCTCAGGTCGACGCCGTGAATCTCGGCTCCGGTGTGCCCAGAAAGCGGCCGGACGTCGATACCCAGCCGCTGGACGGTACTTGTCATCGCTGCGTGCTCCAGACTGGTTGACGGAAAGAACAGCCGGCCGCGGTCGTGGCCGCGGCCAGCCCCGGAACAGAACCGGTCCGGCACCGCCGTGTGCGGGCCTGCGTGAACAGGCGGAGCCGACCACCGGAATACAGGTGGAATACGAGTGACAGGCAAAAACGAGTGCCGCGGAAAACGACAGCGGCAGTCGGCTACCAGCCCTGAATCATTCGGAACAATGCCGCGGCACCACGACCCTGACGCCTACGCCCGGACATGGCGTACCCGATGTGCCTCATGTTTCGATACTCATACCGCGGGCCGGCCGGGTCAATGTTTACCACTCGAGTGAAAATAACTCAGTCGGACAGCCGCCCGGCCCCGACCCCGGCCCGGGCTCGGGTCCGAGCCGGGGCGGAGACCGGGGCCGGGCGCAGGCTGCGTGGGCTGCGGTGGACGGCGTCCAGCACGGTCGCGCTCGCGGCGACGGCAAGACTGTGCGCTCCGAAGCGGGTGGGCAGCACGATGCGCTCGGGGCTGTCGCACACCCGCGAGTGCGCCGCGATCTGCTCGTACAGGTCGGGCAGCAGGTCCGGCAAGAAGATCGCGGCAGCCTCGGTGAGTACCAGTACCTCCGGATCGATCATGTCCAGCAGCAGGGCCACCACCCGGCCGATGACACGCAGCCGGTCGCGGAAGAGCGCCAGTACGCGGGGGTCACCGCGGCGGCCCGCGTCCAGCAGGAGCCCCAGGTCGGGCTTTTCGATCATCCCTTCCCGGGCCGCCCGCTCCACCAGGACCCGTTCCGAGATGGCGGCCTGCACACAGCCGGACCGCCCGCAGGGGCAGCGCACCGAACTGTCCGCCAACGGCAGGTGGGCGACGTCCCCGGCTCCGGCGTGCGGGCCCCAGTGCACCTCGCCGCCGGTGGCGATCGCCGCGTCGACGACGTTCCCGACGAACAGGTGGACCAGGCTGCGTCGCGCCCGTGGATCCCCGAACATGATCTCCGCCTGCGCCAGCGCGCGGGCATGGCCGTCCACATGGACCGACAGGCCGGTCGTCTCGGCGAGCACCTGACGGACCGGCACGTCACGCCACCCGAGCAGACCGTGCTCGACGATGACGCCGCGCTGCGGGTCCACCCAGCCGCCGGTGACCACCCCCAGCCCGAGCGGCCTGGTGCCCCGGGCATGCCGCGCCACGAAGCCGGGAAGATACTGGCTGATCTGCCGCAGCACCTCGCGCGCGTCACCCTGGTGCGGCACGCTCTCCTGGGCCACCACCTGGCCACGTAGGTCCACCAGACCGAAGGTGATGATGGGGACGGCAATGTGCACCCCGCAGGCGAGGTGACGCTGGGTATCGATATCCAGGGGGACGAACGGCCGACCGGCACGCGGTGGGGTGGACAGCGCCGGCAGCTCGCGCAGCAGCCCGAGGGAGATCAGATCGGCGGTCTGCCGCGACACCACGGCCGGGCTCAGCCCGGTCGCGCGGCCGATGAGGGTGCGCGCCACCGGCCCGTGATCCAATACGGCGCGCAGCACCACCGCGGCGGTGCCTGTCGGGTCCGGGCGGCCCGCGGTCATGGACAACGCCGGGAACTGGTTGCGTGCCGGCACGGCTGACCTCCTCGCGCTGCGGTGCTGCATGCGGACTCGACGGGGCCGCGGATGTGCGGATGTCGTCACGGCCCACGTAGTGGGCAGCCGCGCGGACCCACGTTGCCCGTCTCGCAGATGATCAGTCTGATGGAGTCGAAACCCTGGTCAGGGCCGACGACCCTCTCGATGCCGCCTGCCGGCAGGGAAACGGAGAAGTCCGGGACGAAGAAGGACCGGCATGCATCCGGACGGCCTGGACACGCTGAGAATCCAGCAGCGGCATCAGGCGGACGGACAGAGCGCGCTCGCCACGCGACGGAGGTCAACGTGCGCGCGGCAGACCAGATAGGTATGCCGGCTCATGCGGTCGACGCTAGGCAACACCCGAATGGTTGTCAACCAGATCGGTGGGGAACACAGCGGGGAACGCTGTGGGAACGCTGTGGGAACGCCGTCTCGCATCCCGGCCGCCGCCGGCTCGGCCTACCGTCCGGCCGGCGTCCGGCGCGGCAGGCCACCGAGACGGGGCCGGCGCCAGGAGCGCGAGCGGGCCCGGGCCACGATCCGCGAGCTCGCCGCGGCACCGCGCACCGTAACCGAAAACCTCCATTGACGGACGCACCGGCCAAACAATTCAACAACGAGCGGACGCCGGTCAGAACATCATGGCCAGATAAAGCCACGATCAGGAATTCCACCGGATTCCCTCAGCAAATACCAAGGCTTCTCCGCGAGGCTGAGGCGCGTTGATCCCGGTCGGGAACCACTCGCGATCAGCACCGGCCGTGTTTGTTCCGATGTCTCCGGCAGGTCGTCCGGGCACGCGAAAAACCTGTGATCGTGTGCTCTTCGGCCGGCCGGACACGCAAGCGGGCCCGCCCCGTCCACCGGGGCTTTCGGAGGAGTGGATGCAGGTGCGGCGTACGCGCCTACGGATCGGACGCAGGACACTTGCCCTTGCGGCGGTGGCTGCCGTTGTGATCGTGGCGGGTTCCATAACGATCGGCCTGGCGGTTTCCTCGTCCGCCGACGGCAGCGGTCCGCGGCTGGTGGCGGCGGGCCCCGGGACGATCCGGCAGACAGTTTCGGCCACCGGGGTCATTCAGGCCGCCCACCAGGCCAACCTGGCCTTCGGTGTCTCCGGCCGGGTCACCGGTGTTTCGGTCACCGTCGGCCAGCAGGTCACGGCCGGACAGGCGCTGGCCACGATCGACTCGGCGGCGCTGGCGGCCTCGGTCGCGCAGGCCGAGGCCACCGTGGCCACCAGCGAGTCCAAACTGTCCGCGGACCGCGGCGCCGGGGCGTCCGACGCGCAGGTGAACGCCGACAACCAGGCCGTTACCGCCGCACGCAACGCGCTGGCCGCGGCACAGCAATCACTGTCCCAGGCGACGCTGACCTCACCGATCGCCGGCACGGTCGCGACCGTCAACCTGACGGTCGGCCAGCAGGTCTCCGGCAGCGGGACGGCCGCCTCCGGCGGGACGGGCGGCGGGAGCGGAGGCGGCGGTGGGAGCTCGACTAGCTCCGCCTCGACCAGCGCGGCGTCGGCCTCGTCCGCGCAGGTGGTGGTGGTCGGCTCGGACGGCTACACGATCGCGGCAAACGTCGACGACACCCAGATCGGCGAGGTCAAGAAGGGCGACCAGGCGGTCATCACCCCGAACGGTGCCACCACGACGCTGTCCGGAACGGTCGCCACCGTCGGTCTGCTGCCGGCCCAGAGCTCGGGGGCGACCTCAGGGACTGCTTCGGGAGTCGCGATGTACCCGGTCACCATCGATGTCACCGGGACCCCGGCTGGGCTGCACCTCGGGGCCAGCGCCCAGGTTCAGATCATCGTCCAGCAGCTCACCGGCGTCCTGACCGTGCCGACCGCGGCCCTGCACTACAGCGGCGCCCAGGCGCAGGTGTACCAGCTGGTCGAGGGCCGGCAGGTGCCCCGGACGGTGACGGTCGGCGCGAGTTCCGGTGGCGTCACGCAGATCACCGAGGGGCTGGCGGCCGGCGACATGGTGCTGCTGCCCGAGACGGCCTCCGCCGGACGCTCCGGTGGTGGCGGGGAAGTCCCGAACGGCCGTTCCGGCGGCTTCGGCGGCGGTGCCGGTGGCGGTCCCGGGTTCGGCGGTGCCGGGTTCGGCGGTGCCGGTGCCGGGTTCGGCGGAGGCGTCCGCGGCGGCGGGGCGGGCTGAGCCGTGGCCGAGAGCGGATCACTCCTCGCCGAGCCGCCGGCCGGCTCGCCACCCGTCATCGAACTCGACGGTGTTCGCAAGACCTACCGGACCGGCGCCATCGAGGTCGACGCGCTGCGCGGCGTCGACCTGCGTATCTCCGAGGGAGAGTACATAGCGATCATGGGCCCGTCCGGGTCGGGGAAGTCGACCCTGATGAACATCCTCGGCTGCCTCGACATACCCACCGCGGGCCACTATCGCCTTGCTGGCGAGGATGTCGCCCGGATGTCCGAGGACGCTCTCGCCGAGATCCGCAACCGGCGGATCGGCTTCGTCTTCCAGCAGTTCAATCTGCTTCCCACCCTGTCCGCGTGGCGCAACGTGGAGCTGCCGTTGTGCTACGCCGGGACAGGACGGGCGCAGCGTCGCGTCCGGGCGATCGAGGCGCTGGAGAAGGTGGGCCTGGGGGACCGGATCGCCCACCGCCCGAACGAGCTCTCCGGCGGCCAGCAGCAGCGGGTCGCCGTCGCCCGGGCGCTGGTCACCGACCCCGCGCTCATCCTCGCCGACGAACCGACCGGCAACCTCGACAGCGCGTCCACCCAGGACGTGCTCGACCTGCTCGGCGAGTTGCACGCGTCCGGCCGCACGATCGTGCTCATCACCCACGAACCCGAGGTCGCCGCCACCGCCGGCCGGGTGGTGCGCATCCGGGACGGCGGCATCCAGTACGACACCAGCTCTGATCATCCGAGTGATGACGCCGACGGGCCCGGGGACGTCGGATTCGGAGCCGTCGCCGGCCCGGGCCCCGCTCCCGTGCCTGTGCTCGGGCCCGGGCACAGGCACGAGAAGGCAGCCCATGGCGACCCGGCCCGGCTCACCTGGGTGATCCGCCCATGAGCTGGCTGGAGACACTGCGCATCGGCATCGAGGCGGTACGTACGCACCGGTCCCGTTCGGCTCTGACCGTCCTCGGGATTCTCATCGGCATCGCCGCGGTCATCCTCACGGTGGGGCTCGGCCAGGGCGCCCAGAACCAGGTCCGCGACCAGATCAACTCCCTGGGCAGCAACCTGCTCGTGGTCACCCCGGGYAGCGCCACCAGCAGCGACGGCGTCCGCGGCGGCTTCGGCTCGGCCTCGACCCTGACCRTGCACGACGCCGATGCCCTGGCCTCGAAGGACGTCGCTCCGGACATCGCCGCGGTCGCGCCGGCCAGCCAGCGCAGCCTGTCGCTGACGGCCGGCACGTCGAACTGGACCACCACGGTCGTCGGGACGACGCCCGACTGGCTGTCGGTCCGGGCTCGCAAGATCGCGTCTGGCCGCTTCCTGACCAGCCAGGATGTCACCGCCCAGGCCGCGGTCGTCGTGCTCGCCGCCAGCACCGCCGAGCAGCTGTTCGGCGGCCGTGACCCGGTCGGCGCGACCGTGGCGGTCTCCGGAGTCCCCATGCAGGTGGTCGGGACGCTCGCGGCAGCCGGCTCGTCCGCCACGGCCAACGAGGACGACCAGGCGATCCTGCCGATCAGCACCGCGGCGAACCGGGTGTTCGGCGGGGCGRCCCGCAGCTCCGTACAGAACATCTACCTGGAGGCGTCGTCGTCGCAGACGTTGTCGGCCGCTCACCAGGAGGCCACCAACACGCTGCTGGCGCTGCACCACGTCAGCACGCCCGCCGCCGCCGACTTCACCATCGCCAGCCAACAGTCCATCCTGGCCGCCGCCACCTCGGTGGACCGGACACTCACCGTGCTGCTCGGCGGGATCGCCGCGATCTCACTGCTGGTCGGCGGCATCGGCGTGATGAACATCATGCTGGTTTCCGTCACCGAACRCATCCGAGAGATCGGCCTGCGCAAAGCGCTGGGCGCGCCGCCCCGGGTGATCAGACGCCAGTTCCTGGTGGAGGCGTCCATCCTCGGCCTGGCCGGCGGGCTCGCCGGCGCCGCCCTCGGGCTGCTGGGGGACGCACTGCTCCCCCACCTGATCTCCCAACGGATCGACGTCTCGCTCCCCGCGACCGTCGGCGCGATCGTCGTCGCGATGGGGATCGGCGTCGGATTCGGCGTCTACCCGGCCAGCAGGGCGGCCAGGTTGGCCCCCATCGACGCGCTGCGCAGCGAATGACGACCCGCCGCCGCCCGGCCCTGTCCCGCCTCCGGGGCCACGATCAGAAAAACGAGCCCACCGTGCCCGAACCGAGCCTGCCAGACCAACCGAACCTGCCAGAACCGATCGGGCCAGAACCGATCGTGCCCGCGTCGGTCTTTGTCCGGGAGCCCACCCGCACCGGGGAGAGCACCCGTGGCTGACCGGAACTCACGCGGCCGGCGGCAGCGGCTGCGCCGCCGGGCGACGGTGATCGCTGTCATCGTCGTCGCCGGCGGGGCCGGCGGCGGAGTTCTCGCGGCCACGGCCGCCTCGGGCGGGCCGTCCTACCGGACCGCCGCGGTCACCCATCGCAGTGTCGAGGCGACACTGAACTCCACCGGCACCGTGACAGCCATCAGCCAGGCAGCGGTGAGTTTCCCCGTCAGCGGACGGGTGACCAGGGTTGCCGTGACGGTGGGCCAGCACGTGACAACGGGTGATGTGCTGGCCGAGCTCGACACGTCCGCCCTGGCCGCGGCGGTCGACAGCGCCCGGTCCGCCCTCGCTTCGGCGCAGGCGAGGCTCGCCGCCGACCAGGCCAGCCAGAGCACGGCCGGCACGGCCTCGGCGTCCACCGGTGCGTCCACCGCCGCGCCCGCATCGGCATCGGCTGGGACCGGTGGGGTCAGTGCGGCGCTGTTCGTCACCTCGGGCCGAGCCGGCGTCCAGGATGTGGGCCAGGTGACGGCAACAGGGGATGCGGGCGGCACAGCACCGGCCGGAGCCGCCGGCGGCACGGGGACGACCGGGGCGGCGGACTCGGCCGAGGATCTCGTCAGGCAGTACCAACAGCGGTTGCTGGCCGACCAGCACGCCGCCGACACGATCCTGTCCCAGATCAAGGCCGATCTCGTCCACGAGCAGTCGGTATGCCAGTCGTTCCTGGACGGCCTGCACCAGGGCGGAGACCACCAGAGCGGGGGTGCCGCCTCGGGCTCGGCAGCATCCGGCGCCACGCCCGGCGGCGGGATCTCGGGCTCGGGCACCGTGGCCCCGGCATCCCTGTCGTCACCGGCCGCCGCGGCGGCCACGACGCCGGCGACCAGCAGCGCGGCGCCCGACGGTACGGACTGTGCGGCGCTGCTCCAGCAGGTCCTCGCCGAACAGGAGGCGCTCAACGAGCGGCTGCGCGCGGTCGCGGCGGACATAGCGGCCCTCGACGCCGCGGTCGCGCAGCTGCTGGCCCAGGCCCAGGGCGGGCAGCAGTCCCCCGGGCCGCAACCGGACGCAGGCGCGAGCCCAGGCACAGGAGCAGCCCCAGGAACAGGAGCAAGCTCAGGAACAGCACCGGGCACCGAAGCGGGTGCGGGTGCGGGTGCGGGTGCGGACCGACCGTCGTCCGGACCGACCGGAGCCGGGGCAGCGACCAGCGGCACGGGCCAGAGCGAGGGGACAACTACCCACGGCGACCAGAACACGCTCGGCGGCACGGCAGCCGGGGGCGGCGCGCCTGGCGGTACGGCCGGGGGCGGCGCGACAGGCCGGTCCGCGGCGGGTGGCACGGGTGCGGGTGGTGCCGCGGGCGGGGGCGGCTCAGGGACGGGCGGCGCGGGAACGGGCGGCTCACGCGCGCCGGCGTCCGCCGCTCAGATCGCCGCCGACCAGGCCGCGGTCGACGCGGCCGACGCCGTGCTCCTGGTCGCCCAGCAGAGCCTGGAGCAGGCACGGCTGATCAGCCCGATCAGCGGTCTGGTGGCCGCCGTCAACATCGCCCCCGGCCAGTCCGTCAGCGCCGGGTCGAGCACGGCCACGATCGTCGTGCTGAACCCGGACGCCATGCAGGTGACGACGACCGTCAGCGACAGCGACCTGGCTGCCGTGAAGATCGGTGCCAGGGCCAGGATCACCCCCGACGGGACCAGCTCCCCGCTGACCGGCACCGTGGTGGCGGTCGGCCTGCTCCCGGCGGCGTCCACCGCGTCCGGCGGGACGGCCTCGGCCGGGTCGTCGGGATCGTCGTCCGGGGTGGCCTATCCGGTGACCATCGGCCTGAACGACGACGGCGGCGGGAAGCTGTTCGCCGGCTCGGGCGCGGCCGTGGCCATCGTCACCGCCAGCGCGACGGACGCACTCGCCGTGCCGACATCGGCGGTGCTGCGGATCGGCAACCGGTACGTCGTGTCCGTCCTGCGCGACGGCAGGGTGACCAGCGTGCCGGTGCGGGTGGGCGCGGTCGGCACGGCCTTCACCCAGGTGACGTCCGGCCTGTCCGAAGGCGACCAGGTCGTCCTCGCGGACCTGAACGCCCCCCTGCCCACCGGCAACACCACCCCGCGCGGCCTCGGCGGCGCCGGCCTCGGACCGGCCGGCGGCGGCCTCACCAGCGGCCGCGGCGGCCTCACCGGCGGTGGCGCCGGTGGCGGCGGCTTCGTCGTCAACGGAGGAGGCGGCAGACGGAACGGGTGACGGCTCACCCACCCCGTCCAGCCGCCACCTCGGCGGAGAAACAGGAGAAACAGTTGCGAATGTTCGGGGACGAAGGGACTGGTCAGTTCTCCGGGGTCTCGGTGGCGAGGAGGTCCTGGAGTTCGTAGACCGCTTCACGGAGTCGGTCGACGAAGGTGTACAGCCCGTCGGCCACCGCGCGCGGTGTGCTCAGGTAGAGGTTGAAGCGGTCGGGCAGCAGCACGTAGGCGATGCCGATGCACTGGCTGCTGGTCGAGCCGAAACCGAAGTACTCGATGTTGACCGAGGGCGCGGAGCTGGTGCTCAGGTAGTCGTCCCGCAGCTTCACCCAGCCCGGGCTGTCGTACAGGTCGAGCGGTTCGGTCACCCCCAGTTCCTCACCGCGCCGTTTCTGGATGAGCTGCAGCTCCCACAGGTGCTGTTCGGGTGCCTGCCCCGACTGGYACTGCTTCGCCCGTGCCACGTGCTTCTCGGCGGCGGCCCGGAACGCCGCCCGGCGGGTCGCCGCGTCCGCCGTCGGATCGTCCAGCGTGGCCACAAAGCGCAGCACCTCGGGTGTGACGACGCGCATCGCCTCGGTGCGCCCGCGCCGGTACTGCCGAGTGGCGATCGACTCGTAGGTGGCGCCGGTCAGCCCTTTGGCCCGCTTGTGCGCGAGCTGGTACGCCAGCTGCACGAACGCGTCCGGTGACACCCGCAGCTGCTTGGCCCGGTTTCCGCCGAAGTCGTCGAACGACAGGATGGTCGTGGCGGTGGCGGCGCCATACGCCGCGAACGCCTCGCCGGCGGCCTGTATGTCGGCCCGCAGGTCGCTGTCCAGCACGAACTCGATGGGTCTGATGTCCGGCAGGCCCTGGGGGACGRCCCCCGACTGCGCCGAGTGCTCCTCGGGTGAGGAACCCAGCAGCGTGTCGACGAAGCTGAGAATCGTGGTTCCGTCCAGACCGCAGTGCTCGATGTTGATACCCGCGGTGCCGTCCTCGAAGACGATCAGGGAGACGGCCTTGTCGAACCACCGGTTACCGCTGTTGCCGTACAACAGCTGGTCGCACGCCTCCTGGGTGTCCGTGGGCGTGATGTCCTCCAGGTCCAGGAGGAACAGCGCGGTTTCCAGCTCGTCGAGCGCGGCGGCGTTGCCGGGGTGGTGGGCAGTCAGCGTCTGCCGGCTGGCCGCCCACTCCGCCCGGGCCTTGGTGGTCAGATGTCCGACGGCGGTGTCCGGCGCGGCCGGGGTCGCACCGGCCTTCCTGATCGCCTCCAGGCCCGCCGCGAGATCGTCTAAGGTGTACGGCCGGCCGTCGGGGCCCAGCACGTCCAGATGGAAGATGTTCCCGCGGAAGAACACCGCGATGTGACGCGCCTGGGACGGGCCCGGCCACTGCTCGCTGTACGGTACGCGGACGGTGTCCTGTACGGCCCCGGGTATCCGTGTCGTGGAGAACAGGAACTTGTTCTGCTCCATCGACAGCGGCCGTTCCCGCTGGACGGCCGGCGGGATGCGTTCGTCGTCGAGCTGCAGCTTGTAGTTGACGGCCGCGGCGACAAGGCCGGCGGCCCGTTCGATCTGTCCCAGCGGCGATTTCTTGAACAGGAAGAAGAAGTTCGCGTTGAGCGCGATGCGGTCGCGGCGGCCCAGATACCGGGACGGCCAGAACGTGTCGAGCCAGCTGTGCACGCCCTCGGTGGCGTCATACTCCACCAGTGCCTGGTGGAGCCGCTGACCGGGGCCGCCCGGCCCCCGGAACGCGGCCACCGCCGCCTCGGTCCGGGCCAGTTCGTCCGCGGTCAGCAGCGGTGCCGCCCACTCGAGGAATCTCTCGGAGCTCTCCTCCAGCGTGGGCAGCGGCACCCGTGGCAGCTGGTCCTCATTGCCAAAGGTACGGGTGGACAGTTCCTGCTCGGCAGGGGTGGGGGTGGGCGGCTCCTGACTGGCAGGAGCGGCGGAGGCGGGGGCGGTGGCTGACAGTTCCTGGGCCACGCTCAGTTCCTGGTTGACAGTCAATGTGATCCTCGACCTCGGTGATTGTGGGGATTTGGACGATTTCTTGCCGGTTGATGATCCGTTGCTGCTTGCGAGGTCGATGACCACGCAATCCTTCGTGCCGCGCGGCCGGGAGACGTAGAGCTGCGCGTAGAGCCAGCCGTCGGTTTCCAGACCGCTCGGGTCCACGCCGACGCTGTAGAGAGTGTCCAGCACGAGCGCCTGTTCCTGGGAGGAGGCGAACCGCCGTTGCCGGAACATGTGCTCGAGATGGAAGGTCTCGTATCCCAGTCCGGCCAGGCTCTCCTCGACGGGCTCGAACGGGAACATCCGCAGGACGAAATGCGCCATCCACGGCCGGCGCTCGTCGTTCGCGTGGACCACCCGCGCGAGGGTCCGGTGGGTGACGTAGCCGATGCAACCGGTCGAAATGACCAGGTCCGTGTCGGCCAGCTGCCGGCGCTGTCGCCAGGTGGGGTCGTTCTCCTCCAGATCGGCGTGCACCGCGTCGTCGATGAAACCGGCCGCGAGTGCGTACGAGAGGGCGGGCCGCGAGGTGTCCAGGCCCACGAACCGGATCCGGCGCGGGTCGGCCCGCGACCGGACCAGCTCCTGGTCACGGGCCAGCAGCGTGTCACGGTCCGGTGTGTCGACGTCCCGGTCGCAGTACCGTCCGTACAGTTCCGCCATACTCGCGTCACATTTCAGCAGAGCCGCGTTGATACCGTAGGAACAACCGATGTCCAGGACGTTTACACCTGACTTTCCCTGTAACTCCCGATACGCCTCGATGATTTTGACGAAATACGGTTTCGCCAGCTGCGGGATGTCGTAGTCGAGCTTGCGCAACGTGTCGAAATAGGCGTACGGGTCGGGCTGCGTGTAGATGTGATCGAGTGAAACTTTTCCAGTGGCATCAAAACGCACGGGTTGGGTTCCTCCTTGGATCACGGAACAGGCAACTGACCGGCGCCGGGCCCGGGCCGCCGATCGCCCCCCCAGGCCGTTTCCGGCGGCGGATTCCCGGTCGGAGCGGGACGTCACCCGCTCCGACCGGCGTCCGCCGGAAACGGCCTAATCCAACAGTTGGTCGACCCGCACGGCGTGTCCAGCGGCCGCCAGATGCTCGGGCAGCACCCGGCCGAAAAGCTGCCTCGTCCGCTCCACGCTGCCGACCACCCCAGGGCGTTCGCTGTATGAGAAAATCGCCGAGTGGCGCGCGGTGCCACCTCGCACGGCGCTCACCCGGTGCATCGAATAACGGCCCCTGAACAGCTGCAGATCCCCGGGGCGCAGGGACACCCGACGGATCAGGTGCCCACCGCGGCCGGCCAGCACAGCCCGTACGTCGGCAAAGTTCTCCGTCGTCGTGGACCTGATACCCGGGCAGTACTCGAACGCCCCGCCGTCCTCTGGCTCCTGCGTGAGCAGGCTCACCGCGAACTCGTTCGTGTCGAAGTGCCATGGATGTTCCATGCCCGGGGTGACGACGTTGAGACACAGCCCAGCCAGGGGATCCGCGAGCTCGTGGACCCGGGGCAGCTCGAAACAACTGGCAATGAAATTCTRGAACAGTTCACTGGCGTAGAGYCGATGAATGACAAAATCGTCGGGGATACGATCACGCGCTACGAAGGCGTTACCACGCCGCATCGGCAGCCGACCAGGATGGTCCGCCGGCAGATCCACGTCGGTGGCTATGTTGTAGGCATTGACGGTCTCGACGTCATAATATGCCCGGGGAGCGACCGCGGCACATTCCAGTCGTATTTCTTCACGCCGGGCGGGCTGGATGAAGTTGTGCAGTATGCTGCAGCCGTGGGCGTGTAACTCCTGCCGGGTACGAGAAACCACGTGCTCCCAGTCGGCGCCACCCGGCTCCGTCAGGGGATAGCAGGTCGCGCTGACCACCTGCTCGATCAGCCGGGCCTCCGATGCGATCATGAAGTTCTCCTCCGCCGACCATGATCATAATAGCGAGACGGGACAGTACAACCGCCCGGACGATCCCCACGACCGACGTCCATCCGCCGACAGTCGCCCGATCCACACGCTGTCAAGGCCTATCCCTCCCCGCGAACAGGTCACGTCCGCAGCGTCTTCTCGCCCACCCCGGGCATGCCAGGAGCACCCGAGGAGCCGGACACCGACACGAAACAAACATGATCGCACAGTCTTTTCGGCTCTTAGCACATCGTTGCCCTCGATTCATTGCCATGAAGTCGTTTGTGACACGCGACACCACCCTCGAAAACGCCTGTCGATCACGACCGGTTCAGACCTTCCCCGCCGTCACCCTCGATATTCATTTTGACTCCGTCGACAGCCACAGCCGATAGTCACACCGGGTGATTAAAGAGTGAGCCCCGAGTGAGTGAGGGCCGATTGTCGGGTGATTACCAGCCAGTCGGGTGACCGTCAGATGGACGTTGGCGGCTCCGTCCGTGCGGCCGGCCCAGGACCGCCCGGTCGAGCGGTACCGGGCACGACCAGGCCCGGACACGGAAGCCGCGGCACGGAAATGTTACAAATTACGATCAACAGCGTTACAAGTCAGGACGAATCGGTCCGCTGTCTGGACGGTAGGACCATCCCCGGCCGGGCGAATGACCACTCGTTGTGACCGTCAGCAGATTGTGAGCCGAGCAGATGCCCATTGCAGCGCAGTTCTCCGAGTACGGCACCAGCGACGTGCTGCGCATCGTCGACGCCCCGGCCCCGGTCGCCGGTCCGGACCAGGTGCGGATCGCGGTGCGGGCGGTGAGTGTGAACCCTGTCGACTGGAAGATCCTCCAGGGCGCCCTGCAGGAGCTGATCAGGCTGGACCTGCCGGCGGGCCTGGGCAGCGACGTCGCCGGTGTCGTCGACCAGGTCGGCGACGGCGTGACCGCCTTCGCGGTCGGCGACGAGGTGCTCGGCTCCTCCTCGACCCCCTCCTACGCCCAGTTCGCGCTTGCCGACCCGGCGGAGCTGGTAACCAGGCCGGCCGAGGTGCCGTGGGAGGTCGCCGGCAGCCTTGCCGGTGCCGGCGGCACCGCGTGGAAGGTACTCGATCTGCTCGGTGTCACCGCGGGCGAGACGCTGCTGATCCACGCTGCCGCGGGTGGCGTCGGCGTCTTCGCCGTGCAGCTGGCCGTCGCCCGTGGCGTGCGGGTGATCGGTACCGCCAGCGAGTCCAACCACGAGCTGCTGCGTTCGATCGGCGCCATCCCGGTCACCTATGGTGACGGCCTGGCCGACCGGGTCCGCGCGGCCGTTCCCCAGGGCGTGGACGCCGTGCTCGACGCGTCGGGCCGCGGTGAGCTGCCCGTCTCGATCGAGCTGGCCGGCGGGCCCGAACGGGTGCTCACCATCGCCGCGTTCGACGCCGCCGACCACGGGGTCCGCTTCCACGTCGGCGGTGGCGGGCAGGACACCATAAGGGCGATTCAGGACATCCTCACCCTGATCGGGGATGGCCGTCTGCGGCTGCCGATCTGGCGTACGTATCCGCTGACCGAGGCGGCCGCCGCCCTCGACGCCAGCCAGACCGGCCACCTTGGCGGCAAGATCGTGCTACTGCCGTCCTGACGAACGCGCCCGCCAGCGGAAACGCTTCCGAGCGGACCGGGCCGCTGTCGGACGGCGGCCTCAGCCCCGCCGGAACCCACCCGTCAGGGCCGCTCCCAGATGCCCCACTGGCAGGAGCAGGCTGTGGACGCCGCGTCAACCGCAGGCTGTCTACCCCATACCCGGCTGTCTACCATGGTGGGCAGTCGTTGGTTCCAGCGGGAGAGAGACTGCGATGGCCGGTGGGGCGGTACCGACGCGGGCGGCGGCCCGCCTGGTACCGCCCCGTCGTATGTCGGCGGTGTACCGCCTGATGCTGGCGTGTACCGCGCTGGCTGGGCTGTTCGTCATGCACGGTATGGCGGTGGGGCTGGGATGCCCCGGCGGTACCCACCCAGCGGGGTCGACGACGACGCCCCACGGCCTGGGCACCGGCCACGAGGCTCCGCCGGTACGGCACCCGTCCGCGGCGACCCCAATAATCGATCATGAGGCATCCGCGTCGTCGTCCCTGCCGGTACACGCCCTGGCGGCCGGCCACGGGACGTCCACGTCGCCGCCACCATTCATGATCACCAACAGTGCCGGTGGGCACGGCGCCCTGTGCGTGTCGCTGCCGCCCCGGACGGGGCCGGGCGGCCTGCTCGGTCTGCTGGCGCTCCTGCTCGGCATCGCTGTGATCGCGGGGACGTGGCCCATCGGGGAACGGGGCGTCGGTGCCGACAGCGGTGGCCGCCGGCGCCGTGCCCCGCCACCGACCGGCTCAGGCCTGCTGACCAGGCTGTGCATATCCCGGACGTGACGCGACGCCGCTGACCGGAGCAAGGCTCCGGCTGGTCTGACGTTGCTGTTCATCCGCGCGCGTACCGCGCGCCGTCCGGAAAGATTTCTGATCTCAATGCTGACATTGTTGCGTTCGCGTGCCCGCGTTCCGTATCCATCCACCGTCCGCCCGCGTTGTGCGCGCATGCTGGTCGGGGTCACAGTCGTGGTCGGGCTGGCGGCGGCCGGCTGCGGGGGCTCCGCCACGACCGGGCCGGGGACGGCGCACCCGATGGAGTCTCCCGCGATGCCGGGCCATTCTGCGATGCCTGGGCACGGTGGGATGCCGGCGTCCGGAGGGATGCCGGCGTCCGGAGGGATGCCCGGCCATGCCGGGATGCCGGGTATGGGAGGCCTGCCGGCCGGGGACGGTCTGGCCGCCGAGGCATCCGGGCTGCGGTTCGTCCCGGTCGCGTCGACGCTGCCGGCCGACCAGCCGACCTCGTTCCGGTTCCGGATCCTGGCGGGCCCGGGACATCACGATCATGCTTCTCGCGTGTCGCCGCCGGAGACCCACGGCACCGGGACGGCCAACGGGGACGGCGCCCCTGTCACCGCGTTCAAGCTGGACCAGACCAGGCCGATGCACCTGTACCTGATCCGGTCGGACCTCACCGGCTTCCAGCACGTGCACCCGAACGTGGAAAGTGACGGTACCTGGACGGCACCGCTCCAGCCCGTCCGGCCGGGCGCGTACCGGGTGTACGCCTCGTTCATCACCACGGACGCCTCGGGTGCGGACGTCCCGACGGTCCTCAGCCAGCCGGTCACCGTCGCCGACGGCTCCGCCGACACACCGCTGCCGCCCGCGTCGACCACGACCACGGTTGACGGTTACACCCTGACCCTGACCCTGGCCGGCGGGCTGACGGCCGGGGCGGCAGGCACCCTGACGATCACCGTGTCCGCGGGAGGCAGGCCCGTCACCGACCTACAGCTCTACCTGGACACCTACGCGCACCTGACCGCCTTCCACGAGGGCGACCTTGCCTTCGCCCACCTGCATCCGACGGGCACGACCGCGGGCGGGAAGGACGGTGGCCCGGCTCTGACGTTCGAGGCGAGCCTGCCGCGGCCTGGCAACTGGCGGCTGTTCGTGCAGTTCCAGACCGCCGGCGTGCTGCGCACGGCTGCGGTGACCCTGCCCGTCGGCTGAGAGCATCATCCGACCGGATCGTGGCCGGGCTCCTGAGACGTGCTGGAGACGCTTCGTGCTGGGAACGCTTCAGGAGCCCGGATCATCGTCGATGACGATCACGTGCAGGGTGCGCGGCCCGTGCACGCCCTCGACGCGCTCCAGCTCGATGTCGCTGGTCGCGGACGGGCCGGAGATCCAGGTCAGCGGCCGGTCCGGGCGCACGCGGGCGACCGCGGCGGGTACGCCGTCCACGACGTCCCCGGCCGGTATGACGCAGACGTGCACGTCGGGGACCAGCGTGAGCGCGCGGCGCCCGCAGACCGGGCCACCGTCAAGCACGATCGTGCCGGTATCGGCCACCCCCACCGCGGCGCCGGTGAGCACCGCGTCGACGGCGTCCAGGTCGGGCACGGACAGCGGCGCCTCGCTGGTGTCCCGGACCACCTGCCCGCCTGCCCGCGCCACCGCCCGTTCCGCCGCGGCGAGCCAGTCCGCGGGCAGCCCGGCGGGAACCGCGACCCGGCGCGCGCCGGTGAGCGCTTTCACGATCGCGGCGGTCAGGCCGTCCGGACGCACCCGGTCCACAACGGCCCGGTAGTCGGCGACCCGCTCGTGGAACAGCTCCACGGTCGCCGCCGACCGCCGCCGCGCGCCGRCCGTGCCGGCCGTGTCAGCCGCGTTGGCAGCGTTGGCAGCGTTGGCAGCGTCAGCCACGTTGGCAGCGTCAGCCACGTTGGCGGTGCCAGGCGCGCTGGCCGCGCGCGGGCGGGCATAGTCGCGGGGAACCGGGACGTCCGCGGGCCGCTCGGCCGCGGGCACGTCGGCGAGCGCCTCCCGGATCCGGCGCAACATCTGTTCACGCGCGCTCATCACGGCCGCCTTCCAGCACGGGAGCCTTCCCCACCGCGGGGTCACCATCCGTCACAGGCACATCGCCGGTCGCGGCCGCGTTCCCGCCGCGGGTACGCGCCCACCAGGCACGGAAGGACTCCGGGGGCGGCAGCGGGATGTCGCGCGCCCGGCTCCACGCCGCCACCGGGCCGGGCAGCGGCACCGGACCGACGGTCTGTCGGCCGCCGAGCAGCCGCCGCACCGCGCCGACGCCGCGCTGGACGGCGGCCAGCCGGTCGGGCCGGGCCAGCGCCCAGGCCGCCGCGCGCATCCCGACCGCCTCTGCCGTCGGCCGCGGACGGGCGCGCGCGGCGTCGACGACCTGGCCGCGCAGATGCACCAGCACCTCGGGAATGTCGATACGCACCGGGCAGACCTCGAAGCAGCGGCCGCACAGCGACGACGCATACGGCAGCGCCTTCTCCACCGGCCCGGCGTCCACCCCGTTCAGCAGCGGGGTGAGGATGGCGCCGATCGGGCCCGGATAGACCGATCCGTAGGCGTGGCCGCCGGTCCGTTCATACACCGGGCAGGAGTTCAGGCAGGCCGAGCAGCGGATGCAGCGCAGCGCCTGCCGACCGACCGGGTCGGCCAGCGCGCGGCTGCGCCCGTTGTCGAGCAGCACCACGTGGACGGCGCGCGGGCCRTCACCCCTGGTGACCCCGGTCCACATCGTGGTGTATGGGTTCATCCGCTCCCCGGTCGACGAYCGGGGCAGCAGCTGGAGGAACACCTCCAGGTCGGACCAGGTCGGCACCACCTTCTCGATACCGACGACGCTGATCACGGTTTCCGGCAGGGTCAGGCACATCCGGCCGTTGCCCTCCGACTCGACCACCACCAGGGTGCCGCTGTCGGCGACCGCGAAGTTCGCCCCGGAGATCCCCACCTTCGCCGTGAGGAACCTGCGCCGCAGGTGCGCGCGAGCCGCCGCGGCCAGCGCCCACGGCTGGTCGGTCAGGCCGGCCGGCGCGTCCGCCATCTCCCGCAGGAAGATCTCCCGGATCTCCGCCCGGTTGAGGTGGATCGCCGGGGCCAGGATGTGGCTGGGCCGGTCACCGGCCAACTGAATGATCAGCTCGGCCAGGTCGGTCTCCACCGCGGTGATGCCGGCCGCGGTCAGCGCGTCGTTGAGGCCGATCTCGGCGGTGACCATCGACTTCACCTTGACGACCTCGTCAGCACCGGTGGCGCGCCCGCCGACGCCACTCCCGACGCCGGCGGCACGGACCAGGTCGATCACGATCCGGTTGGCCTCGGCCGCGTCACCGGCCCAGTGCACCTGGCCGCCGGCCGCGGTGACCGCCCGTTCGAACTGCTCCAGATAGCCGTCCAGATGCCGTAACGTGCGCTCCTTGATCGCGGCCCCGGCCAGGCGCAGCGCCTCCCAGTCGTCGAGCTCGCCGACGGCCCGGGCCCGCTTGTCCCGGATCGTCGTGGTGGCGTGYGCGAGGTTGCGGCGCAGCTGGGTGTCGGCCAGCGCCTGCCGCGCCGCCCGCGGGAACGCCGGCGTCCCCAGGAAGATCGCTGTCATGCCGGCCGTCCCCCCGCCCGGGCCCGTCCCCGCTGCCAGACCGCGGGCCGCCCGGCACGCCCGGCCCGCGCGGACGCGGACGCGGCGGCCGGGGTTGGTTCGGCGGGTGCGACAGGTGCGTCGCCGGTCCCGGCAAGCACCTCGGCCAGGTGCAGGACGCGCACTCCCGAGCGCCACCTGGACAGCAGCCCGCCGATGTGCGCGAGACAGGAGTTGTCCGCGGCCACCAGCACCTCCGCCCCGGTCTGGCGGACATGGCGTGCCTTGTCCGCACCCATCGCCACCGACACGTCGGCGTTCTTGATCGAGAATGTGCCGCCGAACCCGCAGCACTCCTCGGCCGCCGGCAGGTCGGCGAGGGTGAGCCCACGCACCGCGCGCAGCAGCTGTTGGGGCCGATCACCAAGCCCGAGCACCCGCAGCGAGTGGCAGGTCGGATGGTAGGCCACCCGGTGCGGGAAGTACGCGCCGACGTCGACGACCCCGAGCACGTCGACGAGGAACTCCGCCAGCTCGTACACCCGTGGTGCCGTGCGGGCCACCGCGTCCCGCAGCGCCGCGTCACCCCGCTCGGCGGCCAGCCTGGCATGCAGGTGACGGATCGTGCCGGCACACGACGCCGACGGGGTGACCACCGCGTCGTATCCCTCGAACGCCTCGACGAAGCCACGCACCAACGGCACGGCCTCGTCCCGGTAACCGGTGTTGACGTGCATCTGCCCGCAGCAGGTCTGCGCCGGGGGGAAGTCCACCTCGACCCCGAGCCGCCTCAGCAGCTCGACGGTGGCCTTCCCCGTCCCGGGAAAGGCCGTGTCGTTGAAACAGGTCACGAACAGCGCGGCCTTCACGGCGCCACCCCTCATCCCGAGCCCTCGTCCCGCCCTGTCATACCGCCCTCCGTTATCCCACCCCCGCTCCCGCGCGCTGGCCCATCCRCACGGACCGTCTCGCCGCCCCACGGCCCGATCCCCGCCCGCGACCCACGGCCCGCATCKCCACAGCCCGTGTCGTCGGCCGACCCGCTCCCTCRTGACCGGGCGCCCGCGACCCTGGYCCACGCCGCCTGACAGGCGTCCAATATGTAACAGACAGTGAGCACGATCGGCCGGCCGCCGCAATACGAGGACGGTGCCAGGACACGCGGCCCGCCGGGGCAGCGTCCGGACGGCTTGTCTGTCAGCAAGGTGACACCGGATCGGYACAACCCCTATCTCAAACCCCGCGACAGCAGCACTATCGTCAGAGCGTGACGGCCAACACATCCGCGGCGTTGTTCACTGGATCCGCCGGAGTTGGCACCCCCGTCACCGGGCCCGTACCACCACGGGCAGCCACATCATCACGAGTAACGCAGGTGACCGCGATGACGGCACGCCAGGCACGGCCCCACCTACGGACGCCCGCCGGCGTCGGTCGGCTCCGCACCCCGCCAGCGGCACGGACAGTAACCGCTGCTGGCGGCGCCGGACGCACCTGGACGGACGGTCGGCGACACGGCGACGGGTGCCGATGACGCCCCGCCGGCCCGACGGAGCGCTCGAGGCGACCGACACCGGCCGGATGCTCGCGGCCCTGCCCCGCTGGCCGGACCCACACCCGGTCACCGGTGGGGCCACCAGGACGATCACCGGGACGGTCACCGGCCCGGCACCCGATCCGGCGCTACCGCGGCATCGAGGCCGGTGACCATGGTGAACACGACCCAGGAGCGGATCGACCGGACCCTGACCGCGCTGTCGAAGGCGGCCGCGTCCCAGGCTGCCGCCCTGATGGCCCTGGAGAACGCGCCCGAGCGGGCCCTGCTCGTTCCGGACCGGCTCACCGGCGGCACCCGCCAGCGGGCGACAACCGCGTTGAGCGCGTTGACCGATGCCTGGCAGTGGTACAGCGTCCTCACCGATCTCGCCGGACGGGCACGCGCCCTGCGCGGGGACAGGGCCCGGCTGGACGCCCGCGCCATCGACGAGCTGGACCTGCTGCTGCACGGCCCGGTGCCACAGCTGGGCGTCCGCCCGGCGAAGCTGGCCAGCCGTACCGACGCGGCGCTACGGACCGTACGCACCTGCATCGACGAGATCACAGCCGCCTGGAACACCCACCTGGCCGTCGTCCACACGGCCGAACAGCGGATCACCACCGCCGCCGCGACCGCCGCCCGGCTGCGCCTGGACGACGACGCGGGCCTGGCCATCGCCCGCCGGCTGCTGGCCGAGTTCGCCGAGCGGGCCGCCACCGATCCGCTCTCGCTGCCCGAGAGCCTGTCCGCGCAGCTGGCGGCGGCGGTCGCGGCGGCCGGTAGCGGGCTGGACGAACTGGCCAGACGGCACGACGCCCTGCCCCAGGCGCTGCGGGAGGCCCACGAGCTGCTGACCGGCATCATCGCTCTCATCGAACAGGCTGCGGCGGACGCCGAGCGGGCCCGCGGCCGCGTCCTGCGGTCGAGAGCGTCCCTGACCCGCCTGCCCGACAACGTGCTCGACGACGAGCGTCACGGCCTGCGGACCTGGCTCGACCGGCTGACCGCGACGGCGGCGGCGGGCCGCTGGAAGGAGGCGAGCCGAGGCCTCGATCGCTGGCGGGAGCTCGCGGACGCCACCGCGATCTCCGCCCGCCGGGTCGCCGAAGCCAACGCGGCCATGCTGCGTACCCGTGACGACCTGCGCGGGCTGCTGGCCGGCTGGCAGGCCAAGGCGGTCGGACGCGGTGTCGCCGCGGAACCGGAACTCGCCGGCCTGTACCGACAGGCCCGGTCGGTGCTGTACACGGCACCGACCGATCTCGACCGGGCCGCCGCGCTGGTGCACGCCTTCGGTGCGGCGGTCGATCGCCGCACCTCGTCGAACCCAGGGCCGAACCCGGAGCCGAAACCAGGGCCGGAGCCGAGAGCGGGGCCGGGATCGGGTGCGGATTCCGGGTCAGGAGCAAGGCTGGGAGCGGACGGTCCGGCTCGCTCACGGCCGGGCGGGGGCCGCGGGCCGGCCTCGGCGCACAACGGGTCGAGCGCGCGTCCAGCAGGGAAGGCTCCTGGCCGCGGTGTCGCCGCGACACCTTGGTTGATACTGCCGGCATGCCGACCCGGCCCCGACAGCCTGGCCCCGGTGTGCCGCCAGGGCGGCGGCAGACCGCGTCCGCCCGTGGACGCTGGTCCGACCAGGTGATACGCACGTGATCGGCCGTGGACAGGCCACAGCCGAAGGCACGGAGACCGGGCGGGTAGGCCACGACCCCGCCGCGGGGAAGGGACGGTACGGAATCGACCAGAACGGGGGTCGCTGCCCTGCGTGCGCGGCTCCGGTACGTCCGGACGACCGCTTCTGCGAAGCGTGTGGAACGCCGCTGCGGGCCACACCACCGGTAGGGACCGATGACGCCGACCATCGTGAGATCGACCTCGGCCCGATCGCCGGCGTCTGCGACCGAGGGGTACGGCACACCACCAACGAGGACGCGATGGGCGTCTTCATGGTCGGCTCCACGCTGATCGCGGTGGTCTGTGACGGCGTGTCGAGCACGCCCGGATCCGGACTGGCCGCCCGCGCGGCGGCCCAGGTGGCGGCGGCGACCGCGGCGGCGATCCTCGCCCGGCCCATCACCCGCCCCCGCCCCGGCGGGGAGCGGGACGACGCCGAGCACCGCACCGACCATGACCGCGGCAGACCGGCCGGCCCCGACGGGTTCGGCTACCCCGGCTTCGGCGCGGACTTCGGCGAGGATCGCGACCCGCCCGACCGTCATGATCGTTACCGTGACCGCGATGACCGCCGCGGCGGCCACGGCACCGACTGGCCGGACGCCGACCTCCCGACCTGCCCACCTGGCCCGCTCCCACCCGGCTCGCTCCCACCCGGCCCGCTCAGCAAGGAACTGCCCCCGAGGCGGGCCGAACAGGCGGTGCGCGCCGCCGTGGCCGCCGCGCAGGACGCGGTGGCCCGGATGCCCGCCATCGGGCGCAGTTCACCGTCCTGCACGCTGGCCGCGGCGATCATCACCCGTGAGCGGGACGGCACCAGGCACGTGACCGTCGGCTGGATCGGCGACAGCAGAGTGTATCTGCTCACAACGCGCTGCTTCCAGCGGCTGACCGAGGACGACACCTGGGCGGCCGAAGCCGCCCGCGCTGGGCTGATCCCCGCCTCCGCGGTCGAGACCGACCGGCGGGCCCACACCCTCACCCGCTGGCTCGGGGGCGACGCCGAGGACGTCACCCCGCACGTCCGCGCCTTCCCGCTGCCCGCTTCGGCCACGGTGCTGGTCTGCACCGACGGGCTGTGGAACTACCTCTCCCGTGCCGAGGACATGGCCGCGGTCGTCGGCCAGCTCCCGCCGAACGCCTCACCGCTCATGATCGCCCGTCATCTGACCAGGCACGCGATCGACCGCGGCGGCCACGACAACATCACGGTCGTGATCGCGCAGGTCGGGCCGGACCCCACCGACGGGCCCGCCGACCGGTACACCTCCGGAAGGGAGCAGCGATGACCACGCCGTTCACCGTGGAGGTCTTCCAGAACGAGTACCTGGCCCATGGCCACGGTGAGGTGCACGCGGTGGTCACCGTCCGGGGAGCGTACGGCCCGGCGGGCCTGCCGGGCCAGCGCGGCCCGGTGGAGCTCGCCGAGGTCATCTTGCTGGACTGCTCCGGCTCCATGGGCAACCCGCGGACGAAGATCGTCGAAATGCGGCGGGCTGCGGAGGCCGCGGTCGACGCCCTGCCCGACGGCACGTGGTTCGCGATCGTGCGGGGGTCGGGGATCGCCGAGGCCGTCTATCCGGCCGGCCGCGAGCTCGTCCGGGCCGACGAGCGGACGCGGGCCGCGGCCAAGGAGCGGATCGGACGCGTCGACGCCGACGGAGGCACCGCGATCGGCCGCTGGCTCACCCGCGCCCGGGAGCTGATGGCCACCAGGCCGGATGCCATCCACCACGCGATCCTGCTGACCGACGGACGCAACGGCGAGCGCGCGGCCGAGTTCGACGAGGCCGTCGCCGCGTGCGTCGGGCGTTTCCAGTGCGACTGCCGGGGTGTGGGGGCGGACTGGCGTGTCGACGAGCTCCGCCGCGTCGCGACGGCCCTGCTCGGCACGGTCGACGCGGTCCGGCGCCCGCAGGACCTGGCCGCCGACTTCCAATCCATGATCAATACCGCGACGAACCGGGCAGTGGACCGGGTCAGCCTACGGGTGTGGACGCCACGTAACGCTGCTGTACGTTTTCTGCGACAGGTCGCACCGTTTGTGACAGATCTCACCGGAATTGCCACGCGAGTCGACGAACTGACTGTCGACTATCCGACCGGCGCATGGGGCAGTGAATCTCGCGACTATCACCTCTGCGTCACCGTTCCACCACGCACAGACGATATGGAGATGCTGGCCGCCCAGGTCGGCGTGGTCGTGTCCGGCCAGGTGCGGTGCCGTGAGCGCGTCCGCGCGGTCTGGACCAACGACATCGACCTGTCCACCCGGATCGCACCCGAGGTCGCCCACTACACCGGCCAGGTCGAGCTTGCCCAGGCCATCCAGGAGGGACTGCAGGCCCGACGCGACGGCGACGAGGCGACCGCTACCATCAAACTTGGTCGAAGCGCACAGCTGGCGCGTCAGTCCGGCAACGAGGGTACATACCGCCTACTTCAACACGTGGTCGACATTGAGGAMGCAAGCGCAGGTACTGTTCGGCTGAAACGGAACGTCGACACCATTGACGAAATGGTCCTTGACACACGGTCGACCAGGACCGTCAGGGTGAACAGGTGATCAGGTGAGTGCACGCTGCCCAGACGGGCACCTGTCTCTGGCTCCCGACTACTGCGATCAATGTGGTATGCGGATTGTAGCCAACCAGGAGCCCTATGTCATTCATCCCGCTGACGGGACGACCGGGTCGTCAGGTCACGGGCGACCGCACCAGCCGGACCATRCCGCCGGGGGCCACGGGGAGCCGTMCTACGGCCGGCGGCCGGCGGAAGGCTCCGGGCCGCTGCCGGCCGGCCCGGGGCAGTCGGGTCCGAACCCGTCGCTGCCGGGCGACCCGTTCGGACGGGACGGCTATGCCCAGGACGGCTACGACTCCGCCGGCCATCTAGCCGGTGGCTACGGTGCCAGCAGCGGGTACGGCCGCGACCCGTACGGCCAGGAGAGATATTCCTCCAGCGGCTACCCGCCCGACCCCTACGCCCAGGGCGGCTACGGCGCGGACGGCTACCCGCCCGATCCCTACCGGGACCCCCGCGGCGACCCTTCCGACGAGCCGTACCGGGCCGACCTGTGGGGTTACGAGCGGGCTGACCCGTACCGGTCCCCCGCGCCCCCCGCGCCCGGCACGGGCGGTGTCGACGACCCGTACGGCCTCGACCGCGGGGCCGCCGCCCGCCCCTCGACGGGAGCACCGGCCACCGACTACCACCGGCCCCCGCCGAACCAGGCTGGCTTCGAGCGTCCGGCGCGGGATGTTCGGGAGCCGGTCGAGGGCTATGCCGCGTGCCCGAACTGCCACAACCCGAACGAGGTGGGTGCCCGCTTCTGCGAGGTGTGCGGCTTCGACCTCGTCCTGCTGGAGCGTCCCGCGCCTGTTCCGGCGGAGCCGCGTTCCGGCCCCAGTGGGCCGCTGCCGGTCCAGGCCAGCTGGGACGTGGTCGTCGAGGCCGAGCGGGAGTACTACGACAGCGGTGACGACCATCGGGTCCCGTTCCCGACGATCTACCCTCGGCGGGTGTTCGCGCTCAACGGCTCCCGGCTGCTGATCGGGCGGCGCAGTGAGTCCCGTGGGATCCATCCGGAGATCGACTTGGCCGGTGCCCCCGAGGACCCGGGCATCTCACGCGCGCACGCCATGCTCGAGCTCCTGCCGGACGGCAGCTACGCGGTGCTCGACCCGGGATCGACGAACGGCACCAGGATCAATGACGAGCCGAACCCGATCCCACCGGGTCAGCCGGTACCRCTGCGTCACGGCGACCGGGTGTACCTCGGAGCCTGGACCAGGGTCACGATCCGCTCCCGCTGACGGCTGTTCCCGGTAACAGCCGTCAGCGGTAACAGCGGTCAGCGGCACGGCCACTGGCCGACGTCGCCAGACGCCGGCCAGCCAAGAAGATCTGCGTGAGTCCGTCGTTCGGGACGCCCGTCAGGCCGGAAGGCGTACCGAACGACAGACTCACCTGGATCAGGCTCACCTGGATCAGGCTCGTGCGCGGACGCGCGAACACTGCCCGCGCCACCTGGCTACCTGGCTACCTGGGGCCGGCTGGCTATCTTGTTGGCGTTACCTGGCTGTCCGTTGACCACGGCTGGCTGGCCGGCGCTCCTACGCCAGGTGCCAGCGCTGCCCCTCGGGTGTGTCCTCGACGATGATGCCGCCGGCGGCCAGCCGGGACCGGATCTCGTCCGCCTCGGTGTAGTCCCGTCGGGCACGCGCGGCCGACCGCAGATCAAGAACGATCTCCATGACGCCGTTGAGTGCCGGCCGCAACTCGGAGCCGGCCGCTGGCCACTGGCTGACCGGGTCGAGCCCGAGAACGACCAGCATCCTGCGCACGACGTCGACCCAGCCGGCAAGCTCCCGACGCCGCGCTTTGGACAGCACCTGGTTCCCGCAGCCGACCGCGCCGAAGAGGACAGCCAGCGCCCGGGAGATCGCGAGGTCGTCGTCCAGAGCGGCCGCGAAGGCCGCCCACGCCTGTGCCGGGCTGTCCACCTCGGCCGGGTCGTCGCCCGCGGAAGCGTGCGCGGCCGCGCCGGCGGCGATAACCACCGCCCCGGCCCGCCCGGACGAACGGGCGCCCTGGAGTGTGCCGCCCTTCACCTGGCCCTGCCCGGCGGGATCCCGACGTGGGTTCGTGGCGCATTCGGCCGCCAGCGCCGCGGCCTCGTCCGGCCCGCCCAGGATGTCGAGCGCGTTACGGACGAACGTCTCGATCCGGTCATGAGCCGCCGCCGACTCGGCCAGCCCTTCCGGGGTGTACTCCAGCGACGAACGGTAGTGCGCCGACAGCAGATGGTAGCGCAGCACCTGTGGCCTGACCTGCTCGAACGCGTCGCTGACCAGGAACGAGTTGCCCAACGACTTCGACATCTTGGTGCCGCCGGTGGTCAGCAGACCGACGTGCATCCAGTAGCGGGCCATCTGCGGCGCGCCCCCGCCGGCGCCCCCGTGGGAGTGGGCCGCGCTGGCCGACTGCGCACGCTCGTTCTCGTGGTGCGGGAAGACGAGGTCGAGGCCGCCCCCGTGGATGTCGAAGACCTCCCCGAGGTACTTGCCGGCCATTGCCGAGCACTCGATGTGCCAGCCCGGCCGGCCGCGCCCCCACGGCGACTCCCAGAACGGCTCGCCGGGCTTCGCGCCCTTCCAGAGCGCGAAGTCACGGGGATCGACCTTGCCCTCGTCGCACTCCGGTGACGCCTGGACCGCTTCCGGGCGCTGGTGGGACAGCTCGCCGTAGCCGGCGAAGCGGGAGACCCGGAACCACACCGAGCCGCCGCCGGGGTAGGCATAGCCGGTGTCCACCAGTCTGCCGATGAGTGCCAGCATCTCCGGGATGTGCCCGGTGGCCCGCGGCTGGATGGTGGGTGGCAGGACGCCGACCGCACGGTAGGCGTCGTCGAAGGCCCGGGTCTGGCGGGTGGCCAGCTCCCACACGCTTTCGCCTGCCCGGCTGGCGTTAATTATGATCTTGTCGTCGATGTCGGTGACGTTCTGTACGAAGGTCACCTCGAGCCCGGACGCGACGAGCCAGCGGCGGAGCAGGTCGAAGGCGACGGCGGTACGGATGTGTCCGACGTGCGGCGGGGACTGGACGGTGGGCCCACAGACATACACGCTCACGTGACCGGGGCGCAGCGGCTCGAACGGCCGCAGGCGCCGGGTGCGCGTGTCGTAGATGTGGAGTCCCATCTGTCAAGAGTACGGCGCAGCCCCACGCGGGATCCCCCGCCACCCGTGTCAGACACGACTCCGTTCCATGAACAGCCCGCAACATGTATGAAATCCGACTCCGGTAGAGGGTCGAAGTCGGATGACGTGCGGCCCGGGCATGGTATGCGGAACGAGCCGTGCACGGTATGACGCACGGTATAACGCACAGCATGGTGCACAGCACGTCACAACGGAAGATCAAAAGTCACAACGGCGGATCCCCGGGGTTTCGCCGCACCTGACGATGCATCAGGCCATATATCAGGCCGCACATCAGGCCACAGCGGGCCGCCACGCACCGGACCACCGCCGTCAACCGGTGGTGAACACCCGCTCAGCGGTGACGCGGATGRCAATCCGTGTCGCTTCGGGTGYGTCCCAGCGATACCTCTCGTCACCGGTGTACTTCAGCGCGAGGGCGTCGATCAGCTCGCGGCCTCCCTCTTCCGACAGCGTGGCCCGCCCCCGGACCTCGACATATCCGTAGGGATCCCGCTGGTCGAGGAACATGATTCCCACCCGCGGATCCCGGGCGATATCCCGCTCCTTGGCACGACCCCGAATTGTGGACAACAGAAGCTCATCGCCATCACGAGCAATCCACAACACAGTCATTCGCGGAGACCCGTCAGGCCGGATCGTCGCAAGCGTCACGTAGATCGGGGAATCCGCGAGCTTTTTGACCTTCTCAGGCAGATATGACGACATCAGGCTCCTCTGCCGCTCCTGTCGCTTTCCCACCCTGTCATCCGGTCGACGGCCGTCCGGTTGTCATGCCAATCAGGCATAACAACCGGACGGCCAGGTCGGGCCCACGACGCTCCTGGACGCGCCCTCGCTCAGGCGCGGACCACGAGCGCGGTGGCGATCGCCGCGAGCCCCTCGCCACGGCCGGTCAGCCCGAGGCCGTCGGTGGTGGTGGCGGACACGCTCACCGGCGCGCCCACCGCCGCCGTCAGGACCTCCTGTGCCTCCACCCGCCGGCCGGCCAGGCGCGGCCGGTTGCCCACGATCTGCACGGCGACGTTGCCGATGGTCCAGCCCGCCTCGGCCAGCAGCCTCGCCGTCTCACCCAGCAGGGCCACCCCGGCCGCACCGGCCCATTCCGGCCGGCCGGTACCGAAGACCGAGCCAAGATCCCCCAACCCGGACGCGGTCAGCAGCGCGTCGCAGGACGCGTGCGCGGCGACGTCGCCGTCCGAATGACCGTCGAGCCCGGTCTCACCGGGCCAGAGAATGCCCGCCACCCAGCAGGGGCGGCCCTCCGCGAACGGGTGGACGTCGACACCGAGCCCGACCCGAGGAAGTYCGGACAGATCCCTCACCTCACTCACACGTCATCACTTACACATCACTCAAGGAGAAGGAGACGGCCGGAAGCGGGCCGGAGCGCTCCGCGACCCGGATGCCGTTCCAGCGGCGTCGGCATTCCAGCGGCATCGGAACCGCGACGACCACCGTGTTGCCGGGATCCGGTGTTGCCGGGATCCGGCGCGGGTAGATGGTCGCCGCGTCAGGGCGTGTCCGGCGGATGTCTGATCGCGCGGGCCGCGCCCAGACGACCAACATCCACCAGACAGGCCCTAGCGGTGTGCGAGCAGCGCCTCGGCGAGGACCAGGTCGGCAGGCCGGGTCACCTTGAACGCCTCCTGGGCCCCGGGAACGGTCATCACGACCACGCCGAGCRCCTCGACCAGGCCTGCGTCATCGGTGATCGCCACTTCGGGGGGCAGCGTCGCGCTGAGCCGGTAGGCGTCGTCCAGCACGTCCCGGCGGAACCCCTGCGGGGTCTGCACGGCACGCAGGACGTCGCGCGGCACCGTCCGTACGACCCGGCCGGTGTCGTCGATCTGCTTGATGGTGTCGTTGACCGCGAGCACCGGGATGACCGCGGGCGCTCCGGCCAGGACCGCTGACGCGACCGTGTCGACAAGCGCCGGGGGCGTCAGCGGACGGGCCGCGTCGTGCACCAGGACGACCCCGACCGTCTCGTCGAGCACCGCGAGGGCGGCCCGCACGGAATCGATCCGCTCGGCGCCACCTGCGATCACCTGTACGCCAGGCCCCAGCAGCGCCGCGAAAGCGTCCAACTCCGCGGCCGGAGCGGCGACGACCACCTGATCGACCAGGGCTGCGGAGGTCAGTGACTCGACCGCATGCTGGACAAGCGAACGGCCGGCCAACGAACGAAGTGCCTTGGGTACGGATCCACCAAGACGCTCGCCGCGGCCGGCTGCCGGCACGACCGCGGCCACACGGTCAGACATATGCATAAAAAGCGTCAAATAGATTCAGACGCGTTGGTTATCCGAGTATCCGCCGCCGCGACTAACCCGCCAGTACCTCGTCGAGCATCGCCTCGGCTTTGTCCTCGTTGGTGCCCTCGGCCAACGCCAGCTCACTGACCAGAATCTGACGCGCCTTGCTCAGCATGCGCTTCTCACCAGCGGACAGCCCCCTTTCGCGATCACGACGCCAGAGATCACGAACGACCTCGGCGACCTTGTTCACGTCACCCGAGGCGAGCTTCTCGAGATTCGCCTTGTAACGCCGCGACCAGTTGGTTGGCTCCTCGGTGTGCGGGGCCCGCAGGACCTCGAACACCCGCTCAAGACCGTCCTGGCCGACCACATCACGGACACCGACCATCCCGACGTTGTCTGCGGGGACGCGCACAGTGAGGTCACCCTGCGCAACCTTGAGCACGAGATAGAGCTTTTCCTCGCCCTTGATGACGCGTGTTTCAATCGCGTCTATGAGAGCAGCACCGTGATGTGGGTAAACAACGGTCTCGCCGACTTGGAACGCCATGTGTCAAGTGCCCCTTCCGCCTTCACCAGGGTAACACGCGTGCATCGACGCAGGTCAGACGCGTGCTTGTGGAACAGGTCGACGACGGCCCGTCCGGACGTCCCGGTGACGCGTCCAGCGCGCCTCGGCGACGCTCCGGACCAGGCGAAACAGGCAATGGCCACCAGCATGGACAGCTCACCCGGATGTTGTTGCTGTGCTTCCCRCTACCCCGTGACGCCGTGATCGGCGTCATGATCGAGGAAGGGCAGCCGCACCGCCGCGCCGCTCGGACCGCGCCCGCTGGTGGAATCCACCCGGGGTGTCGTCACGCGACCGTGTACGACGCCCCGGGCCGCGCCGTACCGGACGATGCCGCCCCCGGACGATGCGCGCCCCGCTGGCGTCCGCCCTGCTGACACGGCACCAGCTTCCTATACCACCCGGCACATGGACCGTCCATCGGCCACGATGGAGGGGTGCACGTCACACCGCCGCCGCCTCCCGCCTCCGGGGACGACGGAAACGGCCCCGGCCACGAGGACGACCAGCACGCCCACCTTCCGCATCAACGCTGGGAAGAGCTTCCCCCGGTCGACGTCAGGATCCCTGACGACCTGAGCGAACTCGACGACGAGGTGGCCGCCTACCAGGCCGAACTGCGGGCGCAACGGCGGCGGGAGCGCGTCGACCGGCTGGTCCCGGGCCTGCGGAGCCTGCGCGGCCGGCGCCGCCGGCCCGGCAGGCGTCACCGGCCCGACCTGCTCGAGCGGCTCGACCGACGTGACCGTCCGAGGGCACCGGGCGGGCGCCCTCGCCACACCTCCGGGGCTGCCGTCGCACTGATCGTCATCGTCCTCGCGGCGCTGGGCGCGATGGTGCCGCTCGTCCTCGCGCATCCGCGGCCGCTCGCGCCGCAGGGCGCGGTCCCGCTCGCGTCCACGACCGCCCCGCCAGGCGCGGTCGGCGGGCTGCTGCCGGGCGTCCCGCTCAGTACCGCCCGTACCTCCCGTCCCGCCACTGATCTGCGACCAGCGCTGATCGTGCTCCTGCCGGTGGCCTGCGAGTGCCCGCGGGCCATCCACGAGATCGTGAGCCAGGCCCGGGAGGGCCGGCCGATACCGACCTATCTTGTGGCGCCGTGGACCGACGACCCCTCGCTGGAGCGGCTCGTCCGTCAGCCGGACGCGGCCGCGGGGTTCGCCGTCGGCTACAACGACCCGGGCGCCTCCCTGTCCCGGCTGTACCGGGCCGACCCCCGGCAGCCGACCCTGCTGCTCGTCGCCATGGACGGCCGCCTGGTGCACCCGCCACGTATCTTCACCGTCGGTGACCGCCTGGAGGGATGGCTGGGGGCGTTGCCGGGCCGATAGGCGCCTCCCGGCCCGGCCCGGCCCGGCCCAGCCCGGCCTGGCCTGGCCCGACCGGCCCCGGGCCGACCCTGCGTCCATCGCGCGGCGATGTTCCGAACAGGCGCTGCCGGCATGGCTGTCGCGGCCCGCCCGTCCTGTTACGGTTTGCTGTGTCTTGTCATGGCTTGCCATGGGTTTGTCATGGCCGTCTCCCGGGTGTCGGCCAGCAGGCCCGCAGCGCGGCGGCGTCCCATGGCTGGTTCGCCGCGCCGCGGGAGGACCTGCACTAACATGTGGTCCGCGGTCGGACTCTGCACGTATGCGAGTTCTGTGCGAATGTGCGTCCTGGGGTTGGGACCGTGCCCGTCCCGTCCGCCGGCCCGGCGACGGGGTCAACCGACACCGACGTGACGATCGTCGGTTCCGCACCGAGGAGCAGCCGACTCGTGAGCCACCGCCCGGGTGTGCGTACCGCGACCGCCTTGCTGGTGGCCGCCACATCGCTGATCGGCACGGCCGCGCTCTCCGCCTGCGCGGCCGGCAGCGACACGCTGACGTCACAGGCCCGCACGACCACGAACACGGTGTCCGGTGCCGTCGGCACCATCGCGCTGCGCAACGTCTACGTGGCCGGGCCGGCGGCCAGGGGCGGGGACGCCCAGGTGGTTTCGGCCTTCTTCAACGGGGGGACCCAGGAAGACCAGATCATCCAGGTCAGCTCCGACGCGGCCAACGGTGGCGTGGCACCCGCGTCGTCGGTTCTGAAGCCCGGCGGCGGCGTCATCTACATCGCCAATGGCAGCGCTCCGACGCTGACGGGGCTGAACCGCGAGCTGCTCGTCGGGCAGGCGATCCCGGTCACGTTCACATTCGCCAAGGCCGGCAGCGTCACCCTGAACGTCCCGGTGGAGCCGGCCGCTCCCGGGGCGTCCGCGCAGCCCACGGTGACGACCCCGCCCGCGCAGGCCACCGCGGCCACCAGCGCGACGCCCACGCCGCGCGCCGTGGCCTCCACCGACCGGGCGCACTGACCCGGACGGCCTGGGCAGCCGTTACCGCGGGTCGTGGCAGCCGGCTTCGGTGTCGCCCCTGGGCAGTGGGGTGCCGCGTTGCCGCGGGCCGGACGACGTCCGGGCAAAAGCGATTATTATGATCCGTTGGGACAGATCATAATAATCGCTGTCGTACAGCCGACAACGTCGATTATCCACCGCCCCGTAGTAGTTGTCGGAGCATGCCTATACGGTGCGGGCCATGTCCTCTCGGCCTCCCGTTCCCCGACCGAGCGCACCAGGCCCGTCCGGCTCCCGCGTCGCCTCGGGCGGCTTCCGATGCAGCGGATGYGGTGCTGAGGCCGTCAAGTGGACCGGTCGCTGTCCGCGCTGCCAGGCGTGGGGGACGGTCGAGGCACAGGTTCCCCCCGCCCGCGCGGCCCACCGGGTCAGCAGCCGCAGCCTGGCGGCGCGACCCGCCGCGGTGGTCACGGCGCCCGCACGTCCGATGTCGGATGTCGACGTCACCACGGCCCGCAGCCGTCCGACCGGCGTCACCGAGCTCGACCGGGTGCTCGGCGGTGGGTTCGTGCCCGGGGCGGTCGTCCTGCTGGCCGGGGAGCCGGGCGTGGGCAAGTCCACGCTGCTGCTCGAGGTCGCCGCCCGTAGCGCCACCTCCGGCGCGCGGGCGCTGGTGGTCACCGGTGAGGAGTCGGCCGCGCAGGTACGGCTGCGGGCGGGCCGCACCGGGGCGGTGCACCCCGAGCTGTGGATCGCCGCCGAGACCGACCTGGAAGCCCTCCTCACCCACGTTGACGAGGTCCGCCCCAAACTGCTTGTGGTTGACTCGATACAGACCATCACCACCGCCGCGACGGAAGGCGCCGCCGGCGGGGTCACCCAGGTCCGTGAGGTGACCGCGGCCCTGATCCGGGCGGCGAAGGCGCTGGACATGGCCACCGTCATCGTCGGCCACGTGACCAAGGACGGCACCGTTGCCGGGCCGCGCCTGCTCGAGCATCTCGTCGACGTCGTCCTGCACTTCGAGGGCGAGCGCCACTCGTCCCTGCGCCTGGTCCGGGCGAGCAAGAACCGCTTCGGCCCGTCCGACGAGGTCGGCTGTTTCGAGATGGGCGACGGCGGCATCCGCGGGGTCGCCGACCCCAGCGGGCTGTTTCTGTCCCGCTGGCACGACGGCGGGCCGATGGACGGCGTGGCGGGCACCTGCGTGACGGTCGCCGTCGAGGGCCGCCGGCCGCTGGTGGCCGAGGTGCAGGCGCTGGTGGCGAGCTCGGCCGCGGCCGTACCGCGCCGGGCGGTCTCCGGGCTGGACTCGGCCCGGGTCGCGATGATCCTCGCCGTCGTGGAACGCCGTGGCCGCATCCAGCTGGGGAAGTCGGACGTCTACGCGGCGACCGTCGGCGGTGTCCGGCTCGCCGAGCCGGCCGCCGACCTGGCGATCGCGCTGGCCACGATCAGCAGTGTCGAGGACCGCCCCATCCCCGGCGACCTGATAGCGATAGGGGAGGTCGGCCTGGCCGGCGAGGTCCGCTCGGTGGGCGCGGTCCGCCGGCGGCTGACCGCGGCCTTCAGACTCGGCTTCCGGCGGGCGCTGGTACCTCCGGACGCCGGCCCGGCGCCCGAGTGCATGACGACGATCGAGGTTTCCGACCTGGGCCAGGCGATACGGCACATGTACGGCGCGAGCGAATGAAAAGCACATTCGGTGAAAACACCGCTACAACAACGCAGGAGCGGCATGGCAAAGCAGCCGGCCCGATACCATGACCAGGGCGGGACGCCCCGACACAGAGGGAGCCAGATGGCAGGATCACCCGGGGATGACACCTTCCGGGCGACACTGGCCACTGTCGCCCCCGGTACCCCTTTCCGGGACGGGCTCGAACGCATCCTGCGCGGCCACACCGGCGCCCTGATCGTACTTGGTCACGACAAGGCGGTCGAAGGCCTCTGCACGGGCGGTTTCGAGGTGGACGTCGAGTTCTCCGCCACCCGGCTGCGGGAACTGGCGAAGATGGACGGCGCGATCGTCCTGTCGTCCGATCTTCAGCGGATCGTGCGCGCGGCCGTCCACCTGGTGCCCGATCCGACGATCTTCACCGAGGAGTACGGCACCCGGCACCGCACCGCCGAACGGGTCGCCAAGCAGAGCGGCTACCCGGTGATCTCGGTCAGCCAGTCGATGCGCATCATCGCGCTGTACGTGGCGGGCCGGCGCTACGTCCTCGACGAGTCGGCCGCGATCCTGTCCCGGGCCAACCAGGCACTGGCCACCCTTGAGCGTTACAAGATGCGGCTGGACGAGGTCGCCGGCACGCTCTCCGCGCTTGAAATCGAAGATCTTGTTACTGTTCGTGACGCGATATCGGTCAGTCAGCGCTTGGAGATGGTCCGCCGCATCGCCGACGAGATCGAGGGCTACGTCGTCGAGCTGGGAACCGACGGCCGGCTGCTCTCCCTCCAGCTCGAGGAGCTGATGGCGGGAGTCGAAACCGAGCGGGAACTCACCGTCCGTGACTACCTGCCGTCCGGGGGCAAGGTCGGTACCGCCGCCGAGGTGCTGGCGCAGCTGTCCGCGATGTCGTCGACGGAGCTGCTGGACCTGACCGTGCTCGCCCGCGCGCTGGGCTTCTCCGGCGGCGCGGACGTGCTCGACAGCCAGGTCAGCCCCCGCGGCTACCGCATGCTGGCCAAGGTGCCCCGGCTGCCGCGGCTGGTGGTGGACAGGCTCGTCGACCACTTCAGCACCCTGCAGAAGCTGCTGGCCGCCGGCGTGGACGACCTGCAGGCCGTCGAGGGCGTTGGCGAGGCGCGCGCGAGGGCCGTCCGCGAAGGGCTCTCCCGCCTCGCCGAATCCAGCATCCTCGAACGCTACGTGTAACCGGAACGGCTGTGTGCGGCCGCATGTGAAGCACCGCATGGTGCACCCTCGCGTGCCCGTGTGAACCGCTGGACAGCGCGGAGACGGGCGTCCGTTCGCGTCACACGCGCCGCCAGCCGATGACCGCCGACCGATGGCGGTGGGCCGCGCGGCCCAGCCCACCTGTGGGCCCCGGCCTGCCCGGCCGGCGGCCATGCCAGGATGGCGGGGATGGCATCCACCGCCTCTCCCACGGCCACCTCGGCATCCGTGACCACTGCTGCGGCCGATGCGGCCGCCGTAGCCGATGCGGTCGACGCGGTGTCGGTCGACGCGGCCGAACCGGCCGCTGTGGCACCCGTGGCCGCCACGGCCGCCAGGCCCGGCCCCGGGGCTTCGACGGCGTTCTCCGACGCCGTCCTCGAGTGGTACGCGACCCACGCCCGTGACCTCCCCTGGCGGCACCCGGAGGCGAGCCCCTGGGCGGTTCTCGTCAGCGAGATCATGCTGCAGCAGACGCCGGTGAACCGGGTGCTGCCGGCATGGCAGGCCTGGCTGGACCGCTGGCCCGCCCCGTCGGCGCTCGCCGCGGAGCCGGCCGGCGAGGCCGTCCGCATGTGGGGGCGCCTGGGCTATCCGCGCCGGGCGCTGCGGCTGCACCAGGCCGCGGTGGCCATCACCGAGGAGCACCACGGGCTGGTTCCCGACGACCTGGAGCATCTGCTTCGGCTGCCGGGAGTGGGGACCTACACCGCCAGAGCGGTCGCCGCGTTCGCCTTCCGTCAGCGCCACGCTGTGATCGACGTCAATGTCCGGCGGCTCGTCGGCCGGGCCGTCAACGGCCGCGACGACCAGCGGACGGCCGTGTCACGCCGGGACCTCGAACTGGTCGAGTCCCTGCTGCCCCACGACGCCGAGAGCGCGGCTCAGGCCAGCGCCGCGTTCATGGAGCTCGGTGCGCTGGTCTGTGTCGCGCGTACCCCGCGGTGCGAGGCCTGCCCGCTGCGGTGGGAGTGCGCCTGGCGGCGGGCGGGCAGCCCGGCCGCCGCGGACACGGGCCGACGCACGCAGAGCTACGCCGGGACCGACCGGCAGGTACGCGGAAAGCTGCTCGCGGTGCTGCGCGAGTCACCCGTCCCGGTGCCGCAGGACGTCCTGGACACCGTGTGGGACGAGCCCGTGCAGCGCGGCCGTGCGCTGCACGGGCTGCTCGACGACGGCCTCGTCGTCGCAGTCGCGCCCGGCGTGTACGCCCTGCCCGGCGAACAGGTCTGGCCCGGCGTGCACAGCCCATCCGGCGGATAGCCCACCCAGCGGACGGAGCCCCGGGCCGACCGGCCTTCCTCGGTATTTGCTATAAAGCAAGGTAAGATTCCGTGAGCATCCAGCAACAAGCCAGCCAGCCAGCCCGAAGCAAACAGTGCCGATCCCAGGAAATGGTACTGAAGAGCGTAATTCGTAAATCGTTTCGAGTTGGCCGGAAAAAGGACCACACAGTTGGCCGCGAACGCATCGGACCGGATTGCTAACTTCACATCGAGGAGGCCCGAACATGGACACCGACGGCGACCCTGTTCCCGAACCCCGAGGCATACCCGCCGCTGCGCCGGCCTCGCTCGCCGAGGTGGTGACGGTGCGGCACGGCCCACTGGTTGACCACGAACTCGTTCTCAGCACCGGAGCGACCGCGTCCGACCTGACGTCCGCAATGATCATGGTGCCACCGCAGGCCGCGCTGGTGAGTTTCCACGGTGACGTCGACCTGTCACTGGTCTTCCGGGAAAGACCGGGGTGCTACGGCGACAGTCCCGAAGACCTGGCCGGACCGGCCGTGTAGCGCGTGTAGAGGTAAGTGCGTGCAGAGGTAAGCAGAGGTAAGCGGTAGAGACGGCGCACGCGGCGCCGTGGCGCGTGTGACGCCAGGCCGTCCCGGTAGCCGTGACCTGGCCGCGAACCGTGACGGCCACATCGCCTCCGGGCGGGTGGACCGCACGGGACGGCCAGGCAATATCGTGGGCGGGTGGCCATACTCTCTCCCCGCGGTGAGGACTTCCCTCGCTGGTATCAGGACGTGCTCGCCAAAGCTGAACTGGCCGACAACGGCCCGGTCCGGGGAACCATGGTCATCCGACCGTACGGCTACGCGATCTGGGAGCGGATGCAGGCCGACGTGGACGCCCGGATCAAGGCGACCGGGGCGGTCAACGCCTACTTCCCGCTGTTCATCCCGGAAAGCTACCTGCGCCGGGAGGCCCAGCACGTCGAGGGCTTCAGCCCGGAGCTCGCGGTCGTCACCCACGGCGGCGGCAAGGAGCTGGAAGAGCCGGTGGTGGTCCGCCCGACCAGCGAGACCGTGATCGGTGAGTACATGGCGAAGTGGACGCAGAGCTACCGCGACCTGCCGCTGCTGCTCAACCAGTGGGCGAACGTGGTGCGCTGGGAACTGCGCCCCCGGCTGTTCCTGCGCACCAGCGAGTTCCTCTGGCAGGAGGGGCACACCGCACACGTCGACCAGGCGGACGCCGCCGCCTACGCCCGCCGCATCCACCTCGAGGTCTACCGGGAGTTCATGACCTCGGTGCTCGCACTGCCCGTCCTCGTCGGCCGCAAGACGGCGAAGGAGCGGTTCGCCGGCGCCATCAACACCCTCACCCTCGAGGCGATGATGGGCGACGGCAAGGCGCTGCAGATGGCGACCAGCCACGAGCTCGGGCAGAACTTCGCGCGCGCCTTCGACATCGACTTCCTGGGCGCCGACGRCCAGCGGCACCTGGCATGGACGACGTCGTGGGGCTCGTCGACCCGCATGATCGGCGGTCTGATCATGGCGCACGGTGACGACAACGGGCTGCGGATACCCCCGCGGCTGGCACCCGTCCAGGTGATCGTGCTGCCCGTCCGGGACGACGCGGCGCTCCTCGAGCGGGTCTCCCAGATCACCGAGGGGCTGCGGGYCGCCGGGGTACGCGTCCAGCTCGACGCCCGGCCCGGCCTGTCGTTCGGCCGGCGGGTCACCGACGCCGAGCTCAAGGGCATCCCGGTACGTGTCGAGATCGGCCCGCGCGACCTTGCCGCCGGCAGCGTCACCCTGGCCCGCCGCGACACCTCGGAGAAGATCACCATACCGCTCGACGACGTGCTGGCCCGGGTGCCCGCGCTGCTGGACGACGTCCAGCAGAACATGTACGACGCGGCCCTGGCCGCCCGTGACGCCCGCACCCGCGACGTGTCGGACCTCGCCGAGGCGGTCGAGGCGGCGTCGGTGGGCTTCGCCCGCCTGCCGTGGGCCGCCGTCGGTGACGGCGGCGAGGCCAAGCTCGCCGAGGAGTCGTTGACCGTCCGCTGCATCCAGCGGCCGGACGGAACGCTCCCGGACAGCGGGGACGAGCCCGACCTGGTCTGCATCGTCGCCCGCGCCTACTGACCGGGCCTACTGACCGGGCCCGCTGGCCGGGCCACGGCCCGCGGGCCAACGGCCGTATTGTCGATTAATTCTGCCGTCCCCGGGTATTTCCAAGATCGGGCTTGTGATGCCCGACCGCCGACACGGCCACGCCGCCACGTGGCTCCCGCCCGAGCGGATTCCGGTCCGAGCGGGAGCTGCCGCGCTGTCGCACGGTCGCGAGTATCGAGGAGAACGGGAGCACGCTCATGGGCGAGAATCCGGACAAGATCAGAACGGACATCGAGCTGACCAGGTCCCGGCTCAGCGAAGAACTCGGCCTGCTGTCGGAGCGGGTAAGTCCGGGCCGGGTCGCTGGACGGACCGCCGAGGACGCCCGCAGCGCCGTGACCCACGCCCGGGAACGGGTGGTCAGCGGCACGGCCGGCGCCCGCATCCGACTCGCCGGATATGCGGGTGAGCTCGGGCCCAAAGCGTCGGTAACGGCACACAGGGCCTCGGCCGGCGCGTATCGGGCCAGACAGGCCGCGGACGAACTGGTGCACCGGGCCGGCCAGAATCCGCAGATTGCCGCGGGCACCAGAAAAATCCGGGAATCCACGGGCCAGGTGATACGGACGACGCGCAGCCGGGCCGCGGACAATCCCGGCGCCACCCGGGCCGTGGCGGCCGGTGTGGCCGGTACGGCGGTGACCGGCGCGGCCGTCCTCACCGTCGTGCGGCGGCGCCGCCATCGGAACTGGTACGAATAAGTTCGCCTGGATGTAAGTCCACCTCGGCCGCCGCGTAACCGGGCATGAAACGGCCGGTCAGCTGACCGCGTACGGTCAGCTGGTCGCATGTCCGCTTCGGTCAGCGGACCGCGGATGCAGCAACGGCTGCCGGGCCCGGTCGAGCTTTCCCGCGTCTCCCCGTGTATATCCGTGTCCGCCAGGTTCGCCGTATTTTCGTATTCCCGGATTCCCGGTCCCGACGCCAACGGCCTCACGCGGTTGTGGTGCGGATGTCATGCGCGTTCCGGGTCTCCCGGGTCTCCCGGGTTTCTCGGGCCTCTCGGCTGTCGGCGGCGCTGCCGGGCCCGTCCCCGGGCACGGCTGTGGCTGATGCGACGTCGTCCCATACCACGGTGCGGTCCCGTCCCAGCGCTTTGGCCCTGTACAGGGCCCGGTCCGCCATACCGACCAGCTCCACCTGGTCCGAGACATGCACGGGAAAGGCACAGGCGCCCACCGACACGGTGGCGAAAAGCGAGATGTCGGCATTCACCGTGATCGGGTTGGCGGCCACTCTGGTCCGCATCCGTTCRGCGACCACGCTGAGCTCGTCCAGATGGACGTTGGGGGCCAGCAACGCGAACTCCTCACCGCCATAACGGGCGAGCACGTCGCCCGGGCGGGTGGTCCCGCGCAGCCGGACGCTAATCTCGGCAAGCACCCGGTCACCCGCTGGATGACCGTAATGATCGTTGATCGCCTTGAAATGGTCGACATCTATGATGAAGAGAGCCAGTAGGCCGCCGGTACGGCGTACCCGGGCGAGCTCTATCGGCAGTTCCGCCTCAAGAAAACGACGGGTGTACAGGCCGGTCAATGCGTCGGTGATTGCCAGCCGACGCTGGTCGGAGAGCAGGACCGTCATCCGGGCGATCGTCAACAGGAACATCAGGGTGTACGCCACGGCGATCACCGGAATGTCGTGGGTGATCCCGCGGGCATACTGCACCAGCATTGTGACAGGTGCGACCAGGGCGGCACCGAACAGAACGGCAAGGCGACATCGGCCGAGGCCGACGTCGCCGGCCGGAGCCTGGTCGGCAATACGGGCCATTGTCGGATGCAGCGCCGCCGCGCCCAGTGCGAGAGAACCGGCGAGCCAGATCACGTCCAGGATGTTTCCCGGCTGGTAGGTACCGTTCAACCGTTGCAGGCCGTACAGGGTGTCCGCCGTCATGACTGCCACAAGATTTCCCATGAGCAGGAAGAGAGCCAACGGTTGGCGGCCGGATCCCAGGAGTAGTTTGACTCCGACCGCGAACAGGACGAGATCCATGGCCGGGTGCCCGAGCAACGGGACGGCCTCACCCAGCCGGCCGGGGCCGCCGCGGACGCGGGGCCCGATGAGATAGACCCACGCCAACATGGTCACGGCGGCCGCGAACGTTCCGGTGTCCAGCAGACCAGGCAGGTCACGCCCGGGGGTGCGGTACCGGGCGAGCAGCACCAGGCCCGTAACCACGAAGGGGTAGCGGAGCAGGACGAAGGCGTCGGAGACGGTCCGGAAATCCATGGTGTCGGGTACGTCGTACAGCAGACAGCAGGTCATGCCGGCGATCACGTACACAACCTGGCCGGCTCCCAGCAACAGCCAGGGCAGCCGCGGYGTGGGCCTGAACCGGACAACACCGATGAGGACCGCCACCACCGACGACACGCCGATCAGGCAGTAGAGTGCCGCCCGCCCCGTATCACCGACGGGTGTCAGCCAGTATCCGATCACGAGAACGGTGCCGGCCGTCAGATAGAGCAGCCACGGCCGACCCACGGCCTGGTCGGAATCCGCCCGTCCCCGCCCCATCAGGTCGCCCCCCGGCGGCAGGGCGGCCGACCGCGAAACCCGCCCGCCCGGACGGCTCGGTGAAATGTCAGGGTTCGTGTCATCCTGGAAACGGCCTTCATGACGAGATGCCCGGACCTGTCCGGCGGCGTGGAAAATCTCATACCGACGATACGATACAAAAATAGTACTCCGATGGGCAAAGCCTTCCAAATTACTTGGCAACGAAGTCCGGCAACCGGTTCGGCCAGCTTTCCCGGACAACTCTGGTGACGACCGGCGCCAGCCGGCCGAGATCTCCCGGCAGCCTGGGATGCCGGGTCCGCCGAAGCGGCTTGCGAGCCTTCCGGACCGCGGACCCATGGCCAACAGAATCATGATCACAGAACCTTGGTCCCGTCGGGAAGCCGGACCACCGGGCCTGCCGGACCGACTTCCGGACCACCCGAGCGAAAGCGGTACAATCACGCTCTCTTTGATCCACCGGGAAGCCGCGACGGCCACTATGCGTGACGCAAAGCGGCTTCGCCGCCGTACCCCACCCTGTTCCTCCGCCRCGTCGCCATCTCGGCGCGGACGGCTGGTCCGCGCCGGCGAACGACCGGCTGGCCGGCCCACCGGAGGACAACGGCCGGTACGCCCAAAGCATCACGTGACCGACATCCCTTACGTCGACTTGTTCGTCCGTCTTCGGGTTCAGTCAAACAGTATGGAGGAATGCTTTTCTCCATCAACGTACGGGTCCGTCCTATCCGGAGCGTGGCCACGAGGTGTAGCCAGGAGATCCGTGCGCTACGCGCCGCCGTCGGCCCACCGTGGCGGGGTGGCCGGCACCGGCGACCAGCCTGGCCACGCGGCCTGCGGGGCTGGCTGGACGTCGCCATGGAGTTCGGGATCGGGCAGCGGGCGTTGCTTGTCCACTCAGCCGCGGACGCCGGCGGCGGCCTGGGTGCGGCATATGCCACAAACCGGTTTCATCACAGCGGGACAGGTGACCGGAAACACCGTCACCGGACGACGCCGCAGCACGGGGACGGACAGTGGGAAACGACACCATGGGCAGTCCCGTGGGCTTCCGGATACGAAACGGAACGTATTTACCCGGACGGCCCTGGAAGCCCCGGGCGGACCCGGACACCGACGCGCCGCACGCTACCGCACACCCCGGGAAGCTGGGCCTTCCGGACCTCCCCGAGCGGCTTCCGCGGCAGCCGCGTCCGACCGGGGGCAAACGCACCGGAAAAACATGACCACGCCGTCCACGACCTGTCGGTGGCACGACGCCCCCGGCCCTACCGGGCCAGCTGATTCCTGATATCAGGGAACCGGCCCGACCACCTGCGAATCCTTTATCTGTACACGACCTTTACACGCCGGTCCGGCAGTGACAAGAGGATGTGATCAATCGTACGTTTGAACGCGGTGACCGGTTTTGTTCCCACTCGGGAAAGTTGATGCGCTCACAGCCACAATGCCCGTCAACTCGGTAGCGTGATCCCCAGGGTGGGGAAGTCGCAGGAGAGGAGCGGGCGTGCTGGCGCCGCTGACCGACGCTGATCCCCGAAAAGTCGGGAGATACTGGCTCCAGGGACGACTGGGTGCCGGCGGGATGGGCGCTGTTTACCTTGGTTTCGACGAGGATGGCCACCCCATGGCGGTGAAGGTCATCCGGCCGGAGCTGATTGGTGACGCGGACTTCCGGGAACGGTTCCGCCGGGAGGTCGCGGCCGCGCGCCGCGTCCGTGGCAGGTTCGTCGCGGAGGTCCGCGACGCCGACGTCGACGCGGAACGCCCGTGGATGGCCACCGAGTACGTCGACGGCGTGAGCCTCTCGGCGGCCGTCAGCGAGCGGGGGCGGCTGAGCGGGTCCATGCTCGTCGACCTCGCCGCGAGCCTCGCCGACGCCCTCGCCGCCATCCACGCCGCCGGACTGGTGCACCGCGACCTCAAACCGTCCAACATCCTGCTCGCCTGGGACGGGCCGAAGGTCATCGACTTCGGCGTCGCCCACGCCATCGACACGACCGAGCACACCCAGACCGGCCACATCATCGGAACGGTCGCCTGGATGGCCCCGGAGCAACTGCGCGGCGAACGGGCTGGCCCCGCGGCCGACATCTTCTCCTGGGCCATGTGTGTGGCGTTCGCCGCGACCGGCCGCCACCTGTTCGCGGCGGACACACCCACCACGTCCGCCCTGCGCATGCTGCGGGAGGAGCCGGACCTGCGCGGCATACCGGAAGGCCTCACGGTGCTGCTGCGGCGCGCTCTCGACCGGAACCCGGCCAGACGGCCCACCGCTGTCGAGCTCGTCACCGGCATCGTCCGGAACTATCCGGACAGCGCCGACCTGGCGGACGAGGTCACCCGGCGGGTCATGGTCGCCCCCCAGCCACCGCCGCCGCCATCGGCGGCGGCCGCTCCCGCGGCCGATCGTGTGCGGCCCCCGCGCGTGGCGAAGCGTCCGGGTGGGCCCGCCGGCCGCGCGGGCGGAGCCCCGCCCGGACGGCCCGGCAGCGGACGTTACGGGGGCGGGAGCCCTGGCGCCGGATATACCACCGCCCTGCGCCGCTGGCAGCTCGCGCTGATCACTGTGGTCGCCGGCATCGCGCTCGGTGTGACCACCGGTCTGGTCATGGCCGTCGCCATGCGGGTCACCCCCAGCGGCAGCACGAACCCACCCGGCGCGATGGCGACCCCCTCCGGGGCGCCTGCCCCGGGCAACGGCGCAACGCCCCCGGCCGCGGGCAGGCCGTGGACGTCCGCCCCGCCCACCGCGACCGGGCTCGCGCTCACCCGGCCGCCGGACACCGTGGCGTGGACGTCGGCGGAACAGTCGGCGGGTGCCCCACCGCCATCCCCCCAACCAGGCCAGCCTGGTCAGCCCGTTCCCGACGCCGGGAACGGGGCGCAGCCGTCGCCGAGGGTGCCGGCGACCCCGCAGCCGGCCCCCAGCGGAGCGACCCAGCCGCCCGCCACCGCCGTCCCGACGAAACCGRCACCGACGAAGCCGGCAGCGACCTCGCCTGCGCCCGCCCCCAGCGGAACAGCCCAACCGCCCACCAGCGCCCCGACGAAGCCACCGGCTTCGCCGTCCAGGCCGCCCACCACGGCGCCGGCCGGCTCGCCGTCCGTCGCGGCCTCGGCCGCGGTGACACCGCCGCGGACTTCCTCCACCCAGACGGTGGCGCAGACCTCCAGGCCACAGCCCACGGCGCGGCCTCGATCGTCGGCGAGCCGCGGCCAGCGCGCGCCCTCGAAGCCGACCGGAACGACCGGCCCGACCGGGCGAGCAGCGGCCACGACCGGGCAGGGGACGGCGAACGCGAGCGTCACCGCGGGCGGTGCCGCCGGCACCAGCAGCTCCGCCCTACGGGGCCCGGTGCGACAGGGCCCGGCAACGCGGGCGGCTGTCATCCACCCACCGCTCATGCCCATCGGCGGGATCTCCAACGGCGGGGACGCCGATCACTCGACCTGGGTGCGGACGCCCACCACTCGCAGCGATGGATGGCTGCCGCGGACGCTGACGGACTGGCTGACCGGTGCCGCCAGGTGGCGCGACGGCCATCACGACATCCACCTGGGCATCCACTGGACGTCCGTCATCCGCTCCCCGGTCCTGCAGATACTGGCTGTCGTCGCCGGTRCTCTCCCTCTCGTCCGGGGGGCTGGCCTGACGGGGCGCCCCCGCCAGGACCCCTCCCCCGCGGTGTTCCGCTCTCCTGACCAGGCCAGCACGTCCGATCGCGGTTGTTCCCTCACCTTCACCGCCTGACGTACCCACCTCACATTGACTCACAGTCACCGGATGCGATCTTTTAGTGACCGTATGCTCATGGCTGGTGGCTGGGGCCGCGGCAGACGCACCTGCCGCGGCCCCAGCCACCGACGGGGCTCGGATTCCGATCAACCCCGCGAGCGATGTCGGGTCACCGTCGGCGGGGACCCAGCCCTGCCCGCGGTTCGCGGCCGGTCGACGGCCTGAGCACCGACCGTGATCCCCAGGGCGCGGAGGAGCCTGTGACCGACTGCCTGCCAGGCCCTGCCATGGCGGCCGGCCGCGCCGCCCTCGTCCAGGACAGTCCATGATCACGAAAAACGCGCGCGAGGCCCCGCCGAAACACCGGCGCGAGGCCACCCGGCCGCCGCCCGGTCAGCGCGTACTCATCGCACGCGCCATGGCGCGCTCGGCCCTGAGCCTCGTCGCCCTGCTGCTCCTGTACTATCTGCTTCCCTTCGACCGGCCCTACAGGGACGGCGTGCACGCGGGTCTGGGGATCGCGCTGGCCGTCGCCCTGCTGGCGTTCGCCGGCATCGTCGGCGTCCAGATCCGGCGGATCGCTCGGTCCGCCTACCCCGGGCTGCGCGCCGCGGAGGCCTTCGCCGTGTCCCTCCCACTGTTTCTACTGATCTTTGCGGGAACCTACTTCGTGCTCGGCCGCGAACAGGCCTGCGCATTCACCCAGGCGATGACGCGCACGGACGCCCTGTATTTCACACTCACCGTGTTCACCACCGTCGGTTTCGGCGATATTGCCCCCGTGACCCAGACCGCCCGTATCATCACCATGATCCAGATGATCGGWAATCTCGTCGTGATCGGCCTTGTCGCGCGGATTTTTCTTGGCACTATCGCCGCCGGGATACGCCGCCGCGCCGGACGGGAGTCGGAGTGAGCGGAATCCCGCCACACCGGCAGCGGGATCAGCCGGCCGTCCGGCCGGTGGCCTGGTCAGCGGCCAGCGGCGGTCTGGCCACCGATCAGCCAACCGACCCGCCGATCACCCTGGCCAGCAGGGCCTCCCTGGCCGAACCCGACAGACCCGGTCGGAGCCCCGGACAGACGGCATGATCGGCTGCCCAGCGGGCGTGACAGCCGGCGAAGACAACATGAACGAAACGAGCGAAGCGGATGAAACAGACAGGTACGCCGCCAAACTCCGGACAGCACACCGTACCCGTGACACGCGACGATAGAATCCCTGCACATATCCGAAGGGACCCCAACGACCGAAGATACCAACCGGGACGCTGCCAGAATTATGTCTGCGAAAGGGCCAGGATGTGACGACAGGTGAGCCGTCGTGACAACAGGTGACCTACACCGTGGCCCCACGGTGCGCCGTATCGTCCTGGGCTCCCAGCTGCGTCGATTACGTGAAGACAAGGGCATCAGTCGGGAAGCCGCCGGATACAGCATCCGGGCTTCCGAATCGAAGATCAGCCGCCTGGAACTCGGCCGCGTCAGCTTCAAGGAACGCGATGTYGCCGATCTGCTCACCCTCTACGGCGTCACGAACGAAGCCGAACGGGAACCATTGCTGTCCCTGGCCCGGGACGCCAACCGGCCGAGCTGGTGGCAGAACTACAGCGATGTCCTGCCGAACTGGTTTCAGCCGTACATCGGGCTGGAGGAGTCGGCAACGCTGATCCGGTCCTATGAGGYCCAGTTCGTCCCGGGCCTGCTCCAGACCGAGGACTACGCTCGCGCCGTTATCGCTCAGGGCGGCCGGGGCTCCCCGTGTGACGACGTCGAACGCCGGGTGAACGTCCGGATGCAGCGGCAGCGAATCCTGGCCCGCCCCGACCCGCCACACCTGTGGATGGTGCTGGACGAGGCCGCTCTGCGCCGCTCGATCGGTGGAGCCAAGGTGATGCGCGCCCAGCTCGAGCATCTGATCGCCCTGGCGGAGCAGCCGAACATCACGCTCCAGGTCATGCCGTTCGCTTTCGGCGGYCACATCGCCGAAGGCGGCGCGTTCAGCATCCTGCAGTTCCCCGAGGCGGACCTGCCCTACGTGGTCTACCTCGAGCAGCTTGCCGGCGCGGCCTATCTGGACAAGCTGGAGGACGTGGACCGCTATCTGGCCGCGATGAACCGCCTGTGCGTCGACAGCGTGTCACCGGAACGCGCCGCCAGCACGATCAACAAGATCATCAACGAGATCTGAAGCTGCCGCGCCGCGGAACCGACCGGCACATCGATCACGTTTAGTAAATATTGCAGATTCGATATCACGGAACGCGATCGTCAACCGCGGCCACAGCCGACCAGACCGGCGCCGCGGCCGGCTCCCCGATATGCCGCTGTGTACTGGCGCCTCCTGGCGTCCCCGAAATTTTTCGGAATTCGACAGAGAAGTACTAGGATCTCCTGGGCTGAGACCCGGCGCAGCGGTCGCCGGACGAAAGGATCTGACATGGGACTTGACGCAGCGGACGAGGAACAGCCACCCGCCAACCTCAACCCGGACATACCGCACGTCGCCCGGATCTACGACTACCTGCTCGGCGGCAGGAACAACTATGCCGCCGACCGCGCGGTGGGCGAGCAGATCATAGCGGCGGTACCGGACGCTCGTGCCAGCGTGCTGGCGAACCGCGCCTTCCTGAGCCGATCCGTACACCACCTCGCCGCCGAAGCCGGCATCCGCCAGTTCCTCGACATCGGCACCGGCTTACCATCCGCCAACAACACCCACGAAGTCGCCCAACGAGCCGCCCCCACCACCCGCGTCGTCTACGTCGACAACGACCCCATCGTCCTCGTCCACGCCAAAGCACTCCTCACCAGCTCCCCCCAGGGCACCACCACCTACATCGAAGCCGACCTCCGCAACCCCGACATCATCCTGAAAAAAGCCGCCACCACCCTCGACCTCACCCAACCAGTAGGACTCATGCTGGTCGCGATCCTGCACTGCGTCACCGACGAGGACAACCCCTACGAAATCGTCACCACCCTGCTGAACGCCATCCCCCCCGGCAGCCACCTGATACTTTCCCACCTGGCCAGCGACATCATCCCCGAAGAGATGCGTGGACTCGAGAAGAGCGTGAACGAGTCGGAAAGCGAAAATGTCACGCTCCGCTCGCACAAGCAGGTCCTACGGTTCTTCGACGGCCTGGAACTGCTGGAACCAGGCCTGGTACCGACCACACAGTGGCGCCCCGAACCCGGGGCCGACACCACCCCGATGCCCGTCTGGGCCGGCCTCGCCAGAAAACCATAAGAACGCCGACGGCCCCGGAGCCGCCCGCCCCGGTCACATCGGCTGTCCGGATCCGTCGTGAGATGCGGTTCCCTCGCATGGGACGGTACTGATCGCCGTCATTCGTCAGCGAGGCAGAGCAGACCCCAGGGGCGATTATCGACACGGGTCATGACGAGAGTGGCCCGGCGGGTACCGGAGAGCTTCAGGCGTTTACGCAACTCGTCGACGTCACCCGCCAGGCCGCGCCGCCGGATGTCGACCGACCCGACGTCCAGCGCGCGCAGGCGGGCCGGCAACTGCTTCTGGTTCCACGGCGCGGAATCGATGACGCGCAACGAGCGGCCGAACGGCGTACGTATCGGCGTGTCCGCCGACAGGAACGCGATTCTTCCGTCGATCTTCCAGGCGCCGAGTTCCCGGGCCAGCTCCGCGACGAGCCCGGCGCGGGTGACAGCCGGATTCGGGTCGAGGAGATATTCGCCCGGTGCCCGTACCGGCACCGGGGTCTCCACGCCGTATGCCCCCTGATGTACATCCCGACGACATGCCCCCCGACCAGCCGGTGTGGAGGTGAGCGTGTGCCCGCCGGGCAGGAGGGTCGCGCGGGTGCCCGTGGTGGCCAGCGCCGGGGACCAGGCCACCGCCTCCTTGAGGTCCCTGCCCACGGCAATGAACTCCAGCTCCCAGCCGGCGGGCACGGCCTCGCGTGGGAGGCCTGGAGCGGCCTTGATCCCCACCTTCGCGACACGTCCGGCGAGCTCCAGGCACCAGGACAACGGTGGCTCGCTGTCACCGGTACGCAGCCGCCGTTGGCCGGCACGCCGGGCCGGGTCGACGAACACCGCGTCCGCCCCTGCCAGGCCGACGTCGCGGACGTCGGAGAGAACGGTCGTCACGTTGCCCCCGACGCCCAGGACGTCGGCGTTGGCCCGCGCGACACGCAGATGAAGCGGGTCGGCGTCCACGGCGATCACCTGGTGCTGCCTGGCGAGCGCGAGCATGTCCCCGCCGATACCGCAGCACAGGTCGGCGACGATGTCCCCGGCCGCGTACCGCGAAGCCGTGTGCTCGGCCACGACCTGCGGCGACGCCTGTTCCAGGCCGGCACGGGTGAAGAACATCTCCATCGCCCGGCTGAACTTCGACCCGGCCGCCGCCCGCAGCTCGTGCTGGCCCAGCGCCTCGACCACGAGATCCGTCGGATACTCGGCGCGCAGCCGCGTCCCGAGGCGTAACGCCTGTCGTGGGCCGACCGCCGCGCCGGCCCCGCCGGTTCCCGCGCCCCCGCCAGCTCCACTGGCAAGCCGGTCGAGCAGTTCGCTCCCGGCGGAGGTCAGCAACGCCTCGAAGCGCTCCACCCGCGATCCCGCGGCTGCGGTCAACTTGGTTCCCCCACCTCGATCACCAGCTGGATCACCAGCCGGATCATCAGCCGCCCGTGCCACAAGGCAGTCAGGGCTCAGCCGGCAGCAGCCACGACGGCCCAGGACGCACTCTTCCACACAGCCGGTTTCACCAACAAACGCGTCACCGTCCGCCACCCCGGAAGTCCCCGAATCGTTGCTCTTCGTACATGGCGCCGCGGGCTCCGCTGACGCCGTGCCGTGCAGGCCCGCTCCCGGGACACGATGTGCGAACCGGCCCACAGAATCTCCGCCCGCGAAAGCGTCGACCGCCCAGGCGCCGGTTTTCACCCGGTGGAGCCACAGCCATGCGAATGGTGCGAATTCGGGCCAGCCAGCGGCATGCCGGCAGCCAGAAGGGAACAGGCGATGGCACGCGAACTGCACCTGAATGTCAACGTCACCGGGAGCGGCCGGCACGCCGGCGGCTGGCGGGCCCAGGACGACCCGACACTGTTCGTGAACATCGACTTCTTCCGGCACATCGCGCGGGTGGCGGAACGCGGGACGTTCGACTCCGTGTTCATCGCGGACGTCGCGGCGCTGCCACAGGAGCCACCGGTGGAGCCATACCACCCGGGCTCCGCGTGACGGAAACCGGCGTTCTCCCGTCCTGGTCAGTAGATATCAGGACATGCCATCCGTTCATCATTCCAACCGGGTTCGGCAGGCCGGACGGCGATCAGCGGACCCGCATCCACCGGGATTTGGCAGTAACGCTTAAGTAATTCGTTAGCGAAACTTGGAAGTCGCCCTCCATATCGTGACCGAATGTCCCGCGGCCGATGACTCATCGAGATTATTTGCCAAGCTAATTAGCTTGTGACACTGTGGTCGCGATGAACCGGGGTACTTTACGGACGCTGCGCCCGCCGCTGGGATGGAACCGGCGCTCCGGCGCRCAATCGCGGGAGCGCACGGAATCACAGGAAACGCGGGATCACAGGATCGCGGGGAATGGAGTGAAGCCGGATGAAGGTGGACGTCTCACGACGGGTGGTGTGGCGATGGTCGGGAAAAGACAGCTGAAGCTGGCGGCRCACGCGTCGGCTCTGGGCGCGACCCTGTCGTCGCGCACGGACCCGGTACGCCGGACATACGACATCCCCGCCCTTGTCAGCGCGGCCAGGTTGCTCGAGGAGGCGAAGTTCGACGCGGTCTTCGAAGCCGACGCCCTGCTGTTCGACGTCGACGCCGTCAACACCCTGCACGGCGGGGCGCGGTTCCACGCGGACGCGACGACCGTCGTCGCGGCCCTGGCGAGCGTGACCGAACGGATCGGGCTGGTATCGACGGCGACGACGGCGTTCAACGTGCCGGCCGCGCTCGCGCGCCAGCTCCAGACCCTCGACCATCTCAGCGGTGGCCGTGTCGGCGGGAACGCCGTGACCTCCTTCGGAGGGGAACGGCGGTTCGGCTTCACCGACATGCCCGACCAGGACACCCGGTACCGCCGCGCGTACGAGTTCGTCGAGATCGTCCAGGGCCTGTGGCGCGGCTGGGCGTGGGACGCGGTCTACGTCGACGGCACCGGGACACCGCGGATCGACCCGGCAAAAGTCAACAAGATCATCTTCAGTGGGGAGTTCCTGCGCTCCGCGGGTGCGATCGGCGTCCCGCGGTCGCCGCAGGGCTGGCCGGTGCAGTTCCAGGCCGGCGGGTCCGACGCGGGGCTGCGGTTCGCCGCCGGGTATGCCGAGGCGATCTTCTCCGCGTCCCCGGACCTGGAGCACGGCGTCTCGTTCAGCGCGAAGCTCGCCGCCGCGGTCGCCGCCGAAAAGGGCCCCGGCGCCCCGAAGCCGCTCATCCTCCCCGGCTTCAACGTCATCCTCGGTGTCACCGAGAGTGAGGCCAAGGAGCGGGAACGGGCGCTGGTCGACTCCTTGGACTTCGAGCTCGGCCGGCAGAGCCTGTCGCTGRCCTTCGGAGCGATCGTCGCGAAGGAGCGTGGCGCCGGCGCCGAGGTCGACCTCTCCGACCTGGATCTCGACGATCCGATACCGCCCGAGCGCATTCTTCGCCTGCCGGCCACGGCCACGCTGGGGCGGCGGCGCAGCCGGCCGCAGCTGTATCGCGACCTCGCGTTGAAGGGCCTCACCGTCCGCGAACTGATCGTCGTACACCTGCAGGGGCACGCCCACTACCGCTTCGTCGGCAGCTACGACCAGGTCGTCGACGAGTTCGAGCGCTGGTCCGGCAAGGGGGCGGCGGACGGCTTCGTCCTCAGCTTCCTGGAGACCGCCGACGCGGTGTACAGCTTCGTCGAGAACGTCGTGCCGCGTCTACAGGACCGCGGGCTGTTCCGGCGCGAGTACGAGGGGACCACCTTCCGCGAGCACCTCGGCCTGGCCGCGGCCTGACCCCGCCGGCGCCGCACCGAACATGACGACCAGATTTCGCGCGCTGCGGTCGCGGAACTTCCGGCTGTGGCTGGCGGGATCCCTGGTGTCGAACACCGGCACCTGGATGCAGCGGACGGCACAGGACTGGCTCGTCCTCACCGAGCTGACGGACCATTCGGGGGGCCGCGACAGGCGTGACGGTGGGCCTGCAGTTCGTGCCCCTGCTGCTGGTCTCGCCCTACGCCGGGGCGCTGGCCGACCGGCTGCCGAAGCGGAACATCCAGTTCGTGGCGCAGGCGCTGCTGGGCCTTGGCGCGCTGGCGCTCAGCCTGCTGGTGCTGACGCACACGGTGCGGCTGTGGCAGGTGTTCCTCTGCGCCTTCGCCATCGGCTTCGGCAACGCGCTGGACCGCGACACGAACCCCGACGCACGGCGCATCGACGGCCGGCCGGAGTACGTCCGGACCGCGGTCGAGGGCTCGCTGCGGCGCCTGGGCATCGACCACGTGGACCTCTACTACCAGCACCGGGTCGACCCGACAGTGCCGATCGAGGAGGCCGTCGGGGTGCTCAAGGAGCTGGTGGCGGCAGGCAAGATCCGCTACATCGGGCTCTCCGAGCCGGGCCCGCGGACGATCCGCCGCGCCCACGCCACGCATCCGGTCACCGCCATCCAGAACGAGTGGTCGGTCTTCAGCCGCCAGATCGAGGAACAGACCGTCCCGACAGCCCGCGAGCTGGGCATCGGGCTGGTCCCGTACTCGCCGCTCGGGCGCGGCTGGCTGACGGGCGCCCTGCGCAGGCCGCAGGACGTGACCGGCCGTCGAAGCCGGCACCCACGCTTCGCCGCGGACGTCTTCGACATCAACCTGCGCCTGGCCGACGATGTCGCCGGGATCGCGACCGAACTCGGCGTCCGCCCCGGGCAGGTGGCGCTGGCCTGGCTGCTCTCCCGCGGCGAGGACGTGGTGCCCATCCCCGGCACCCATCACCTCGGCTACCTGCGCGAGAAGGCCGGTGCTACCAACGTCACTCTCGGTGAGGAGCATCTGGCCAGGTTGGAGCCGATCGCCGCGCGCGTCGCCGGCGAGCGCTCCGTGCGGCCGGAGAACATCGGGACCGAGGCCCCGCCGCTGCCCGCCGGAACGACATCGTGACCACGCGCGAAATCGCCGGCACGGACACCTGAGGCGCGCAGGCTGCACCTGAACGTCAACTCCAACGGCCTGGGACGGCACGACGCCGGGTGGCGGGCGGCGAACCAGCCGCCCGACTTCCTGGACCTGACCACCTGGGAGCGGCTGGGCCGGATCGCCGAACGAAGCCGGCCCGTCAATCCGGGCCGACGACTTTGCCACGAACAACAGTTCGATTAGAATGTGGACGAGCGCGAGTTCTTCCGGTGGGCGAGCCGTTACGCCATGCTTGCGGCACCGCCGGTACGTTTGTAAGGCTACGGGAAGGGAGGCCCAACATCGTGGACGAACATGATCGAATCGTTACGGAGAGTCTCCCGCATGACGACCTCGACGTACAGCCGGACGAAGCCAAGTTCGCCGAGCTACTGCTCCTGGTCGCCGAGGAACTGGCCAATGACCCCTACGGGGGTGCCACCAAGGCCAACAAGGTCCTGTACTTCGCCGAGTTCGCCCACGTCCGCGAGACCGGCCTTCCAATCACCGGTGTCCGGTATCGCAAGCTCGAACGAGGACCCGCACCGCGCCATCTCCGAGCGATCCGGGGCCGTCTGATCGACAACGGCGACGCGGTACTGATCAAAGAGCGGGTTCTCGGCTACGAGCAGCACCGGCTCCGGCCGACTCGGCCAGCCCGCCGGGAACTGTTCAGCGCCACCGAACTGAAAGCCGTCCAGGACGCCGTCAACCTGCTCCGCGGCCACACCAACGCGGACGCCAGCGAACGGTCCCACCGCGAGCCCGGCTGGCAACTCGTCGACAACGGCGAGGACATCCCATACGTAGCGGCCCTCCTACCGCAGCATCAGCCATCATCGCGGATGATGGACCGCCTGCGACAGATCGGTGAGGAGTACGCCCGCCAGGGGCGCCTCGCCCAGTGACCAGACACACGGTCACCTACGGAGCCGACTTCCTCGCCACCGCTCAGGCCACCTACCCGGACAGCCGAAGCGCACGCTACTCGGGGCCGACGTTCCACGAGTTCATGGCGTTGCCGGTGCGGTCAGCAAGGTTCGCTTTCACCCACAACTGGGACAATCTGCCCTCGACGATGGGTGGCACGGCTCGACTGTGATCCTTGAGCCGAGCGGAGCGTTCGGGCCGATCGTCTTCTACGCGATCCTTGTCGCCCGGCCAACCGGGCCGACAGTGGAAATCGCGGACTTCGAGGAAGACCGAGCCCACTGGGACACCTTCATCGACCCGGACGACCCGGACGACTGAGCCGTGCCTGACGGATGTTCGGTCGCGTGGAGGCGCTGAACTGGCTGGACGAAAGCCTTGATTGGTAAGGAGGTTGCTGTACTTTGCTGCTGTACATGCGTCAAGGACATGATCCGAATTGCGAATCATGTCCTTGACCTGGGTCGGGGTGGCGGGATTTGAACCCACGACCTCTTCGTCCCGAACGAAGCGCGCTACCAAGCTGCGCCACACCCCGCGACCACTGCAAAGCTTACCTGATCCGGAAGTCTACCTGATCCGCCGGCCACTCTCGGCACGGGGTGACCGGACAGGTCCACGGGGAGCGGCTCCAGCCCCCGCCACCGGCACAGAGGCCGCGACGGTGCTCACACCCAGGGCCACGGCGCCAGGTCCGCGCGAGGCGTCAGGTCCACGCGGCCGGCGCGAGGGTGATCAGGGTGGCCTCCGGCCGGCAGGCGAACCGGACCGGTGCGAACGGGGACGTCCCAAGGCCCGCGGAGACGTGCAGCCACGACGAGCGTCCACCGGCCTCGTAACGGGACAGGCCGCGGACCCGGCCGCGGTCGAGGCCACAGTTGGCGACCAGCGCCCCGACGAACGGCACCCGGATCTGCCCGCCGTGTGTGTGGCCGGAGAGCGTCAGCGCCACCCCGTCCGCGGTGTAGGCGTCCAGCACCCGGGGCTCCGGGGTGTGCGACAGCCCCAGCACCAGGTCGACGTCGCCGTTGCCGTCGTCGCGCGGGCCGAGCACCGCGGAGAGATCGTCCCGCCTGAGCCTGGCGTCGTCGACGCCGCGGACGTCGATCCGCAGCCCGGCGACGCGCAGCACCGTCCGGGTGTTGGTCAGGTCCAGCCAGCCGCTGTCGGCGGCCAGGCTCTTGGCGAAACCGGCCCAGTCCAGCGGAGCCCCCTTCGGGGTGGGGACGTCCCCGGGCAGCAGGTAGCGGTGCGGGCTCTTCAGCGTCGGCACGTAGTAGTCGTTGTTGCCCGGCACGAAAACCCCCGGGAAGYCGAACAGGGACGACAGCGCCAGCAGCGTCGGCTCGTCGGCGTCCGGGTGTGCCAGGACGTCACCAGTCAGCGCCACCAGGTCGGGCACCAGGCGGGCGAGATCCCCGATCCACGCCAGCTTGCGCTTCTGGTTCGGGGTTATGTGCAGGTCGGAGATGTGCAGGATGCGCAGCGGCTGCGCGTCCCGCGCGAGCATCGGCAGCACCACACGACGCAGGGTGTAGGCGGTGCGCTCATAGCCGGCGGCATATGCCACGGCAAGGGCTCCTGCCACGCCGAGCCCGGTGGCCGCCCGCCCGACGGGGCGTCCCCACGCCCGTGAAGGTGACTGTTGCAACCGTCGCCCACTCGTCATCGGACAAGTGTGGCCCAGGTTGCGCCATGGTGGGCGGCTCGCGGGGCGCGTCGCGCACGTCGTGACCCAGTGGACATCCGCCCCGCCGGCCGCTGGTCCGGCGGCCGGCGGCCGGCCAGGTCAACTAAGGTCACCCGTGTGAGCGAACTCAAGGATCGTCTGCGGGTGGATCTCACCACGGCGATGAAGGCGCGGGACGCGCTGCGGACGTCCACCCTGCGGATGGCCCTGGCGGCGTTGAAGGACGAGGAGGTCGCCGGCAAGAGCGCCCGCGAACTGTCCGACGCCGAGGTGCGGAAGGTGCTCACCCGGGAGGTTCGCAAGCGACGGGAGGCCGCCGACGCCTTCGCCGCGGCGGGCCGCGCGGAACAGGCCAGCAAGGAAAACGACGAGGGTGAGATCCTGGCCGCCTACCTCCCTCAGCAGCTTGGCGACGACGAACTCGCCGCGATCATCGACAAGGTGATCGCCGAGCACGGCCTGGCCGGGCCGAAGGCCATGGGCGCCGCGATGAAGGCGGTCCAGCCCGAGGTGGCCGGGCGTGCGGACGGGGCCCGCGTCTCCGCCCTGGTCCGCGCCCGGCTGGCTTCCTCCCCGCCCGCCCAGGCGTGAGCACGGCCTATCGGTACGCCCGATCGGGCGGCACACGGCCTGTCGGGGCGTGACCGGTCGACCCGCGACCAGGGGACGGTGGACGGGACGATCCGCCGGCGGCCGGCGGGAGCTGACAGGCCCGTCAGCCCGCTCCGGACCTGCCACTGCCCCGAACCCGCCCGGACCCCGCGGTGCCGGGATCGGCGCGAGCGGACCTTCTTCCGTCGCCGAGCCGGGTGGGCGTCCCACCCTCGTCGGATTCGGCGGACCGCAGGACGAAGCCCTGGGAGACCATCAGCACGACCTCCGAGCCCTCGTCCACCTCCTGATTGCCGCCGGGATTCATCGCCAGCACCGTCCCCTTCGAGAACGGGCTCCAGATCTCCTGCACCGTCACCCGGAAGCCCTGGGAGGTCAGCCGCTGCTGTGCCAGGGACAGGTCCAGGCCGACGACGTCCGGCAGCGTCTTCTTCGCCGGGTGGGGCTGGGTGTCGTCCGGGGACGGCATCGGCGCGACCGGCAGCCCGAGTCCGTCGGCAGTGCCGCGCATCGCCCTCGCCCACACCTGGGCGGGCAGGCCACCACCGTAGACGACCTGGTTGCCCAGGACGTTGCGCAACGGATATGTCGTGGGCGAGCGCGGGTCGGCGAGGGTCACGGCGGTGGCCAGTTGGGGGATGTAACCGGCGAACGACGCGGTGCTGAACCCCTCGGCGGTGYCGGTCTTGCCCGCGGCCGGCCGGCCGATCTGCGCGTTGGGGACCCCGGTCCCGTGCAGGATGACACCTTCGAGGACCGAGGTGACCGTGTCCGCGATCTGCGTCCCGAGCACCTGGCGGCACGGCTCGGGCGCGCTGTAGGGCACCGGCCGGTCGGTGCTGCCGACCCGCTGGGTGATCGATTCAAAGGGTCGCGGATCGCATCGGACACCGTGGTTGGCCAGCGTGGCGTAGGCGGTCGCCAGATCCATGGTGGAGATCTCGTTGGTGCCGAGCACAGCCGCTCCGTCGACCGGCCCGATGCCGCCGCCGGGGCAGCGCAGGGACTCGGACTGGTCCTGCACCCGGCAGGAGGACACCCCCAGCCGACGTRCCATCTCAGCGGTGTTCCGCAGCCCGACCTTCTCCGCGAGCTGGATGTAGTAGGTGTTGACCGAGTCCCAGGTCGCCGTGGTCATGGAATATAAGCCGGCCTCGTTCGGGTCGGCGTTGCCGTAGCAGTCCCCCTGGCTCTGGTGCCCGTTGTCGTCGGTATCCGGATTGTGGAAGACATCCGAGTGGTAGCACGCCGGGGAATAGTACGTGGTGTTCAGCGGCAGTCCTTTTTCCAGGGCCGCGGCGAGTGTGAACACCTTGAAGGTGGATCCCGGTGAGAACGAGGCCTCCTCCAGCGGGATTATCYGCTTGGTGTGTACGAAGTCGGTGGTCCGCTCCGGCGGCTGGCCGTCCGCGGACGGGCCGTATTCCCGGTTCACCGCCAGCGCCAGCACGTTCCCGGTGCCCGGCTGGAGCATTGCCACCCCCACCGCCACCCGGTTGCCGGGCGGCACGACGGTGTTCGCCGCGTTCTGCGCGGCGGCCTGGGCGACCGGGTCGAGTGTGGTCCGGATCGTCAGGCCGCCCTCGAACAGCAGCCGTTCCCGGTCCGCCTGGGTCGCCCCGAAACGCTCGTCGGCGAGCAGCGTGCGGCGGACGTAGGCGCAGAAGAACGGCACCGACGACAGCTGACAGGGGTCCGCAGCCTGCGGTGGGCGGTTGAGCACCACCGGGGTCCCCCGAATCTGTCGCAGCTGCTCGTCGCTGATGTGGCCGAGTTCGTGCATGCGCTCCAGGACGACGTCCCGTCGCGACATCGCCGCCTGCGGGTGCAGCACCGGGTTGTAGGCGGTCGGGTTCTTGACCAGACCGGCCAGCATCGCCGCCTGCGGGAGGGTGAGCTGGTCGACCTCGACGTTGAAATAGTGTTTCGCCGCGGTTTCCACGCCGTAGGCGCCGTCCCCGAAGTAGGCTATGTTCAGATACCTTTCAAGAATCTGGTCCTTGCTCAGGTGCTCCTCGAGGTAAAGTGCGTAGCGTGCTTCCCGGAGTTTACGTCTGACGGTCTGCTCGGTCGCGGCCTCTTTTTCCTCCCTGGACGTCGCGGCCTGCAGAAGGACGTTCTTCACGTACTGCTGAGTGAGAGTGGATCCGCCTTGCGTGACCGCCCCGGACTCCTGGTTGGAGACATAGGCCCGCAGCAGCCCCCGGTAGTCGAGTCCGGTGTGCTCGTAGAAGCGGGAGTCCTCGATGTCTATGACCGCCTGGCGCAGTACCGTCGGAATGCGGTCGAGGGGGATGATCTGCCGGTCCTGCTCACCGCGCAGATATCCGATGACGTTGCCCTTGGCATCCAGGATGCGGGACGCCTGCGGCAGCGGTGGGACGGTGAGGTTCGCCGGCAGGTCGAGGAAGGCGTCGGCGCTGCCCTTCACCGTGAGGCCCGCCAGCGCCACGACCGGCAACAGGACCAGCGCGAGCAGGACACCCGCGAGCCCGCTGATGACCATGGCCTGCCCGATCCATTCGACCGCCGTCCATGCTCGCGGATAGCCACGATGTGGACCGTCCGGCATTGGGCCGGCGCCCGACGCGACGCCTTTGCCGTAGCCGGCACGGCCGGAACCGGCGGGCGGCCGCGGGGACCCGTGGCCCGACCCTGTCGCGCTGGTCACGTTCGGGAACCTCCAAACGGCCCCCTCGCACGGCCGCTCGGCCGTACCTCCCGCACCAGCCTACGACCGCACGGAACGGACATACGAATGTCACGCACACGACATGATCTGGTTACAGATAGCGCCACTGTCGTCATTCGGATCAATGGCCCGGACGGGTCATTTAGACAACCACCCGTGTGGGGTCTGTGCCGTGGCGGAGACGCTCCATACGGTTTCGGGCGAAGCCACGTCACCACCCGCACGGGCCCCCTGACCCGGTCTCGAGAAKAAAGGCAGGTGGCATGACCAGCAGCCTGGCAACCCGCACCAGTGCCGCCCGACGTGCCAGCTCGACACAGTTGATCGGCTCGACCGTCGACGGCGACTGGACCGCGAACGCGGCCTGTCGTGACCTGGACCCGGACGACCTCTTCGTCCAGGGAGCGGCGCAGAACCGGGTGAAGACCCGGTGCTTCGGATGCCTCGTCCGCACCGAGTGCCTCGCTGACGCCCTTGACAACCGAGTGGAGTTCGGAGTCTGGGGCGGTATGACCGAACGGGAACGCCGGGCGCTGCTGCGCCGGCGACCGGACGTCACATCGTGGCGGAAGCTGCTCGCGGACGCGCGCGCCCATCACGGCGCCGCCTCCGCCGGTTAGGACCGTCCGCACCTCGTCCCCCACTGGTCACCTACCGGTGCCCTGTTGGTCGTTTGTTGACGAATTTGCTGTCCGGTTCCCCCGCGCGGCTCATCATCACACGCACACAGGGCATTGCGGACATCGACGTCACTAACGGGACAACCACTCGACGACGGTGCCGCGGCCAGCGATGATCCGGGCTGGCCGGACGATCAGACGGGCCCAGGTGCCCGATCTCCCCGACGGGTGYGCGATCACAGCTGTTCGCGCACCCGCAGGCTCGGCCAGCCGGTAACCCCCGCGGGACATCTGACATCGCTGCCCACGCGCACCCGCGTCCCCCACGAGCCCGGCCAACTGCCGACAGCCCCACCACGCCAGGCGGTACATGGCGTCGGCGAGCGGAGCCGCGACATGGCGGACGCGGAGTGACAGGAGACGAAAACCACGTAACCGCCCCACTCGCGCGCTAGTCGGTCTGCCCCAGGGCGGCGTCATGGGCGTGTTCGGGGATGTCGTCGCCGGCCAGTACGGCGCCGACGGCGCGCAGGCCGTCAAGATCGTGAACATCGCCGGCGAACGCGTCGACCTCGACCAGGGGTGTGTCGGGATGCGCGCTGGTGAAGCGGTCCCGCAGACGCTGCTCCCGGGTGGCCAGCCGTACCCGTTCCGCGTGGATGCGCAGCACCGCCGTCGCCAGCGGATGTTCGGCATGCTCACCGAGCGTCTCGGCCGCCGCCAGGCTGCGTTCCACGGTCAGCCCACGGGCGGCCGGCCCGACCGAGTGGACCCGGTTGACGACCAGGCCCGCCAACGGCATCCCGTCCGCGTCGAGCCGGTCGACGAAGTACGACGCCTCCCGCAACGCGGCGGCCTCCGGCGCCGCCACCACGACAAAGGACGTCCCGGGCGCRCCCAGCAGCTGGTACGTCTGGTCGGCGCGCTGCCGGAACCCCCCGAACATCGTCTCCAGGGCGGCCACGAACTGGCTGACGTCGGCGAGTAGCTGCGCGCCGATGATCTTCGTCAGTATCCTGCCGAACACGCCCAGCCCGACGTTCACGACCTTCAGGTACATCTTCCCGCCGGCCTTCGCCGGGGCGAGCAGCAGTCGCAGCAGCCGGCCGTCGAGAAAGGCGCTCAGGCGGTTGGGCGCGTCCAGGAAGTCCAGGGCCGACCGGGTCGGCGGGGTGTCGACGACGATGAGGTCCCACTCGCCCGTCGCGTCCAGCTGGCCGAGCTTCTCCATCGCCATGTACTCCTGGGTACCGGCGAAGGACGACGACAACGACTGGTAGAAGGGGTTGTCGAGTAACTGCTGGGCGCGTTCCGGGGTTGCGTGCGCAAGGACGATCTCGTCGAACGTCCGCTTCATGTCGAGCATCATCGCGTCGAGATGACCGCCGGCGGAACAGTCCACCCCGACGACCTCCCGGGGGTTGTTGTCCAGCTCGGTCAGGCCCATGGACTGCGCCAGCCGGCGGGCCGGGTCGATCGTGAGGACGACCGTCCGGCGTCCCCGCTCGGCCGCGCGCAGCGCGAGCGCGGCGGCGACCGTGGTCTTCCCGACCCCGCCCGACCCGCAGCACACGATGATCTTCTCGCTGCCGAGCATGGCGTCGACGTCCAGCACCGGCACCGTGGGCGCGGACACCGTGGACGCGGACGGGGGCACCCGCGCCCCCACGGTTGCGAGCCCGCTCGTCCGACCGTTGCTCATCCGACCATCCGTTGCATCCGCAACAACTCCGCGAACTGATAGATCACGCCAATGTCCACGCCGTCGGCGACCAGGGGCAGCTCGTACACGGGACGTCCCAACGCGTCGATCTCGCCGCGTTCGGCCCTCTCCAGAGCCACCCGGCGGGCATGCTGGGCGGCCTCCGCCACCAGGGCGTCCACCAGCCCGGCCGCGGGGGCGATGCCGGCCGCCTTCACGCCCGCGGCCAGCTCCTCGACGTCCAGCCGGCCCGCGCCGGCCCGCGCGAGGTCCTCGTCGGCGAGCAACGGCGTCCGGACCATGTTCACGATCACACCACCGACCCGCAGCCCGGCGGCACGCAGCTCGGCGACACCGTCCACCGTCTCCTGGACCGGCATCTCCTCCAGGAGGGTGACCAGGTGCACAGCCGTCTGCTCGGAGCGCATCACCGCCATCACGCTGTCGGCCTGAGTGCGGATCGGGCCCATCCTGGCCAGCCCGGCGACCTCGGCGCTGACGTTGAGGAACCGGGTGATCCGCCCAGTAGGTGGCGCGTCGAGGACCACCGCGTCATAGGCCCTGCCCCCGGGCCGGGTCCCGTCCGGGCGGTTGACCGCCTCCTTCACCTTGCCGGTGAGCAGGACGTCACGGACGCCGGGCGCGATCGTGGTGGCGAAGTCGACGGCGCCGATCCGCTCCAGCGCCCGGCCCGCGCGGCGGAGGTTGTAGAACATCTCCAGGTACTCCAGCAGCGCCTCCTCCGCGTCGATGGCGAGCGCGAAGACCTCCCCGCCACCAGGAGCGCTCGCGACCTTGCGTTCCGCGTAGGGCAGCGGCGGGGTGTCGAAGAGCTGGGCGATCTGCTGGCGTCCCTCGACCTCGGTGAGCAGGACGCGCCTACCACCGGTGGCCAGCGCCACCGCGAGCGCGCCGGCGGCGGTCGTCTTGCCGGTGCCGCCCTTGCCGCTCACCACGTGCAGGCGGCAGTGCCATGGCCCGTCCGCGGCGTCCCGCGATGGAGTCTCCTGCGGCGTCACATCAACGACCGTACCCGGCCGGCCCCGGCCGTTCCGGTCGATGAACAGGCAGCGGGCGCGGTGTCCACCGATGCGACCCCTGCCCGTACCCCTTGCCAGACCCCGCCCCGGCCCGGGCACGGGCAGCTTGCCAGGCCCCGGCCCCCTCCTCCCGGCGTACACCTCCCAGACGCCCTCCGGACGCCCCCAGGCGAGCCTGGGGCCCTCCAGGTGGACCTCCCCGCGAGGCCGGTCTTCCGTGCGCTCTCGGCATGCGCGGCGGGGGGCGCGCGGGGACGGCTGTCGCGTGCCCCCCGGCCGCGACGCACTATGGTCACAAGTCATGCAGACCTGGGAGTACGCGACAGCGCCGGTGCTGATCCACGCGACCAAACAGATCCTCGACAACTGGGGGGCGGACGGCTGGGAACTGGTCCAGATCGTCCCGGGGCCGAACCCGGAGAGCCTGGTCGCCTACTTCAAGCGCCCCAAGGGCGAATCGGCGCGGTGACCGCCGTGACAGCCGACGCGGCGACCCCGTCACAGCGCCTGGCCGCGCTCGGCCTGGCACTGCCCACCGTCCCGTCGCCAGCGGGTGCGTACGTGCCCGCCCGGCGGCACGGCGAACTGGTGTGGACAGCCGGACAGCTCCCCCTGGTGGACGGCGTCCTCGCCGCGACCGGGCCGGTCGGTGAGGCTGCCGACGGCGGCTCGGTGCCGGCGGAGCGCGCGGCCGACCTGGCCCGGATCTCCGCCCTGAACGCGCTGGCGGCCGCGGCCGCGGTGGCCGGCAGCCTGGATGCGATCACCGGTGTTGTCAAGGTCGTCGGGTTCGTCGCGAGCGTGCCCGCGTTCACCGGCCAGCCGGCGGTGATCAATGGCGCGAGCGACCTGTTCGTGGCGGTGTTCGGTGATGCCGGACGGCATGCCAGGTCCGCGGTCGGGGTGAGCGTCCTGCCGCTGAACGCTCCGGTCGAGGTGGAGATCGTTGTCACCGTCAGTTAGCGTTCGCTGGAGAACCGCGGACAGGCTGCGGCACATGAGTTGCCGTCCAGCTATGGATATATCCGAATAGTAACCAGATATCGACAAATAGCAATTAAAAGGCGTCTGGGTGCGGATATCCGGACGAGACGCAGCTCAMAGCCGACCCCCGCCGCTGACATGGTGCGCGAGCCGGGGCGAACAACCTACTGTCTATGACAGAAGTAGCCGATCTGACGATCGGGTCGACAGACAGTTCGGGTCGACAGACAGCCTGGTGGGCCGTCCACGCAACCGGCAGGTGACCCAGCAGGACACCTGCGCAACARAGCATCGTCCGCTTCGGAATCTGGTGAGTGATCCGTGGGGCATACGAGCGTTACGGACGGCGTGCCCGATCCACGCGCGGCGGCCCCCGCGGCGGGCGGCCGGCCCACGCCCCGGCAGGTGACCCTGCTGGCCTCGCTGCTGCTCGCGCCCAACCCCAGCCCGATGACCCTGGACGGTACGAACACCTGGATCCTGCGCGCCCCGGGCGCCACCGGCTGCGTCGTGGTCGACCCCGGCCCGCCCGACCCCGGCCATCTCGCGGCGATCGTCGCGGCCGGGCCGGTCGATGTCATCCTGCTCACCCATGGTCATATTGATCACAGCGAGGGTGCCGCGCCGCTGCACGAGCTGACCTCCGCGCCGGTGCGCGCCCTCGATGTCGCCCACCGGCTCGGCGACGAAGGGCTGACCGAGGGCGACGTGATCGCCGCCGCCGGGGTGGAGATCCGGGTGCTGGCCACCCCCGGCCACAGCAGCGACTCGCTGTCGTTCGTCCTCACCGACGACCGGCGGGCCGACACCGACAGCACCGACAGTCACAACATTTCGGCGCCCACCGCGGGAAGCTCGGTTCTCACCGGCGACACGATCCTCGGCCGGGGCACGACCGTGGTGGCGCACCCCGACGGGCAACTCGGCGACTATCTGACGAGCCTGCGGCGCCTGCGCGAGCTGGGTGACTGCGTGGTGCTCCCCGGACACGGGCCGCATCTGCCGGCCGCGGGCCGCGCCGCGGAGGCGTACCTCGCCCACCGAGAGGCCCGGCTCGACCAGGTACGGGCGGCCCTCGCCGCCGGCGACAGCACGGTCCGTCAGATCGTTCAACGAATCTACACGGACGTCGACCGCGCCCTGTGGCCGGCCGCGGAGATGTCCGTCCGTGCCCAGATCGAGCACCTGCACCAGCGGCGGGAACTGCGGACCACGCCGATYGAGCTCCTGCTCGCATAGGCCGCCTTCCGACACGTCCACAAATCATGATCGCGTAGACGGCGGGAACCTCACGAACGCGAAAACATGATCACATTGCCTTCGGCCCCACCTTCAGCAGGCCACCGGCGGCGCAAAAACATGATCGCTTCACCTTACGACCGGGGGAGGAGGCCGGATTCTGGACATCCCACACAGCCCTCTTCCTTCCTGGAAACCGTTAAGATCAGCACGAACAGAAGATCTCGTACGGTTGGCTTATGCTCGCGGCCGGGAGGCGACCACCCGTGCGCAACGCTCCGGATATATCCGACCACGTCAAAAGGGTCCAGTCCTGGATGCCGTGCCGGCAGGCCCGATACACCGGGCGGGCCGGCCAGCCGTCATGGCCCGGCCCTGACTCCGGCTTCAGGGCGCCCAAATGATCACATCACCCCTCGGTGGAACGCTGCGTTGTCCGCGCTGCGGCACTCCCGCCGTTCCCGGCGGACGGTTCTGTTTCCACTGCGGGCTGCCGTTGCAGACCGAAAACGGCATGGGCGCCGACGAGGGCGCCGAACGCCGGGTCGTCACCGTCCTGTTCGGCGACCTCTCGGACTTCACCGCATGGGCGGAGGATCTGGATCCCGAACGGGTCGGCGAGGTCACCGACCGGGTGCTCGCCGCCCTGGCCCGTGACGTCGCCGAGGTCGGCGGCCGGGTCGACAACCTCACCGGTGACGGCATCATGGCCGTGTTCGGCGCGCCGACCGCGCACGAGGACGACCCGGAACGAGCCGTGCGCGCCGCCGCCGCCATGCAGGAGACCGTCCGCCGCCTCGTCACCGACGAAGCCGGCGGCGGACGCCACCTCGGCCTGCGCGTCGGGATCAACACCGGGGAGGTGCTGGCCGGCGTCCAGGCGTCACTGACCTACACGGTGATCGGCGACACGGTGAACACCGCCGCCCGGCTGTCGGACGCCGCCGCGGTGGGCGCCGTGTACGCGGGCCACGACACCATGATCGCCACGACCTCGGTGGCGACCTGGCGCCGGCTGGCCCCGCTGAAGCTCAAGGGCAAACGCGAGCCGGTCCCCACCTACGAGCTGGTCAGCCTGCGGCCGTCCAACGTCGCCCGGCCTGGACACGGCGACGACGCGCCGTTCACCGGGCGCGACCAGGACCTCGCGGTGCTCGAATCCGCCTTCCGGGACGTCGTCGCRCACAGTCAGCCACGGACGGTCGTCATCACCGGTGAGGCCGGCATCGGCAAGACCCGGATAGCGGTGGAACTGGCCCGCCGGGCGGGCGCGCAGCAGGACGCGAGGGTGCTGTGGGGCCGCACGGTCCGCCACGGTGACGGCCGGGACCTCGCCCCGCTCATGGACATCGTGCGGACCGCCTGCGGGGTCGGGGAGGGTGACAGTCCGGACCGGGTCGCCGAACGGGTACGGCGCACGGTCAGCCGGCTGGAGCACCCGGCGGCGCGCACCCGCATCCCCGGCGGGGTGGCCGACAAGCTGCTCGCCCTGCTGGGCGTGCCGCCGGAGGGCCGCTCGACGGTGGCTCCGGACATCCCGCCGGGAGACCCGGCCGGGCGGGAGAACCCGGCCGACGATCCCGCCGTCCGGGCCGTCGACGCGATCGTCGACGACGTGGCCGTGCTGCTTGGCGGCCTGTCCAACGACGGGCCGCTGGTCATCGTCCTGGACGACCTGGAATGGGCGACGACCGCGCTGTGGCAGGGGCTGCGGCGTTTCGCCAGCAGGCTGCGCGGGCCGGTACTTCTGATCATGCTTGACCGCGAGGTCCCGTCGCTGGCCGGGCTGCCCAACGCCGAGTCGCTCGCGCTCGCCCCGCTGGCGGAGGCCGCCTCGGCCAGCCTGCTGCGCGACTATCTCGGCGGCGCCGAACTGGACGAGACCGCCCGGGCCGCCCTGCTCGCGCGGGTCCACGGCAACCCGTTCTTCCTCACCGAGCTGCTGAACCTGCTGGTGGACCGGGGCATCCTGCACCGCGGCGACCTGCACCGCGGCGACGCGGCCGGCGCAACAGCCGCCGGAGCCGGCACAGATACCGGCACCGGCGCGGCGGGAACGGAGCCGGTGCCCGGCGCCACGCCGAACGGCGCCGCCCCGGGCACGGACCTGGCCTCGGAGATACTGCGCTACCCGGCCGGCACCCAGCAGTGCAGTTGGGTGCTTGAGGGATCCCTGCCCGAGACCACGCTGCCGGCCGGTGTGCAGTCGGTGCTGGCCGCCCGTATCGACGATCTCGACCCGATCGCGAAGGCCGTCCTGCGTTCGGCGTCGGTGCTCGGCAGCCGGTTCCCCGCGGACGCGCTGCCCGCGCTGGAGGACCGTCGGGGGGAGCAGGTGCACCGGGCGCTGGCAACCCTCACCGAACGCCAACTCCTGCGGGCCCCGCATCCCGGGGAGCCGATGTGGACGTTCGTGCACCCGATGGCCCGGGACGTCGCCTACGCCGGCCTGCCCAAGGTGGAGCGGGCCCGCCGGCATGCCGCGGCGGCCCAGTGGGGGGTGGAGTTCCTCAGCGGCTCCGAGGCGGAGGTCGCGGCCTTCGTCGGCCACCATGCCGAACGGGCCCACGACCTCGCGGCATCGATGGCGCTCGCGCCCACCGATCCCGCCTGGTCGGCGCGGGAGCCCGGGTTCCACGCCCTGGTCCGGGTCGCCCGCTCGGCGCTCGCCCGCGACGACCACCGCAGCGCCAGCGATCTGATCACCAGTGCCCGCCGGCTCGGCCGGGGGGTCGTGAGCGAACTCGACGATCTGGGCGCGGTCGTGCTGCACGCCGAGGCCCTGGCGTCGCTGCGCCGGCTGGACGAGGCCGAGCGCGTCCTGCGGCCCGCGCTGCGGGTCACCACACCTGAGCTGCGGGCGGCGGCGTACCGCATCCTCGGCGACCTGCGGCACAAGCAGGGCCGGGACGACGAGGCCTCGACCGCGCTCGTCACCGCGCTCGAGGAGGCCCAGCGCGCCGGCAGCGACCGGGTGGTCGCCGCCACCCTGCGCCAGCTCGGCCTGCTGGAGTACGCCGCCGGCCGGGTGCGCCACGCCGAGAAGCGGTTCACCGACGCGCTGGCCCTCGCCCGCCGGGTCGGTGATCCCAGAGGGGTCGGCTGGGCCCTCCAGCACCTTGCCTGGAGCGCGACCACCCGGGGGGACTACCCACGTGCCCAGGAGTACCTCCGGGACGCCTCCGAGGTCTTCAGACGGCTGGACGACACCGGCGGGCTGGGCTGGTGCGCGGGAACCGAGGCGCTGGTCTGGCTGCTGTCCGGCCAGCTCAGCCGGGCCCGCCGGCTCGCCCGCGACCTGATCGAGATGGCCGGGTCGCTGGGCGAGGTGTGGGGCCTGGCCGTGTGCCTGACGATCGACGCGGTCGCCGCCGCCGAACTCGGGGACATCGCCGAGGCCGAGGCAGAGGCAGAACGGGCTGCGGAGCTGTTCGAGGCGACCGGGGACACCTGGGGTGTCGCGCTCACCCTCGTGGCCCGGGGTCTGGCCGCGCGCGGCGCCGGCGATCCCGAGCGCGGAGCGGCTCACCTGCACAACGCCCAGGCCGCCGCCGACCAGGGCGGCCATGCCGTCGTCGGCGCGCTCGCCATGGTGCTGCTGGGGCTCACCCGGCTCGACGCCGGGCTTCTCGACGAGGCCGAGCAGGCCGCGGACCTGGCCATGCGGGCGCTGGACAGCCTCGAGCTGCAGCCCCACGCCCAGCTCGGCGCCAAGGTGCTGGCCGCCCAGGTCGCGCGGGCCAGAGGCCGTCTGCAGGAGGCGATCCAGCTGCTGGAGACGGCACTGGCCGCCGGTGAGCCGGCCACCCTGCTCTTCCCGCGTCGCCAGGCGTACGCGCATCTGGCCGGCACCCTCCTCGATGCCGGCCGGCCGGCCGAGGCGCTGGCGGTGGCCCGGCGCGCGGTCGAGGTGGGCGCCGAGGACGTCCGCGCCCAGGTACTGGCGTGGCGGGCACTGGGTACCGTGCTGGTCGCGAGCGGCAAACCGGCCGAGGGCCGGGCCGCGTACGAGAAGGCACTGGCCGCCGCGACCGCGACGGAGGCGGTGAGCGAGGCCGCGCAGACCCGCCGGCTGCTGTCCGCGATTCCCGACGGCCCGAAACCGGTGGGCCCGAAACCGGTGAACCTGCCGGGTGTCGCCGACGTCCGGGTGACCCGCCCGGCGACGGGCGGCCTGCCGGCGCCGGGCGCCACGCCTTCGACGGTGGCGTCGACCGCGCCGTCCGCGGCGGGGTCCTCCACCGCATCGTCGGCGGGCGCGCCAACCGTGCCGTCCCTGGCGGAGCCGACCACACAGGCGTGAGCGCACGGGTGTGACAGCGCGCGACAACCGCGCGCAGCTACCGGGTGCAGGGGTAGCCGGTAGTCGAGGGGCCAGGTAGCCGCGCGGGTACGGCGCGGCGGGTCAGGTATGTCGCCACGGGTGTGGCACAGGCACGGTCGCGCGGGCGTGGCGGCGGATGCGCGGGCGTGGCGGCACGCGTGACAGCGGCCGGGATCCGGCGGCGTGGAGCCGGCCCGGCGAAGAAAAATCCTCATGACGTGAAGGCAGGTCCTGACCGGCACGCCAGGCGTACCTGGAGTGCCGGTCAGGACCTGCTGGGACGGGAGTCAGCCAGCCTGTGCCCCCTCAGGCCGGAACCAAGGGGCGTCTCCCGGCGGATCCCCGGTCGCGTGGGCCGAACGCGCCCGCGTCGACCGGCGTCCGCCGGCTACGCCCTACCGGGCGCGGCGGGCGAGCCGCTCCCGATCGAGCAGCACCACCGCGCGGGAGTCCAGCCGCAGCCAACCGCGGGTCGCGAAGTCCGCGAGCGCCTTGTTGACCGTCTCCCGGGAGGCCCCGACCAGCTGGGCGAGTTCCTCCTGGGTCAGGCCGTGCTCGACTCGGACCCCGGCCGCATCGTTGCCCGGCTGGGCCGGCTCACCGAAGCGCTCGGCGAGGTCGAGAAGGGCCTTGGCCACCCGTCCCGGCACGTCGGTGAACACCATGTCGGCCATGGAGTCGTTGGTCCGCCGCAGGCGTTGGGCCAGCACCCGCAGCAGCAGCGACGCCGCTTCGGGTCGGGTCGCCAGCCACGGGCGCAACGCGGTGTGCTCCAGGGACACCAGTGACGCGTCGGTCACCGCGGTCGCGCTGGCCGTGCGGGGCCCCGGATCGAACAGCGAGAGTTCCCCGAAGAGGTCTCCGGGCCCCATCACCATGAGGAGGTTCTCGCGTCCGTCCGAGGCGGCACGGCCAATCTTGACCTTTCCAGCAAGGATCACGAAGACGCGGTCTCCGGTTTCACCTTCCCGAAACAGAACGTCGCCTCGGGTAACATTCTGACGTTCCAAGTGATCGTTAAGAGCCTGCCGGTCCTGTTCGGACAGGCCGGCAAACATGGGAACACGGGCAAGCAGATCGTCCACGGCGTCCGAGCATGYCAGGAGTAGCGCCAAAGGGCACGACCTGGAAGCCGAAAGAGRCTGTCGGGTCTTGAACAGGTCGGGCGAATCCGGGTATTTCCGGCCCGGCCGACCGGCTCGGGAGAGCTCCCGTCAACCCCCGGCCCGAGCCTGTGGACAGAAGGCCACATACGGATCGAAGCGATTAATAACTCTGCGTAGTCACAAGCACGAGAGGACACCCGCGGGCCCGCACCTGGGCCCGGCCGTCGCGGGCCACCCCAACCCGGMCGTCATGTTGCCCGGTGTTTACCCGGGGCCGACCGCCGCAGACGGCGGCGGTAACGCTCCAGGGCGGCCGGAAAGCCCTGGGAGACGAACGTGTTCACCTCGTCGGGGCGGGCGTTGTCAAGGAAGCCCTCCAGGCCCTGGCCCGAGTCGGCCATGCGCAGGGGACGCTCCACCCGCTCCATGGCGAGCAACAGGCCGAGAAGCAGGAGCGGGAACGAGATCGCGGCAATCAGAAACATGGCGGGCACCATGGTGAGGGACAACTCTGTGTAACTAACACGCGGGGTCAGGATTAGGTGATGCGACGTTGGACACATCCGGCATCCCGGCTGRAGAACGCGATGATCCGGTCACCGGATACCCTGTGAACGTGTCCACCCTCGCCGACGCCGCCACCGAAAGCCCGCTGGCGCGGACACGGCGAGCCCGGAAGATCGTCCGCATACTCGGCGAGCTCCACCCGGACGCACGGATCGCGCTCAACTTCGGCAATCCCCTCGAGCTTCTCGCCGCCACCGTCCTGTCCGCCCAGTGCACCGACAAGAAGGTCAACGAGGTAACCCCGACGCTGTTCGCGAAGTACCGCACCGCCGACGACTACGCCGCCGCCGACCGGGCGGAACTCGAGGCCATCCTGCGGCCGACCGGTTTCTTCCGGGCCAAGGCGAACTCGCTCATCGGGATCGGCGCCGCCCTGGCCGACCGTTTCGACGGGAACGTACCCCCGCGCCTCGACGACCTGGTCACCCTGCCCGGGGTCGGCCGCAAGACCGCCAACGTCGTGCTCGGGCACATCTTCGACCAGCCTGGCATCACGGTCGACACACACGTCGGACGGCTCTCGCGCCGGCTCGGGCTCACCACCAACACCGACCCGGTCAGGGTCGAGAGCGACCTCGCCAAGCTGCTCGAACGGCGCGACTACACGATCGCCTCCGACCGGCTCATCTTCCACGGCCGGAGGGTCTGCCACGCCCGGCGGCCGGCGTGCGGCGTGTGCGGCATCGCCCGCCTGTGCCCGTCGTTCGGCCTCGGCGTGACCACGCCGGCACAGGCCGCCCGGCTGGTCCGCGCCGACGCCGAAGCGGCCAGGTGAGCACAGCCACGCAGCCCGACAGCCCGGACGATCTCGACGGGCTGGCCGAAGCCGACAGTCCGGCGCAGTCCCCCGTCCTGGCGGGAGAGCCGGGAGAGCACAGCCCGGCCGGAGACCACGGTCTGGCGGGGGCCCGCGGCCCGGCTGGGGTCGGCAGCCTGGTCGGCCCGGCTGGCCCGGCCCGAACGGGCAGTCCAGCCGGAACAGGTAGCCAGGCTGAAGCGGCCAACCCGGTCGAGGCCGGCGTGCCCACCTGGCTCACGGGCCTGGCGGCAGCCCTGCGCACCGCCCGTCCCGACCAGCTTTCCTGGACCAGGCTGCACGCGGCCGACGGGCGTCCCGCGGCCGTCCTCATGCTGATCGGCGACGGCCCGCAGGGGCCTGACATCCTGCTCATCGAACGCGCGGCGAGCCTGCGCAGCCATGCCGGCCAGTCGGCCTTCCCGGGCGGGGCGACCGACCCCACCGACACCTCCCCGGCCACGACCGCGCTGCGGGAGGCCAGGGAGGAGGTTGGCCTCGACCCTGCCGGCGTGCGGATCCTGGCCACCGGACCCGCCCTCTACATACCGCCGAGCCACTTCCTGGTGACGCCGGTGCTGGGATGGTGGCACACGCCGTGCCCGGTCGCGCCGGTGGACCCGAGCGAGACGTCCACGGTCGTCCGAGTACCGATCACCCACCTGGCCGACCCGGCGAACCGGCTGCAGGTCCGCCATCGCAGGACGGGTGTGCTGGGGCCGGCCTTCCGCGTCCAGGAGATGTTCGTCTGGGGCTTCACCGGTGGGCTGATCGACGCGCTGCTGCGGCTGGGCGGCTGGGAGCGCCCCTGGCTGCCCACCGAACAGGTMGAGTCACCGGTGACGGGCACCCCGCCGGCACCCGCGGCGGACACCCTGCCGGCGTCCACCGGCCTCGGCCGGACGCCGGGGTCGACGGGCGGCCCGGGATGAGTCAGGCGGACACACACGCAGCGTTACAACCGCCCGTGGAGAGCGCCGGAAGCGCAGGGTGGCTCCGGGCGAGTCACCCTGCGGGCGGTACCGTCAGCCCGGCCGGTGACCCGTCGGGACCTCGGCCCGCTCGACGGACTTCGGCCCGCCGGACGGGCTTTGCGGGCCGAAGTCCCCGGTGCTCCCCGCGATCCACCCAGCTCCACGGACAGATCGATGACAGATCCGCGCCCGGCCCGGACACCAGGGACGACAGTGTCCTGAACAGACGCTCGTCGGCGAAGGGCGACAAGGACCGGAGGCAGCAATGAGCGTAATGACCGGCCCGGGTACCCTCCCGGGCCTGGCGCCCAGCGCCGACAGGCCGTGTCGCCGTCGAACGGCCCGCCCGGCCACGCCGACCGCCACCCTCACGTTCTCTCTCGCCCTCGTCCTCCTCGTCCTCGGGCTCGGGCTCAGCGGCTGCGGAAGCGACACGCCGGCCAGTTCACCCTCGGCCGCCGCCACCGCCACACCAAAGATCGAAAATGACGTTCAGGTCTTCGACGTGGTCGGCACCGCCTCTCTTGAGTTCTCGCCCTCGACCCTGACAGCCCGGCCCGGGAAGATCAGGGTAAATCTGACGGTGCCGGCGGGCTCCGCCCCGCACAACTTCGTGATCCCGGAGATCCCCGAGGCCCGTACCAGCGTCGCTTCGGCGGGCACATCACAGTCGGTCACGTTCACCATCGACAAACCGGGCAGTTACTCGTTCCTCTGCACGATCCATCCGAACATGCACGGCACGCTGACGGTCGGCTAGCGGATACCGGGCAGCCGAAGATGTTCGACATTCTTGACCTCGTCCTGGTCATCGCTGTGATCATTTTTGCTGTGTCCGGCTACCGGCAGGGCTTCGTGGTCGGGGCGCTGTCCTTCATCGGGTTCCTCGGCGGCRGTGTCCTCGGCGCGCACATCGCGACACCGTTCGCGGAAATGATCAATGCGGAGTCGCAGGGCCCCATCGTCGGCATTCTCGTCGTCCTCGGCCTCGCCCTGATCGGGCAGATCGCCGCCACCGCGCTCGGCGCGGCCCTGCGCGACAGGCTCACCTGGCGGCCGGGTCAGACCGTCGACGCGGTGGCCGGCGCGGTGCTCTCCGGTATCTCGGTGCTGCTCGTGGCATGGCTGCTGGCAACGGCGGTCGACCGGTCCCCGTTCACCACCCTCGCCGAGCACGTCCGCCGCTCCGAAGTCCTGCGGACCGTTGACGCGGCCATGCCGAACACCGTGCGCGACGCCTTCGCCGACCTGCGCAGACTCGTCGACCAGAACGGCTTCCCCGAGGTCTTCGCCGGCCTCGGCGGGGGGCAGATCGTGCCGATCGAACCGCCCGACACCACGGCCGACAACACCCAGGCCGTGCAGACCGCGGCAGCCAGCATCCTGAAGATCCGCGGGATCGCGCCGTCGTGTTCCAAGCGGGTCGAAGGCACCGGTTTCGTCTACGCGACGGAACGGGTGATGACGAACGCCCACGTTGTCGCCGGGGTGACCCGACCCCAGGTCGAGGTCGGCAACAGCACCCTGCCGGCCAGGGTCGTGGTGTTCGACCCCGACACCGACATCGCCGTCCTCTACGTGCCCGGGCTGCGCCAGACACCGCTGTCCTTCCAGAACGACCCGCCCGGCCGGGCTGGAGACGACGCGATCGTCGCCGGATATCCCCAGGACGGCCCGTACACGACCGCGCCGGCCCGCATCCGCAACCGCCAGACCGCCAGGGCCCCGAACATCTACTCCCAGGGCACGGTGCTGCGTGACATTTACGCTGTCCGTGGGCAGGTGCTGCCGGGCAACTCCGGTGGGCCGTTGCTGTCCGAACAGGGCACCGTCTACGGCGTGGTGTTCGCCGCCGCCACGAACGACTCGGACACCGGGTACGTGCTGACCAGCGCCGAGGTGGACGACCTGGCCGCCGCCGGTCAGGCCACGAGCACCGCCGTCAGCACCCGCAGCTGTGACTGACCAGGAACCGCGACCGACCCGAAGCTGTGGCCGACCCGAAGCTGTGGCCGGACGGAGAGCCCGTCACTGCGTCAGCCAGGAGAGGATCTCGTTGGTGACGACGTCCGGGGCCTCCTCCGGGAGGAAGTGACCGACTCCGTCCAGCAGCTTCCACTCGTAGCGACCGCTGACGTAGCGTCCTGAGCCCTGCGCGGTGGACGGGAGCATGAACCTGTCGAGGCGCCCGTGCAGCTGCAGGGTGGGGGCGGCCACCGAGCGGCGCAACGCGGCGGCGAAACGGGCCCCGTCCGGCCGGAACAGCGACCGGAAAACCCACCGGTGGTACTCCAGTGAGCTGTGCGCGACCCCTGGAATTCGGATCGCCTCCCGATAGCGGGCCTCCGTCTCGGCGTCGGGGTAGCCCGGGCCGCCCCATGCCCGCAGCACCTCACCGACATAGGCCGCGTCGTCGGCGACCAGCAGCCGCTCCGGGCGCCACGGCAGCTGGAAGGTGATCAGATGCCGGCCGGCGACACCCTGCCCACGCAGGTCCGCCAGCATCTCGTGCCGGGTCCGCAGCGGATGCGGCATGGACAGCACCACCAGCCCGCGCACGAGCCGGGGGCACAGCGCCGCGGTCGTCCAGCCGGCCAGGCCGCCCCAGTCGTGCCCGACGATCACAGCATCCCGTTCACCGAGGGCCCGTACCAGCCCGGCGACGTCGTCGGACAGGGTGAAGGCGTCGTAGCCTCGCGGAGGCTTGTCGCTGGCCCCGTAGCCGCGCAGGTCGGCGGCGACCACCCGGTAGCCGGCGGCGGCGATCCCGGTGAGCTGATGGCGCCAGCCCCACCAGAACTGGGGGAATCCGTGCAGCAGCAGCACCAGCGGGCCCTCGCCGAGTTCGGCCACGTGCAGCCGGGTGCCGTTCGCGGACACGTCACGGTGACGCCACGGGCCATCCACAAGGACGACGCCGGGTTCGGGAACGGCAGCCTCCATCACACGTCAGCATGACAGACGACCGGTTCGGGGCAGCATGCCCGCCGTGCCAGGTGGGCCCAGGATGTCCGCTGGAACGCGTCAGCGGACCGGTTCGACGGGCCGGCCCACCTTCGACCGGTCCGCCTTTGACGAGCCGACTCACCGGCTCGACCGACAAGCCGGCTCGACGAGCGGTTCAGCGAACGGGGACGGTGTCCTCCCGGTGGCTGAGCGGGTGCCCGTCGGAGCGGTGCGCGCTGGCGTGGTTCGCACCGGGGGTGATCGCCGTCGGATGCTTCAGCCACGCGATGTCGTCCCTGACCGTCTGCAGCGTGCGCTCCGGGGGCGACAGCTTCTTCAGACGGGTGGCCGCGAGCAGGGCCAACAGGGATGCGATGAGCACAAAGAGCAGGGCCGTGAGGAAGTACGACCAGAAACGCTCCACCCCGGCCCAGGTGAACAGCTCACCAAGCCCGATCGTGATCGCGATCAGCGCGCCGAACCCGAGGCCGGCCGCGCCGGCCAGGAGCCCGGCACCGAGCCCGGCGGACACGGCCTGTTTCGACAGCTCCGCCTTCGCCAGGTTGATCTCCTGTCGGACGAGTAGGGATATGTCCCGTGTCGCGACGGCGACAAGCTCACCGAGCGTCGCCTCCCGACCGGTTGAGCGGTCCTGTGTAGGGGTCGGCACCGTTGATCCTCCTTCTGGGCACGGGCTGTCCTCCACCGAACATGGACGCGGCTACCGCTTGGCGCTGGGCACAGCGTCACGGGCCGCCTGACAGCGTCCAGGTCACCACATGGTGCCCGATGGCAACAGCCCAACACATCCACCGCTCATCCATGGTCGTCAAGCACGGTTGCGGAACATCCGAGACGGCTGTCGGCCTCCCTGTGGTCCGCGGTTCCCGAGCCGGCGACATCCGGGATCAGTACCGCCTCCGGGCTTCCGAAGCGTTCGCTTCAGAAGCGTTCTCTGCGCAGTCTGCCGCGTCCGGCGTCAGCGCGCGGCCCGGATATGTTGTGATGCCCGTACCCGGCCGGTTCGGGCCGTCCCGACCGGGCCTGATGGACACCGGCGGGCATGACGACCGGACGACGATCATGCCCATCCGTCCCTGGCCGGAACCGGCCGGCGGATGTTTCCGTCTGCCCTGTGTCCCCGTCCCCATCCGTCCCCTGGCCGGGACCGGCCTCATGCTGGCGACCCGCGGTAGGTCGGCAGCATGCCCGTACGTGACCGGATGTCCGTCCGGAGGTGACCCGGTAGCGTACGGACAATGACCGCAGCCRTCGGGTCGGATCCGTTCGCCCTGCTCACCGCCCTACCGGGCGTTCACGACGCGGTCACCGCGGCCCGGTCGTCCGTCGACGCCCTGCTGCGCCACCGGGTCATGCGTCGCGGCAGCGCCGCGGTGACGACCGAGGTGTCGCTGCGGGCCGCGCGGGCGTCAGCGGCCCTGGAAGGTCACGACGTCGGGCTGGAGGCCCTGCGCGCGCACCTGAATCGCGCTCTTCCAGCGGCGTCCGGATCTGCTTCGGCTGAGGGCTCCGCCGCCGCCGACGACGGGAACGAGGCGACCGGCGGGCAGCCGGGCGACGAACCCTCCCGCGGCATGGCGGGCACCACCGGGACTTTCGACATCGACGCCACGCTCGGCGCGATCCGGCTTTACGCCGAGTTGGGGACGCTGCGCGGCGCCTGGGAACGAGCCCCGCGACAGGCACTCGCCCGGATGCACGTGCTTGTCGCCCGCGGCCTCGTCGCGGACATCGATCTTGGACGGCCAAGAGGACGGGAGCGCCCCGTCTCGTCCGCGGACCTCTCACCCGCGGGCGCTTCACCCACGGACGTCGACCGCGCCGGTCGACCGGCTGCTTCCGGTTCCGCCGGCCAGGTGATTTCCGGCGGCTCGCCCGCCGCAGCGCCCGTCGTGGGAACGGGTGTCGCGACCGCCGTGGATCCGGCGGACCCCCTCGGCCTGGGGCCAGTACCCTCGCCTGCCGAGACCGCCGCGCGGCTGGGCGGACTCACCGAGCTGTTGTTGGCCCGGACTTCCGCGCCGGCGATCATCGTGGCCGCGATCGTGGAAGGCGAACTACTGACCATCCGCCCGTTCGGCACGTTCGACGGGATCATCGCCCGGGCCGCCGGACGACTGGTACTCATCAGCCGTGGTCTCGACCCGAAAGCCGTGACCGCGACGGAGGTGGGCCACGTCGAATCCGGCAGGATCATCACCAGCGCGACAGCTACCAGCGACGTGACCACCGCTGATACAACCACCAGTAATATGACCTCCGGTAATGCGCCCACCGGCGCCTAYGCCGAAGCCGCCCGCGCTTACGCCGGAGCGGGCGCCGAAGGCGTCGGCCAGTGGATCATTTATTATGCCCGCGCGTTGGAGCTGGGTGCCCGCGAATCCCTGGCCATCTGCGAGGCCGTCGCCCGGGCGAACTAAGAGTCTCGGAGCCTCGTGGCCGCGCCCTCCTTACCTGATCGAAAAATATGATCAATCCTGGGTCAACCATGCGACCAGCATAAATAGCTTAAAGTAATGTAAATTACATACAGTTACGTAGCTCGGGTCGCCCCTGCCAGACGTTCGATCACACGGCCCCGCGCCCGGACGGTCACCCAGCATCAGGCGACATCTGCTACGGACGACTCCCAGGCCGGCGGCATCGTGCTCGCTCTTCCGCACTCGGGCCACCAAGTCGTACCCGAGCCACGCCTTCGCCTCGGTGACAATCCTACTACGATCCGGCCACCGAGCCGACAGCCCGCCTCAACAAACTAGCGGATCGGCATCGGCGGGCTGCCGATGCCCTCGGGCGTGGATCGATCATTTCCGATCCGAAAAACCCTTTATTAAAACATATCCAGGGCCTGTGGAGAACGAAGTATCCACAGGCCCGATGTGCGTCATGGTGGACGTCCGTTCCCGCTATCCGACGGCTCCCGCCACCCGACGACGGAAGGGCCCTGCCATGACATCCGCACCGCCCGTTCCCATTCCCGCCCCCGAATCCGGGCCGACCACCCGGCCGCTGGTCGTCACCGACGAACCGCCGCTGCTCGACGATCTCCTACGGCTCGCCGCGACGGCCGGAGTGACCGTGGACGCCGTCGCCGACGCCGACCTCGCCCGCCGGTACTGGAACAGCGCCCCGCTCATCCTCGTCGGGGCCGACCGGGTGCCGTCCTGCGTCGCGCTCGGGCTCCCCCGACGGCCGGGCATCGTGCTGGTCAGCTCCGACCTCGACGACGGCGGGGTGTGGGAGGCCGCCGTCCGGCTCGGCGCCGAGCACGTCGCCTTCCTGCCCGACGCGGAGGACTGGCTGATCGGCATCTTCGTCGACGCCACCGAGCCGGACCAGCGGTACGGCACCGTGGTCGGCGTGGTGGGCGGCCGTGGCGGCGCGGGGGCCACCAGTCTCGCGATCGCGCTGACTCTCGCGTCCCTGCGCCGTGGCTGCGACACGGTCCTGGTGGACGCCGACCCGCTCGGCGGCGGCATCGACCTCGCCCTCGGCATCGAGGAGCGGCCCGGGATGCGCTGGCCGGATCTGGTGTCCGCCCACGGCCGGCTGCCACGCCGGGCACTGACCGGGACCCTGCCCTCCCTCGGAGAGCTCCCCGTGCTCTCCTGGGACAGGACAAGCCAGACGACGATCACACCATCCGTCATGACCTCGGCCCTGACCGGCGCCCGACGCGGGAACGATCTCCTGGTGGTCGACCTTCCCCGGTTTCCCGACCTGACCGCTGCCGTGGCCATGCAGATGGCCGAGCTCATCCTCGTGGTCGTGCCGGCCGAGGTCCGCGCGGTCGCCGCCGCCGGCCGGGTGTGCGACACGGTCAACCGGTACTGCGCCGACGTTCGCGTGGTCGTGCGGCTGCCAGGTCCGGCCAGACTGCAGGCCGACGTCGTCTCCGACGCGCTCGGGCTGCCGGTGGCCGGGATTCTGCGACACGACCAGGGTCTCGCCTCCGGGCTGGAACGGGGCGAACCGCCGGGCGGCCGGCGCCGCAGCTCGCTGGCCCGGGTCAGCGGCCAGATCCTCGACGACCTCGGCCTGGCCCGTTCGGACGTGGCAGCGTGAACGGGCGTTCCGCCGCCGAGCGCTCCGCGCCCGGGGCCGAGCCGCACCGCTCCCACGATCACGCCACCGGCCAGCGGAGGGGACCGGAACACTCCTCAGCACCACCGGCCGCCATCCCCGCCGGCGCCGCGGACACCCCGCGCCCCGACGAAGATCTGCTGGCCGGGATCCGTCGGCGGCTGGTCGACTCCGATGGCGCGATGACGCCCGCACGCATCGCGGCGGCTGTCCGAGCCGAAACCGGCCCCGCCGACGGTGACTCGCTGGATCTCTACCGGTCGCTGGAGTCCGAGCTTGTCGGCGCCGGCCCGCTCGAGCCGCTGCTGGCCGACCCCTTCGTCACCGACGTCCTGGTCAACGGGCCGGCGGAGGTCTGGGTGGACCGCGGCAGCGGCCTCCAACGGTGCGGGATCACCTTCCCCGACGACGACGCGGTACGCCGGCTCGCCGTCCGGCTGGCCGCCGCGACCGGCCGGCGCCTGGACGCCGCGACCCCGTTCACCGACGCGCGCCTCGGCGACGGCACCCGCCTGCACGCCGTGCTCGCGCCTGTCGCGGTCACAGGTACCTGCCTGTCCCTGCGGATCCCGCGACCGCGTCCGTTCACCCTGGAAGATCTCGTATCGACCGGTACGGCCGCCCCCGCTATGGCCGAGGTGCTGGACGCGCTCGTGCGGGGCCGGCTGGCCACCCTGGTCACCGGCGGCACCGGTTCGGGCAAGACGACCATGATGGGCGCGCTGCTGGGGCGGGTCGACCCCGCCGACCGAGTCGTGATCGTGGAGGACACCGCCGAGCTCGTCGTGGACCTGGCGCACGCCGTCCGTCTGGAGTCCCGGCCGCCGAACATCGAGGGTGCGGGCGGTATCGACCTGCGGGATCTGGTACGTCAGGCACTGCGGATGCGGCCTGATCGGATCGTCGTCGGTGAGGTCCGTGGCGCCGAGGTCGTGGATCTCCTGGTCGCGCTCAACACCGGCCACGAGGGCGGGCTGAGCACGGTGCACGCAAACGCGGCGGCCGATCTGCCGGCCCGGATGGAGGCGCTTGCCGCGCTCGCGGGCCTGGACCGGGCGGCCCTGCACAGCCAGCTCGCCTCGGCGGTGCAGGCCATCGTCCACATCAGGCGGGATCATGACGGAATTCGCCGGTTGAGCGAGATCGGCGTGCTCTTCCGCGACCAGAGCGGGCTTGTGCATGTCCTGGACGCTCTGCGCCTACGTCGGCGTCCGCCGTCACGTGGCCCTCGAGAGGCTGGGAACGGCCACGGCCGCGGAGACGAAGGCAGTTACCTGGACGCTTCCCAGGTCGTCGTGGGCGGGGCCGGGGCGCAGATTCTCGACCGGATGCTCGCCGAGCGTGGCGGGCCGCGCCCCGACCTGCTCCGCGCCGCCACCGGCGGTCGGTGATGCTGGCCGTGGCACTTGCCGCCGGCTGCTGCGCCGGTGCCGCGGCACTGGCCGCCGGGCCGATCGGGCGACGCCTGCCCCGGGTCCGTGTGGCGGCCACGACACGGCCGGAGCGGACCCGGCAGGGCCGCGGAACCGGTGATACGTCAGGCCGCGCCCCGAACGCGCCGGGTCACCGACTGACACGATCGGTTACCCGGCTGGCCGGCCGATCCTGGCTGTCCGTGGCGGTCGCGCTGGTGGGGACGGCCGTTGTCGGTGTGCTTGTGGGCCCGGTGGCCGCCGGCACGGGCGTCGTCTGCGCCGTGACGTTCCGACGGGCTCTGCGGCGCGCCGCGGACCGACGGTGGCGCGGTAGGCAGCGGGCAGGCGCGGAGGAGATCATCGCTGCGCTCGCCACCGAGCTCGAGGCCGGCCGGCGGCCCGACGAAGCCCTGCGGGCGGCCGTCGACGACGCTGCCAGCGAGGCGGGCAGACCCTGCGAACCCGGCGCATCCGGCGAACCTGTCGCGCCTGGTCACGGCCGCCGGAGTGCGGCCGGCAGGGGCGGACGCATGCACGACCCGCTGGCGCTGCGCATCGCGCTCGCCCGCCGGACGGACCCGGCCGTCGCGCTCGCGGCGTGTGAAGCGTCGACGTTGCGTCAGCTTGCGGCCGCATGGCGGGTGAGCCAGCACGCCGGTATCCCGTTGGCTCCGCTGGCGAACAGGCTCGCCGCCGTCGTGCGTGCCGAGCGTGAGCGGGACGGCGAGGTCGCCACGGCGCTCGCCGGGCCGCGGGCCTCCGGGCGGCTGGTCGCGTCCCTGCCCGTCGCCGGGATCGCGCTTGGCGTGCTGCTCGGTGTCTCGCCGCTGACGGTTCTTCTGGGTACTCGGGCCGGGGCGCTCTGTCTGGTCGTCGGTCTGGCGCTCGACCTCGCCGGTCTGGCCTGGATCAACCGGCTCACCGAGGTGGCCGATAACCGCGACGCAGGAATGCGCGATCGCAAGGAAGCCGCTTACTCCCAACCACCACAAGGGCCGTCCCGATGACTGTCCAACCGCCGCGGCAGCCGTCGATCGTCGACGGGCCGCCGCACACCTCKCTCGCGCTCACCGCCGGAACGCTGGCCTTCTCCCACCGTGAGATCCTGCTCACCGTTGCCACACTGTGTATGGCGTCAGCATCCTGGCTGACAGGAACAACGACACCACGTGACCATGTACGACGTCGTGTCGCCACCTTCCGCCCGCTTTCCGGTACGACCGCCGTATCGATGCGGTGCTCCCTCGAACAGCGGGCAGCGGACGCGGGGGCGGTGGRCACCGGCCGTACGTCCACAGGTCTGACAGCCGGTGGGCACATGACCGGTGGATGGCGTCCGAACGTGAGCGGATCGACTCTGCGACGAGCCGCTTTCAGCGCGGCAGCCGGCCTCGGGCCCGCTGTGATCCTGCCCGTCCCGGTGGGCGTGACCGTCGGGATCATCGTGGGCATGATCGCGGCCCGTCTGCTGGCCTCCATACCGGATCGGGACGCCCAGCGCCGGCAGGCACGTCTCGTCGAGGATCTGCCGCTGGCTCTCGACCTGATCGCGGCCTGCCTGACTGCTGGTGCGCCCATCGTGGCAGCTCTGGACATCGTGGCCAGCGCTGTCGGCGGCCCGCTCGGAGCGGAACTGGGCATGGTCAGCCGCAGCCTGCGTCTCGGTGCGTCCATGGCGGAAGCCTGCGGCCGGCTGCTCGRCCCCGAGCCGAGTTCCTCGAGGCCTGCGGCGAAACGGTGRACCAGGCTCGTCCCGGCCGGGCCCGCCCCGGGCGGTTTCGGCCGACCGACGGCCACGGCGGAGGCCCACGAGATCGCGGCGTTCGCACGGGCGCTGCACCGCAGCGAGGAGTCCGGCGCCCGCCTGGCCGCGGCCCTGGGACGGCTGGCGGACCAGACCCGCGCCAGACGGCAGGAACGCGCGTTGACCGCGGCTCGCCGGGCGGGAGTCACCGCCGTGGCACCACTCGGCCTGTGTTTCCTGCCCGCCTTCGTCGCGCTCGGGGTCGTACCGGTCGTGATGGGAGCCGGCTCGGCCCTGACACTGCCATGACCATTGCTCCGATGGCCGTGTCACCAGGCCGCCGCTGCTCCGCTCGCGCAGGCCGCCCGGGCCTCGAAAAACTTCCGAGGCCAACCACAAGAAAGGGCAGGAACGAAGCCGAAGAGACGACTGCCGCAACCAACCCGCTCCTGTCCGACCCCAGAACACTACTGCTCTCGTATCAGGCAAGTGGCAGCCGGCTGGCCTGTGGACAACAGCGGGTTTTCCACAGGACGGCATCCGCTCTCGCCAGAATCGCTGTCAACGCCCCATCATCAAGGAAAGCGAAGCTCCCTGCCCCGCCTACGAGCTGGCATCCACCGCATGCCGGTAACCGAACTGGAGGCCGCCTGCCATGACCCCGCCCCGATCATCGAGAATGCCTCCCGTCATACATTCTCTCGTCATCCGGTGGACGATACTGCTGATCGTAGCGTTCACGCGGTCGACGACCGATACCTCGCGCCGGCAGCTGACCAGCACCCGGGCGGTGTCGGCCACGGCCCGGTCCGACAGAARGAACGACGCGGGAATGTCGACCGCCGAGTACGCGGTCGGCAYGGTCGCCGCGGTCGGGTTCGCCGCCGTCCTGTATGCGGTGATCAACAGTTCGGCGACCAGGACGATGCTTGCCAACCTGGTCAAGCAGGCGCTGTCCGTCCCCTTCTGACAGGCGGGCCGAGCCAGTGTGTGGCCTGCGGATCCTCGGTCGTGGCACGAGCCGCGACCGAGGGCGAAGAACCTCCGACGGCGGCCAGGCAACAGCCGAACTGGCGGTCGCGATACCGTCCCTGATCCTTGTCCTGCTGATCGCGATCTGGGTCGTCAGCGCCGTGTCGGTGCAGGCGCGGTGTGCGGAAGCGGCGCGCATCGGCGCCCGGGCCGCCGCCCGCGGAGAAACCGACGAAATGGTCCGCACCTGGGCCGGGCGGGCTGCTCCCCAGGGCTCCACGATTTCCGTCAGCCATGCCATGGATTCCGTCATCGTCCAGGTCAGATTTCAGGCCCGGGCCACCGGGGTACTGGCAGGACTTGCTCCTCCGATCGAGATCACCATGTCCTCCACCGCACCCGCGGAGGCAGCGGAAAACATCACACAGGACTTCACAACCAGCAGTCAGTGAACACAGAAAAGAAATTTTGAATATGCGTCACAAATGGTTGCAGAAAATATTTTCACACCAAGCCAACAAGCCCTCCGGAAGCACTCTTCGGCTGTCTGGCAGCATAGACGCACAGCACGCCTCCGGTATTACGGACGCAGGTTCGGCCACCATACTCACACTTTCCACGTTTCTGGTTCTGGGGACGTTCACCGGCGTTGTTCTGGCGGTCTCGGCAACCGCTGTCTGCCGCGGGCGGGCCGCGGGCGCGGCAGACATGGCGGCGCTCGCGGCCGCGGGTGATTCCTCTGGCGATCCGGCCGTCATGTGCGGGCGGGCGCGCGCCATCGGGCTTGCGAACCACGGCCGCCTCCTGTCGTGCACGATCTCAGAGGACACCGTCGAGGTCGCGGTGGCCGTCGAACTCCCGGGAGCGCTCGCCGCCCTCGGGCCGCTCGTCGCCAGGGCCCGCGCCGGCCCGACGAACAGCGTCTCCAGCGGGGGAAGCCACGAYGAAGGAAGCCACGGTACGGAAGGCGCATCGTGGGTCCCGTCGGCGGCCGCCATCCCCACGGTGCCGATGCGCTCACCGGCTGTTCGATCAGCTCGGATCGAGCCGGCACAGAACGGCGTCGAGCAGCCGGCGGGCGGCCGGCTTGTCCAGGGGCTCGTTGCCGTTCCCGCACTTCGGCGACTGCACGCACGACGGGCAGCCGGCCACGCACTCGCAGGCCGCTATCACGTCCCGGGTCGCACGCAGCCACGGCCCGCCACGCAGAAAGCCGCGCTCGGCGAAACCCGCGCCGCCCGGATAGCCGTCATAGACGAACACCGTGGTGAGGGAGGTGTCCGGATGCAGCGCGGTCGACACTCCCCCGATGTCCCACCGGTCGCAGGTCGCGAACAACGGGAGGATGCCGATCGCCGCGTGCTCGGCCGCGTGGACGGCACCGGGGACGGCGTCATCGTCGATCTCCGCCTCGGCCAGCAGCCCCTCGGCCACCGTGTACCAGACCGCCCGCGTGCGCAGATGCCGCGCGGGAAGATCCAGCGCCTCATCACCGATCACTCGTCCGCTGCCGGTCTGACGCCGCTGGTAGGACACCACCTGGCTGCTGACTTCGACCGTTCCCAGGTGGAGCTCGACATCGCCGGCGATACGGGAGCGGATCGACTCCACCACCCGGATGTCGGTGTCCTCCCGGGCCACCGTCGTCCAGTCCGGTGTGGCTGCCTCCACGAGCGCGACCGCCGCGTCCAGATCGAACTCGAGGACCAGGTAGGAGCCGCCCTGATGCAGGTAGACGGCGCCGCGGTGCACCGTCGAGTGCGACGTGGCGGCGTCCACCGTGCCGAGCAGACGGCCAGTGGACGCCTCGACGATCCGTACCGGCGGTCCGCCGACACCGCGGATGTCCACCTCCGGGCGGTGGCGGTGCGTCCAGTACCAGCCCGCGGGCCGTCGCCTCAGCCGGCCGCGGCGTACCAGGTCGTCGACCGTGGGACGAGCCAGCGGCCCGAAAAGATCGAGATCGTCCTCGGTCAGCGGCAGTTCCGCGGCCGCGCACTCCAGATGCGGGCCAAGCACGTAGGGATTGTCGGGATCGAGCACGGTCGCCTCGACCGGCCGGCCGAACACGGCCTCGGGATGATGCACGAGATACGTGTCGAGAGGATCGTCCCGGGCGACCATGACGGCGAGAGCTCCCGCGCCGTCTCGACCGGCCCGGCCGGCCTGCTGCCAGAGCGAGGCCAGCGTGCCCGGATAGCCGGTGATCACGGTCACGTCCAGCCCGGTGATGTCGACACCCAGTTCGAGCGCGTTCGTCGCGGCGACGCCGAGCAGCCGCCCCGACCTCAGGTCCGCTTCCAACGCCCGGCGTTCTTCGGGCAGGTAGCCCGCGCGGTAGGCCGCAACCCGCTCCACGAGGTCCGCCGACACCTCGGACAACGCCCTGCGCGCCGACTGCGCGATCACTTCCGCGCCCCTGCGCGACCGCACGAACACGAGCGTGCGCACGCCATCGGCCACAAGATCCGCGAGCAGGTCCGCTGCCTCGGCGGTCGCCGAGCGACGGACCGGTGTGCCGCCAGGGCCGTGAACCGGGGGGTCCGGTGGCTGCGCCTCGACGGCCACGGGCGCCCCCGATGCCCATCCAGTCGATGTTTCCGCTGGTTGGGACTTCGCCGGTTGGAGCGATGTGGGCTCCGTTTCCGCGCGGGCGGCAGGCCCGGCGGAAACCAGGTCGGCGGAAACCGGGTCAGAGGTGGTCGGATCGGCGGGGAACGGGTCGGATACGGCCGCTCCGGCGGAGAGCGGCCTGGAAACGGCCGGGCCGGGATACGGCGGAGCCGACGGTGGCCGGGCCGATGGTTCGGATGGCGGGACCGATGGTTCGGGCGAGGAGCCGAACGAGGAGGACGTCTGCCACGCATGTGCCTGCCATGGATACGACAGGGGTGGTTCGTACAGTGCGAAGCTCATCGCGCCTCTCGGGGAGGCGTCCTCCTCGACCGCCCGCACGTCGAGCCCGGTCAGGCGGCCGGCGGCATTCGCCGGCTCCGACACCGTTGCCGAGGCCAGGATGAACACCGGCGCCGAACCGTACCGGGCGCACACCCGCCRTAGCCTCCGCAGGACGTGCGCGACGTGGGAACCAAAGACACCCCGATAACCGTGGCACTCGTCGACCACCACGTACCGAAGGCCCCGGAGAAAGGTGGTCCACCGCCGATGAGAAGGCAGTATGCCCCGATGCAGCATGTCGGGGTTGGTCAGCACGAACGTGGCGTGGGCACGGACCCAGTCGCGTTCGTACGCCGGCGTGTCGCCGTCGTACGTGGCGGCGCGCACCCCTGTCAGCGTGAGCGCGCGAACCGCGCGGAGCTGGTCGTTGGCCAGTGCCTTGGTGGGAGCGAGATAGAGCGCGCGAGCGGGCGGTTCGGCCAGCAGGACGCTGAGCACCGGCATGAGGTATCCCAGCGACTTACCCGACGCCGTGCCTGTCGCGAGCACCACGCTGCGGCCGGCGTGAGCATGTTCGGCGGCACGCGCCTGGTGTGTCCACGGTGCGTCGATACCGGCGGCGCGCAGCCGGGAAACGAGTACGGAATCCGCCCAGGCGGGCCAGGGCTCCCGGCTGCCGGCTCTGGCGGGGACACGCTGCACATGTGTGATGCAACAGCTACGACGGGCGTCTGCCCGCAGCCGGTCGAGAACAGCCGCACCACGATCCGGCGCACCCGGCTCTGGTGCGCTGGCCCGGACCGAGGTTGTGCCCACGGTGGCCCAGCGTAGGCGAGGATGCCGGACGGATGCCCTGGTCCCCGCAGGATTCGCCCGCCTCCGACGGGCGGTCGCGGGGTGCGGCGGCCGGCGAGGCACGAACCGGGCGCCACCGGGGCCGTGGCTACGAACCCCTGCGGCGCATGGGTAGCCTGCTGTGTCGCGGCGAGCCGGATTGATCCGGGCGTGGGAGGGTAGTGCCGCCGTGATGTCGGCCGTCCGGCCGGACGGCTGTGAAGCAGACGCAAGGAGGACCTGTGGACCTGTCCCTCACTACCCGCACGGAAGGGGACTTCACGATCGTCGTCGTAGGCGGCGAGATTGACGTCTACACCGCCCCGAAGCTGCGGGAACAACTGATCGATCTCGTATCAGGCGGTTCGTACCATCTCGTCGTCGACATGGAAGGGGTCGAGTTCCTCGACTCGACCGGCCTCGGGGTACTTGTCGGCGGCCTCAAGCGAGTCCGGGCGCACGAGGGGACGCTGCGGCTAGTCTGCACCCAGGAACGGATACTGAAAATCTTCCRGATCACCGGTCTGACGAAGGTCTTCCCGATCCACGCGTCCGTCGAAGAAGCACTCGCAGCCAAGGACTGAAGGACCAAAGGCAGCGCGATCGTGATTCGATCACGCCCAGGGCTCCTGCCGTATCCGAGGTTCCCACCGGATCGGCGCGGAGGGCCTGGAAGCCGATCCGGAGGATCCGACAGGCTCAGGCCCATGGGTCGCCGGATGGTCAGTTCCATCGAGAGACAGGTCATCGACGTATGTCCACCGTCGAGTTGCGCTTCGCGGCTCTTCCCGGACACGTCCGAACGGCCCGGATGATCGCAGCCGCGGTCAGCCGGCGTTCGGGCGTGCCGGAGGAGATCCTTGACGAGATCAAACTTGCGGTCGGCGAGGCATGTGCCCGAGCCGTCAGCGTCAACCGCCGGTTCGACCCACAGGCTCCCGTGATCGTCCGGGTCAGTGACGGCGATGGTGCGTTCACGGTGTCGGTGGCCGACCGCGGGCCGCGGGAACGCGATGTTCCGCCCACAAGACGCGACGTCTCACCCCTGAACGGCCGTGGGCGGGCCGACACGCCCGGATCACCCGACAGTCGTCACACGCTGACCAACGCGGCTTCCCCTTCCCTCTCCCTCTCCCCACCCACCGTCGCCGGGCCGGCGGCAGCCGAGCCGATGGTTGCCGACCCACTGGCTGCCCAGCCGCTGGCCGCCCAGCCGGTCGTCGCCGAGCCCACGGTTGTCAGCCCGGTCGCATCCGGAAACGGCATCTGGCGGCCGGACGAGGAGGAGCCGTGCTCCCCGGCAGCCCCGGGACTCGGTCTCGCCCTGATCGAAGGCCTGGTCGACGACTTCACCATCACCACGCGGACCGACCGGACCGGCATGATCGTCACGATGCGCTGGGCGACGGAGCCGTTGGAGGGGAAACCAGCCGCACCGGTCATGGCTCTCTAGACAGCACGCAGCCAGCACGCTGGCGCCGATGCCGTCCCGGTCGCCCGGCGGCGGCCGCACGCGGGCCATCGCAGCCGGCACGTCGCCGCTGACGCGTCGGTACCGAACACGTCAGCCGCCGCGTCAACACCGATGTGTCGACACCTGTACGCCAGCCCGGACAGGACGACACGGACGGAATGGGYCGAAAGCCGGCCATCGAGATGAACAAGGACACCGAGCATCCACGGTAAATCCCTCAAAGCACAATTTTTACCGGACCTTGTCAACGAAAGAACGAGCGCATGTTACGGCCGTGTGGATAGACTGCCGCATCACTCGGTCGATCAGACCGCGTGCGCGATGTCTGGAGTGCTCCCCGTGGTACCGAACGGAGAATCGGGAGAACGCGGGCCAACGCGTTGGTCGCCGCACGATGGCGCGACGGCGGGACGGGCGGTAGCCCGGATCCGTCCCAGCCGGCAGTCATGCCGGCGTCGCACCCGCTTCGCCGGCCCGCGCCGACTTGRCGTCCTCCCACGCCGCAGCGGCAACCTCGACGACGTCGTCAGATGCGATGTCCGGCCGTGCTCGCCCGCCGGCTCCCGCAACCGGCACGGGGTGGACGCGGAGGGTGCACAGACCTGACCGGGAGGGCCCATGGTCCTGATCCAAGCCGCGGCGGGTACGAATCCCGGCGGCGCTGCCATCGAACTTGGCGCAGGTCAGATCGGGTTGGTCGCCGGGGTGGCGGCCGTGGCGGCGCTGGCGCTGGTGGTGGCCGGCTATCTGGTCCGCGAGGTGCTCGCGGCCGACCAGGGAAGCCCACGAATGGTCGAGGTCGCCCGCGCCGTCCAGGAAGGAGCCRCAGCCTACCTACGCCGGCAGTTCACCACGGTGGCCGGTTTCGTGCTAGTGATCCCGTTCGTTCTGCTGCTGCTGCCCGCGGAGTCCACCGCCTCCCGGGTCGGCCGGTCGCTCTTCTTCGTCCTCGGAGCCGTCTTCTCCGCGCTGGTGGGCTTCGTCGGCATGTCGCTGGCCACCCGGGCGAACTCCCGGACCGCAGCCGCGGCCATCCGGGTCGGGGAACGCGCCGCCATGCGGATCGCCTTCCGCACCGGGGGTGTGGTGGGAATGTTCACCGTCGGCCTGGGCCTGCTCGGCGCGGCGGTCGTGGTACTCGCCTTCCGGGACACAGCCCCGCAGGTCCTGGAGGGGTTCGGGTTCGGCGCTGCGCTGCTTGCGATGTTCATGCGAGTCGGCGGCGGCATCTTCACCAAGGCCGCGGACGTCGGCGCCGACCTCGTCGGCAAGATCGAACAGGGTATTCCCGAGGACGATCCGCGCAATGCGGCCACCATCGCCGACAACGTCGGGGACAATGTCGGAGACTGCGCCGGGATGGCCGCGGACCTGTTCGAGTCCTATGCCGTGACGCTGGTGGCCGCGCTGATCCTCGGCGTGAAGGCGTTCGGCGAGAACGGGCTGATCTTCCCGCTGCTGATCCCGGCCGTCGGCGTGCTCACCGCGATTGTCGGTATTCTCTCGGTCGCGCCGCGCACCGGTGACCGCAACGRCATGGCAGCGATCAACCGGGGGTTCTTCCTGTCCGCGGTGATCTCTGCCGTCKGGGTCGTCATCGTCTCGCTCGTCTACCTTCCCAGCAGTTTCTCCGGATTCCCCGGGATGGCGGACAGTACCCAGAGCGGTGACCCACGGTTCATCGCGATCACCGCGGTTCTGATCGGCATCGTGCTGGCCGCGGCGATCCAGCTGCTCACCGGCTACTTCACCGAGACCAGCCGCAGGCCGGTCCAGGACATCGTGAAAGCGTCCACCACCGGCCCCGCAACCAACATCCTCTCCGGCATCGGGGTCGGCCTGGAATCGGCTGTCTACTCGGCGTTGCTCATCAGCGCGGCCGTCTTCGGCGCGTACCTGCTCGGGTCCGGGAGCGTCACCGTCGCGCTGTTCGCCGTGGCGCTGGCCKGCACCGGTCTGCTGACGACGGTCGGCGTCATCGTCTCGATGGACACTTTCGGGCCGGTCAGCGACAACGCCCAGGGCATCGCCGAGATGTCCGGCGACACCGGAACGACCGACGTGGCAGGCGGTGCGGAAGCGACCGGCGCCAAGACCGGGGCCGCGATCCTCACCTCCCTCGACGCCGTCGGGAACACCACCAAGGCGATCACGAAGGGTATCGCGATCGCCACCGCGGTGCTGGCCGCCACCGCCCTGTTCGGGTCGTTCACGGACGCGGTGAACGAGGCGCTCGTCGACGCCGGCCGAACCGTGGCGTCGTCGCGCACGCTCGACATCGCCTATCCCGACGCCCTGGTCGGGCTGGTCATCGGCGCGGCGGTCGTGTTCCTGTTCTCCGGGCTCGCGATCAACGCGGTCGGTCGCGCCGCCGGTCGGGTCGTGCTCGAGGTACGCAACCAGTTCCGGACGAAGCCCGGCATCATGGATGGGACGGAACGACCCGACTACGGCGCCGTCGTCGACATCTGCACCCGTGACTCACTGCGGGAACTGATCACCCCGGGGACGCTGGCGGTTCTCGCTCCGATCGCGGTCGGTTTCGGGCTGGGCTACCCGCCGCTGGGTGCCTACCTTGCCGGGGCGATCGCCGGCGGCGTCCTCATGGCGGTCTTCCTCGCCAACTCCGGTGGCGCCTGGGACAACGCGAAGAAACTCGTCGAGGACGGCAACTACGGCGGCAAAGGGTCGGACACACATGCGGCGACCGTCATCGGGGACACCGTCGGTGACCCCTTCAAGGACACCGCCGGGCCGTCGATCAACCCTTTGATCAAGGTGATGAACCTGGTCAGCCTCTTGATCGCGCCTTCGGTGGTGAAGTACTCGGTCGGTGACGACGAAAACACACCGCTACGGATAGCGATAGCACTTGTGGCCGTCGCGGCGATCATCGCCGTGATCGTCTACTCCAGGCGGCGGGCCTCCGCGCTCACCGTCGCGCCTCCGGTAGCCGAACAGCGCCCGGCCGGCAGGACGAAGGCCGGCGTGTGACAGCGCTGCCGATGACCGGTCACCCTGCCGCTACCCGTCCGGCCCCGGGCAGGCGGGCTCGGCTGCCCGGGGCCGGAGCCGCCCACGAGGAGACCCGGAAGGAGCGCCGGAAGGAACAAACAGCGTCAGCGATCCCTTTCGCTCTACGGTGACGGCGTCGGCATGCCGACGCCACCGGCCGCCGATGACGTCCGTGCCGGTCATGGTGCTGTCGGAGACGCGCTGCCAGTGACACGACGCCAGTGACACGACGCCAGTGACACGACGCCAGTGACATGACGCTGGTGACACGACACTGGTGACACAACGCCGGTGGCACGACGACGCTGACACGATGCTGGTGACGCAGAGTGCCTGATCTGACGCACGGCCGCTTCTCCCGGCCCCGGCCGGCCGGGCGTGGGTGCGCCCGCGGGCGCGACACGGCGTACGGTCTGCTCCGGTGTCCGTGAGCGGACACCGGATGGATCGCGGACCGGGAGCTGACACACCGGTACGCGCCGACCTACTGTCGGCAGGAGGACCACCGCCCGAGGCGCGCCGCGACGGGTGTCCCGGGGGGAGGTTCTCGCACCGGCGGCCGGCCCATCCGCACCGTTCACCACCCGCCACGCACGCCACAACCCACACCGGGCGCAACATATACGGGATATACGGGCTGCAAACATATACAGGCTGCAACGCACGTAGGCCGCAACGCCGAAACCGAACTGCCCCCTGCAACGAGGAGAGAAGTGCCCCSGCGCACGAAGTCGACAAACAGCGGGACGCGCCGGTCAAGCGCCGGGCCATCGACGCCGGTCGTCGAGCCCACAGCCGGTGACGTCGCTGCCGGGCCCGATACGGATGCCGTCACGGCCGGCAACGGCGCCGTGCCCCGCGGGCGCACCACGCGTACCGCGCGCGCCGCCACCCGTGGTAGCCGTACCGGCACGTCAGCGCCGGCCGCGAGCGGTACCGGCGTCCGACTCGTGATCGTCGAGTCGCCGGCCAAGGCGAAGACCATTGCCGGGTATCTCGGCTCCGGCTGGCGGGTCGAGTCCAGCATCGGACACATCCGGGATCTGCCGCAGAGCGCCGCCGACGTTCCCGACGCCCACAAGGGCAAGCCGTGGGCCCGTCTGGGAGTGGACGTCGACAACGGCTTCAAGCCGCTCTACGTGGTCACTCCCGACAAGAAGTCCCAGGTCAGCAAGCTCAAGGCGCTGGCGAAGGAAGCCAGCGAGCTCTACCTGGCGACAGACGAGGACCGCGAGGGCGAGGCCATCGCCTGGCATCTGCTGCAGACGCTGAAGCCGACGGTGCCGGTGAGGCGGATGGTCTTCCACGAGATCACCGAGCAGGCGATCCGGCGGGCGGTGGACAACACCCGTGAGATCGACGAGCACCTTGTCGACGCGCAGGAGACCCGGCGCATCCTCGACCGGCTCTACGGCTACGAGGTCAGCCCCGTGCTGTGGAAGAAGGTCATGCCGAAGCTGTCGGCGGGCCGGGTACAGAGCGTGGCGACCCGTATCCTGGTGGAGCGCGAACGTGCCCGGATGCGTTTCACCTCGGCCGAGTACTGGAACATCGAAGGCGTCTTCGGTCTGCTGGCCGGCCGGGACGCCAGCGACGGCCGGGCCGACGCCACACCGCTGCCGGCGAACCTGGTCGCGCTCGACGGCCGGCGGCTGGCCACCGGACGCGACTTCGACTCCTCGGGGCAGCTCACCTCCGCCGACGCCGTCCGGCTCGACGAGGATGCCGCGCACGCCCTGGCCGGCCGGCTCGCCGACAGCGCGTTCGCGGTCCGCTCGGTGGAGACCAAGCCGTACCGCCGCTCCCCCTACGCGCCGTTCATGACCTCCACCCTGCAGCAGGAGGCCAGCCGCAAGCTGCACTTCTCCAGCCAGCGGACGATGCAGGTGGCGCAGAAGCTGTACGAGAACGGCTACATCACCTATATGCGGACGGACTCGACGAACCTGTCCGAGACCGCGCTCGCAGCCGCCCGCGAGCAGGCCCGCGCCCTCTACGGGGCCGAGTACGTCCCCGACCGCCCCCGCATCTACACGAAGAAGGTCAAGAACGCCCAGGAGGCGCACGAGGCGATCCGCCCGGCCGGGGAGCAGTTCCGCACGCCGGGCGAGGTACGCGAGACGCTGGCCGACGCCGACGGCTACCGCCTGTACGAGCTGATCTGGCGGCGCACGGTCGCCAGCCAGATGGCCGACGCCCGCGGCACGTCCGCGACCATCCGGATCGGCGGCGTCTCCAGCGCCGGGGAGGACGCCGAGTTCTCGGCCTCGGGAAAGGTGATCACCTTCCCCGGTTTCCTGCGTGCCTACGTCGAGGGCGCGGACGATCCCGACGCCGAACTGGACGACCGGGAGCGACGGCTGCCGGACGTCCGCGAAGGCGACGCCCTGACCACCCGGGAGCTCAACCCGCGCGGGCACACGACCAACCCGCCGCCGCGCTTCACCGAGGCGAGCCTGGTCAAGACGCTGGAGGAACTCGGCATCGGCCGCCCGTCCACCTACGCGTCGATCATCGGGACGATCCAGGCCCGCGGGTACGTGTGGAAGAAGGGCAGCGCGCTGATCCCCAGTTTTGTCGCGTTCGCCGTGGTCGGTCTCCTCGAGGAGCACTTCGGACGGCTGGTCGACTACCGGTTCACCGCGTCGATGGAGGACGACCTGGACGACATCGCCGCAGGCACGGCGGCRTCGATCGACTGGCTCACCCGGTTCTACTTCGGCTCGGACGCCGGCCAGGAGGGCGGGGTCGCCCGCGCCGGCGGGCTCAAGCACCTGGTCAACGAGCGGCTCGGCGAGATCGACGCCCGCGAGGTCAACTCGATCCCGCTGGGGGCGGCGCCGGACGACCAGCCCGTGGTGATCCGGGTCGGCCGCTACGGCCCGTACGTCCAGCACGGTGACGAACGGGCGAGCGTCCCGGAGGACCTGCCGCCCGACGAGCTCACCGTGGACAGGGCGCTGGCGCTGGTCGGCGCGCCCAGCGAGGAACGGTCGCTGGGCACCGACCCGGACAGCGGCGCGACGATCGCCCTCAAGGTGGGGCGTTTCGGCCCGTACGTGTCGACCGACGACGATCCGCCGCGCCGGGCGAGCCTGCTGGGCACAATGACACCGGAGACCCTCACCCTCGCCGACGCCCTCAAACTGCTCACCCTTCCCCGATCGCTGGGAGTCGCCGAGGATGGGGAGGAGGTGACCGCCCAGAACGGCCGGTACGGGCCCTACGTCAAGAAGGGTTCGGAAAGCCGCTCGCTGGAGTCGGAGGAGCGACTGTTCACGGTGACGCTGGACGAGGCGCTGGCGCTGATCGCGCAGCCCAAGACGCGAGGCCGTCGGCGGGCCGCCGAGACCCCACCGCTGCGTGAGCTCGGCCCCGATCCCGCCACGGGCGCCCCCATGGTGCTGCGGGAAGGCCGGTTCGGACCCTACGTCACCGACGGCACGACCAACGCGAGCCTGCGCAAGGGCGACGACGTCGCGTCCCTCACCGTGGAACGGGCGGCCGAGATGCTCGCGGAGAAGCGGGCCCGCGGCCCGGCAACACCCAGGCGGCGGGCGGCGCAGCCGGCCAAGCAGCCGGCGGCCGCCAAGACCACCAGGCAGTCCACGGCCAAGAAGACGACGACCAGGAAGACGTCCGCGCAGCCGGCCACGGCGACAGGGACAGGGACGGCGACGGGGACGGACGGCGGCGGTACGCCGGGCACCTCGTCGCCGCGCCCACGACGGACGGGCTGATGGGTCTTCCGGGGGATGACGCTCACAACCCGCCGCGGCCACCGGCCTCGACGGCGTCGGCGGGCGGGCGGGCGTGGTCCAACCGGCCCCCTGGTAGTCCACCGGTCGTGACGGTCCCGTCGCCACCGGCTGGCTCCGCCGACTCCCACCGCAGTACCGAGGGGGACATCCGCGCGGTCCTGCGGATACCGCAGTTCCGGCGGCTGTGGCTGGCGCTGACGCTGTCCAGCCTCGGCGACTGGATGGGCCTGCTCGCCACGACCGCGCTGGCCAGCTCCCTGCAGGCCGGTTTCTCGGAGAAGGCGTACGCGATCGGCTCCGTCCTGATCGTCCGGCTGCTGCCAGCGCTGATCTTCGGGCCGTTCGCCGGGGTCGTCGCCGACCGGCTCGACCGCAGGCTGACGATGGTCGTCGCGGACGTCCTGCGGTTCGGGCTGTTCGTCTCCATCCCCCTGGTAGGGACGCTGGCGTGGCTGCTGATCGCGTCTCTGCTGATCGAGTGCGTCAGCCTGTTCTGGAACCCGGCCAAGGACGCCAGCGTGCCGAACCTGGTGCCCGTGCAGCGGCTCGCGACGGCGAACACCCTGAGTCTGATCACCACGTACGGTTCGGCGCCGCTGGGCGCCGCGATCTTCTCGCTGTTGGCCACCCTGTCGCGCGCGCTCGGCTCCAGCGTGTCGTTCTTCAGGACCTCCCCGCTCGATCTCGCGTTGTACTTCAACGCCGGGACGTTCCTGGTGTCAGCGGTGGTGATCTTCGGGTTGCGCGGTATCGGCCGGGCCAACCGCCTCGACGCCGAGGCGAACCCGGGCCTCTGGTCGTCGATCGCCGAAGGCCTGCGGTTCGTCGGCCGGGACAGGATGGTCCGCGGCCTGGTCGTCGGGATCCTTGGCGGTTTCGCCGGTGCGGGGTGCGTGGTGGCGCTCGGCCGGCTCTACGTCCAGATTCTCGGCGGCGGGGACTCCGCCTACGGTGTCCTGTTCRGCGCGGTGTTCGTCGGGCTCGCCGCCGGCATGGCACTCGGGCCGCGGGTGCTCGGCGACTACAGCCGTTCCCGTCTGTTCGGCCTGAGCGTCACCGCCGCCGGCGTGACCATGCTGCTGGTCGCCGTCGTCCCCAACCTCGTGCTGGCCTGCGTCCTGGTCGTTTTCGTGGGCGCGTTCGCCGGCATCGCCTGGGTCACCGGTTACACGCTGTTGCAGGCAGGGGTGAGCGACGAGCTGCGCGGACGGACCTTCGCGCTGGTGCAGTCCCTGGTCCGCGTCGATCTGCTCCTGGTGCTGGCCGTGGCGCCCGGTCTGGTCGGGCTCATCGGCTCGCATCACCTTGATCTGTGGGGTCACCTGCGGGTGCGCACCGACGGTGTCACGATCGTCCTGCTCAGCGGCGGTCTGCTCGCGGTGGCCGTCGGCCTGTTCGCCTACCGGCAGATGGACGAGCGCAAGGGTGTCGCGGTTCTGCCGGAGCTGTGGAACGCCCTGCTGGGGCGGCGCGCGGCACCCGAACGGCCTCGCCACGCCGGCCTGTTCATCGCGCTCGAGGGCGGTGAGGGCTCCGGCAAGTCCACCCAGGTGGAGCGGCTGCGATCGTGGCTGGCGTCGTCCGGCCGTGAGGTCGTCGTGACCAGGGAGCCCGGCGGGACGGCGCTGGGCGTGAAACTGCGGGAGCTGCTGCTGGACCCGGCCGCGCGGCTGCACCCCCGTACCGAGGCGCTGTTGTACGCCGCGGACCGCGCCGAACACGTCTCCCGGGTGATCGAGCCAGCGCTGGCCCGCGGCGCGATCGTCGTCAGCGACCGGTTCATCGACTCCTCCATCGCCTACCAGGGCTCCGGGCGCCAGCTCGGCGCGGACGACATCGCCATGCTGTCGCGGTGGGCCACCCGGTCGCTGCTCCCGGACGTCACGATCCTGCTCGACATCCCCGCGCGGACCGGGCTCGCCCGGGCGCGGGCCCGCGCGAGCGGGAACGGTTCCCACCGCGAGCGCCCCACGGATCGCGATCGTGGCGGCGCGCCAGGCCGTGACGGCTCCTCGCCTTCCTCCCGTCACGATGCGGTTCCCTCCCGGCAGGCGGCCGGCAAGGACCGCGACGGCTCGACCCCCGGCGTCGACGTCTCCGGCGCCAAGGCGTCCGGTRCCAGTACGCCCGGTGCCAAGGCGCCCGGCATCGACCGGATCGAGGCCGAGGAGCTGTCGTTCCACGAGCGCGTCCGGGACGGCTTCCGCCAGCTCGCCGAGCGCACACCGGACCGGTACGTCGTCCTCGACGCGGACCGCTCGCCGGACGCCGTGCACAACCAGATCCGTAACGTCGTCACCGGGTATCTACGCCGGGGCGAGGACGACGGCCCGGGCGCTCCCCGTCCGCAGGCGACGTCCGACAGCGCGTCCGAGGAGCCACCCGCCGCGGTGCCCGTGCGTCCCACGCCGCCTGACCGTCCCGCACCGCCCGACCGTCCCGCATCGCCCGATCGCCCCACGCACACGCGCGCGTCCCCGGACAGTGCCACGATCTCGCCGGCACCTGGCCCGGCCGACTCAGTCAGCCCGGTCGACCCCGCCGGCCCGGTCGACCCCGCCGGCCCGGTCGACCCCGCCGGCCCGGTCGGCTCCGCTGATCACGCCGCTCCGAGCGATCTGGCCAGGGGGACGGAGAGAAGCGAGCCGCCCGTGTCCGGAACCAGAACCGGGACCGAGGCCACCGGCCCGACGGACGATCCCGAGGCAGCCTGGGTACCGGACAACCTGCCCACGGCCTCCGGACGATCCGCAAGGTGATCAAAGCCCTCTCCGCCGCTTCCCGGCTGCCCCGCCGCTGTCGTGCCCCGGTGTCGACCCACCGTGGGTGGGATGGTGGGCGGGGCGGACAATGGCGCGGTGAGCGTGTGGGACGTCCTGGTCGGCCAGGCACCGGTCGTCGAGGCTCTCGCCGCCGCCGCGACGGCGGCGGGGGTGAACGAGGCCGGCGGGCTGGTGGCAGCCCGCACCGCCATGACCCACTCGTGGCTGTTCACCGGCCCCACCGGCGCCGGCCGTACGACGGCGGCACGGGCGTTCGCCGCCGCGCTGAACTGCGAGAGCATCCCCCCTGGCTGCGGTGAGTGCGCGGGCTGCCACACGGTGCTGACCGACACCGCAGCCGACCTGCGCACGGTCCGCCCGGAGGGCCTGTCTCTCGGCGTGAAGGACGTCCGAGAGCTGGTGCGGGACGCGGCCAGCGCGCCGACGTCGGGCCGCTGGCGAATCCTGCTGCTGGAAGACGCCGACCGGCTCACCGACCAGGCGGCGAACGCCCTGCTCAAAGCCCTGGAGGAGCCCGCGCAGCGGTCGGTGTTCCTGCTGTGCGCGCCGTCGGTGGACGACGTCCTGCCCACCATCCGGTCCCGCTGCCGGGTGGTCGCGCTGCGGCTGCCCCGGCCGTCGGACGTCGCCGACGCGCTGGCACGCGCGGGCGTCGAGGACGCGGCCGCGCGGCTCGCCGCCGCGGCGAGCCAGGGGGATCTCGACCGGGCCCGCCTGCTTGCCACCGACGAGGCGGCTCGGGCTCGGCGAGCCGAGGTGCTGCGCATCCCCACCCGCCTGCGCCGGACGGGTGACTGCCTCGGCGCCGCGGCGGATCTGGTGAGCGCGGCGAACGCGGACGCCGGTGCGGCGAACACCATCCGTGACGAAGTTGAGACCGAGGCTCTGAAGACCGCGCTCGGGGTCGGCGCAACGTCCGCCGGCAGCACCGCGAAACGTGCCAGAGCCGTCAAGCCGGGCGCGAAGGGCCGGGCGATGACGGTCCGGGGAGCTGCCGGCGCGCTCAAGGAGCTGGAGAAGACGCAGAAAAGCCGCGGCCGGCGGACGGTGCTGGACTCTCTCGACCGGGCGCTGCTCGACCTCGCAGGCTGGTATCGGGACGTGCTCGTCCTGCAGCTCGGCGCGCCGGTGGACGCCATTCACCCCGRTCATCACGAGCTGGCCGGGCAACTGGCCCGGGGCTCCACCCCCGAACAGACGCTGCGCCGGCTGGAAGCCGTCCTGGCATGCCGCCGCCGGCTGGCCGACAACCCCGGGCTGGTCCCGCTGCTGACGGTTGAGGCTCTCGCTCTCGCCCTGCGTGCCGGCTGAGCGCAACGCTCGCCGAGCACGACGATCATCTGTTCTCCGGCCGGTCGGCCGGCCGGGCGGGTTCCGGCTCGACCCGGCCGCGACCTTCCCTGTGATTCTCCCCTCACCGTAGGGAAGATCCGATATGTTGTTGCATCTTCCGATCGCGTCCGATACGTGCCAACAGAGCGATACGATACGATGCCCGAAACGACACCACAGATACTCCAGAACAGAGAGTAGCGACAAAGAAACTGAATGACAGAGCAGTCGGACGGCAGAGTTCGACACATAGTTGCCACATGTTCATCAAAAAATGATCGTTGTCTCCGCGTCGGACGGCCCGACCAGCTGTGACAATAGTCGCCGGACCAGCCGGATTACCCGGCCCGGTGGCTCCGAAGGGCCAGCTCCATGGAAAGCGTCTCACCGGGAACGGCGATCGTCCGAGAAGTCAGCTCCCATGGGGGAACGGGAAGAGCGGCGATGAGCGGAATCATTCGGAAACGAACCGGGCCGGCCGGGAGCCGTATTCTCGGCGTCGGCGCCTATCGCCCGATGGCAGTGGTGTCGAACGCCGACATCTGCCAACGGCTGGACTCCACACCGGAGTGGATCGAATCCCGTTCCGGTATCCGCAGCCGTCGGTTCGCGAATGCCGAGGAATCCCTCGGGGCGATGGCCGCGACAGCCGCCGGCAAGGCGCTGGCCAGCGCCGGTGTCGAGGTCGCCGACGTCGGATGCATCCTGGTGGCAACGATGTCCCATGTCACCCAGTCACCATCGGTGGCCACGGACGTGGCTGCCAGGCTCGGCGCCGAGAAGGCCGCGGCATTCGACATATCGGCCGCCTGCGCCGGTTTCTGCCACGCGCTCGCGATCGCCAGCGACATGGTGCTCGCCGGCAGCGCCCGACATGTGCTGGTAATCGGTGCCGAGCGCATGTCGGACATCATCGACCCGCATGACCGGAGCACAGCTTTTCTGTTCGGGGACGGCGCCGGAGCGATTGTCGTCGGGCCGTCCGAGACGACGGGTATCGGGCCGGTGGTGTGGGGGTCGGATCCCTCGGCCCGGGATGCCATCGCGCACGACCGCTCCTATCTGGACTGGCGCGACAACCCCGAGCTGCCCTGGCCGACGATGCGGATGGCGGGCCAGCGGGTCTTCCGCTGGGCGTCCTGGCAGATGGCGCCCGTCGCGCGGGCGGCGCTCGACGAGGCCGGCATCACGGCGAACGATCTCGTCGCGTTCGTTCCGCACCAGGCCAACATCCGTATTATCAACGTGTTGTGCAGGGTGCTCGCCCTGCCCGGGACGGTGACCGTCGCCCGGGACATCGAAGTGCACGGGAACACCTCCGGGGCATCTATTCCGCTCGCGATGGACGACATTCTCGCCAGCGGGCAGGTACCGTCCGGTGGGCTCGCTCTGCTCATAGGTTTCGGCGCGGGCCTGGTCTACGCCGCCCAGGTTGTCCAGCTCCCCTGAACACCTTTCCGGGATCCGTCACCGGCCGCACCAGTCAGAGGTACGATTCAAAATGTGTACCAGAAGGGCACCCGACAACAGCTGTCGGGTGCCCTTCTGGTACACCAGTCCACGAATCCTTCGGGTAGGCGGCAAAAAACTATTACGCGCCCTTCTGCTGGATCTGCTGGGCCACTTCCCGCTGGCCGTTCCCCCGCTCGCCGCTCATCGCCTGCTCGGGCTGCGACGCGGGAGCGGGGCCGCCGAGCAGATACCATCCCCACAGCCCCACGGGTACCGGGGTTCGCGGCGGAGTCTCCGCGGCGACGCGCGCGTCCATGGCGTCCAGGACATGATCCCAGCTTCCCGCGACCCGCAGCATCAGACCACCGATGCCGATCGTCCGGGGAAGATGCGGATGCGAGCGGGTGGGCGCCCGCCGCACCGACCGTTCGAACGCGCTTGCCGCCCGGCGCCRCTCCGGGCCGGACAGCACCTCGTCCAAGTCGGCGAGCATGGACTCCTCGAGAGCCACATGCCGTTCCCCGAGCTCGGCGAGACGCTCACGCAACATCCGCATCGACTCGTTCGGYTGGTGCATGTCACCCTGAATATACTGAGAAATACCACGCGTCACGGACTCGGTTTCCCGTGCCACCATGCGCAGCTCGGTGGCGCATGCCTGGCCAGCCGGCGGAAGGTGACGGCGTGCCACCGGGTAGACGGCGGTCTGCACCGCGTACATGTGAGCGCTGATCGCCGCGACCGCCGTGTCGGCCGCCCGCAGCGGGCGCCTGGGGTCCTCGGATGTCGCCACGGCGGAGAACGTCCGAGCGACAAGGTCATCGATGTGATCGTGGRCGGCCCTGACCAGGCCGAGCAGGGATGCCGCTGGCTGAGCCCGCTCGCCGGATCCGGTTTCTTTCTCCGTTCTCTCCGGCCGGGCTCCCGCCGGGTCCTCCGGCCGGGCTCCTCCCGAACCTGCCGCGGTCGTCATCGCCGCCCCCTAACACCCTGGAGACCAGGCCTCCCCGGCGCTGCCGATCCGGGAGGAACCCGGGCGCGAAAAGATGATCGCGCCACTGTTGGCCCCCGGGTCGGCCGAACCACCCGCCGACCTCGTGCCTGCCGACTCATGAGCCGGAAACAACAGAATCGGCGCATCATGTCCACTGGTCAAGCTGTGCTTGCGAGGATGGTCCATGCCCAGTCGGACACAGCCCCACCGGATACACCGGATATATCGGCGGCGGACGTGGCAGGGCGGGTAACGCGGACTTTCGACGGTGATCCGGACAGGCACGAGACGCCCCCGGTAGCGTCCTCAGGGCTGCTGAGCCCCAACTGCCCGGGCAGCACAGTGTCCAACAGAAAGAAATCGGATGACCACGCCTGGCGACAGAACTCTCCTCGCCGACACCACCAGCATTCCCGGCCACGCGGACCGCGATGACGTCCGGACACGGGCATGACCGGTACCGAAGAACAGGAGGAGCTGAATGTGACCGACCAGAAATTCGGTGACAATTCCGACGACCGTCACAGCGAGCATCACCTTTTCTCCCGGGGCCACGCCGACCGTGGGACCGCGACCGCCTGGCTGACGGAAGCCGTTACCAGGCGGGTTTCCCTGGTCCGGCTGCACCCGAAGGGACGCCGGCAGCGTCAGGAAACTCCCTCGGCCCCCTCGGGACGGGTGGTCGCCTGCGAGGTCTACCGGGACGGCCATCGTGATCCACACCCCGTCGACCATGTCGACGCGCTACGGGCAGCCCGCGAACAGCGCAACAGCTTCGTCTGGCTCGGCCTCTACCAGCCGACCGCGCCCGAACTGACCGCCATCGCAGACGTGTACGGGCTGCATCCGCTCGCGGTCGAGGATGCCGTCAACGCGCACCAGCGCCMGAAGATGGAGCAGTACGCGGAGACACTTTTCGTCGTCCTCAAGACCGTCTGCTATGTGGATCACGAGGAACTGACGGCGACATCGGAGATCGTGCACACGGGAGAGGTCATGGTCTTCCTCAGCCACGACTTCGTCGTCACCGTGCGGCACGGCGAACACGGCGGGCTACAGAGCCTCCGCAGCCGGCTGGAGGCGCAGCCGCAGGTGCTCCGGCACGGGCCGTCAGCCGTCCTGCATGCCATCTGCGACCAGATCGTCGACGACTACCTGGCCGTCACCGAAAAAATAGAGGTCGACATCGACGCCATCGAGGCGTCGGTCTTCCAGCGGTCGCTGCGGCCCGACACCGGCAAGGTCTACCAGCTCAAACGGGAAGTCCTCGAGTTCAAGCACGCCATAATGCCGCTGTACGCACCGCTGCGCGCGCTGGCCGAGCCCGGCGTCATCGGGATCGACCCACGAATCCGGGCGTACTTCCGGGACGTCGCCGACCACCTTGAGGAGGTCACCGCGCGAATCGCCCGGTTCGACGAACTGCTCTCCTCGATACTGCAGGCGACCCTGACGCAGGTCACCATCGCGCAGAACGAGGACATGCGCCGTATCAGCGCCTGGGTCGCCATCGCCGCGGTACCCACCGCGATAGCCGGTATCTACGGTATGAACTTCGAGCACATGCCCGAACTGCGCCAGGTCTGGGGATACCCGGCGGTCCTCTGCCTGATGGCGACGGTCTGTTTTTTCCTGTACCGGGCGTTCAAACGGAACGGATGGCTCTGAGCCGAACCCGCCGGGCCCTCGGCCGCGCGGATCGGGACGGCCCCGCCGCCCACCGGCTCCGGTGCTGAATCGCCAGCCATGCGGATCGGCGGCCATGCGGATCGGCGGCCATGCGGATCGGCGGCCGGGCCGGGCTCCCGCCGAATCCGGAATCCTTCCCGGTGGGCCGCTCACGGCCCGCCCGATCCCGCCCGGACCATGAGCGGCCGTCCAGCGGCATCCGAAGAGAAGACAGAGAAGAAGAGGTAATGCAGGACGGCCCGACCAGCCGCCGCGTCCGGCGGGCAATCCGCGCGACCAGCCGTGTCATGTGGCCAACTTGGCCTCATGACATGTGGCCAGCCATACGACCAATTGTACGATTCGATCGTATTGTACCGGTTGTCCCATGGCGCGACCTCCCCGTCGGGATTCACGAGGACCACGCTGTCAGCTACCGTAATGGATCGTGTCGGGCTTTCACAGGGGGCCGTTCCCTACTCGGTTCTCCCGATCCTCGCTCGGCGGCAGGCGGCGGCTCCCGATCCTCGGCCGTACCTTTGGCGCCGGCAGCCAGCGCGCCGTCGTCCCGCACATCCACGACGAGGGCGGCGCGGGCCGATGACCCCATCGATGAACACCGTCCGCAACGACCTTGTCGCAGAGCTCGCGGCAAGGCTGGAGCAGCTCGACCACCTGCTCGGACGCCTGGAAGACGCCGAGCGGCAGGCCGCGAGCGCCAGCGAGGACCTGATGCGTGCCCGGCGCTGGCAGGAGGAGACGCTGCGCGCGATTCAGGACGAGCGCGCCCAGATGCGTACGCACCAGCGTGCTCTGGACAGCCTCGCGGACCGGACACAGACCGCCCTGGCCGCTCTGGCCGCCAGCCATCGCTCGCTGCCGCCGGAGGTCCACGAACTCGCGATCGAACTCCAGGTCCTACAGACCTCCGGTCTGCTCTCCCGCCGGCCGCCCCCCCGCACCCGCCACCAGTAACGACACGCCCTAACGAGGGGAGAGATAGTGGTCCGCGAATTCGGCGGCGGCGACCGGTGAGGTTCGGAGCCGGTCCAGGCGAACGTCCTGCAGGCGCCGGGCGAACGGGTCGGCGAGTTCGACGTTGACCAGCTGCAGAAGTTTCGTCGATGCTTCCTGCGCCAGCCAGGCCCGGCCCAGGCACACCTCGGAGTAGGCGTTCAGCGGACGTTCGTCCGCGTCGTGCAGGGCTGCCGCCACCGCGAGCGCGAGCGTCTCACCGTCGACGATGGCGAGCCCGGCGCCCTTGGCCGCCGCCGGTGGTACCCGGCGCGCGGCGTCCCCGGCGAGTATGAGACGTCCGAACCGCATCGGTTCGTAGAAGACCGAGTCCATCGTGATGACGTTCGGCGGCTCCAGCAACGGCCCTTCCGCCAGTTGCCAGTCGGCGTCCACGGCGAGCCGGGCGTGCAGTTCCTCCCAGATCCGCTCGGCCGGCCAGTCCGCGGCGTCGGCCGTGGCCTCCACCTGTAGGTAGAAGCGGCTTGTCCGGTGGTCACGCAGCATGTGGCCGGCGAATCCCCGCGGGCTGACCCCATAAATGATCTTATCCGTGGACGGGGTGACCGCGGCCAGGACGGCGAGCCAGGCCCATGCGCTGTCACGCTGTCGGATGTGGCGCAACGCGCCCTCGGGGATCGATCCGCGGGAAACGCCGTGATGACCATCGCAGCCCGCGATGAAACGGCTTTCCACTGTCTGCCGCTGCCCGTCGGCCGTGACGAACGAGACGGCGGGATGGTCGGAGGTCAGCGCGTCCAGCATCACGTCAGTGACGCCGAACTCGATGACGCCACCCGCGGCAAGGTAGGCGGCAACCAGGTCGGCGACGAGCTTCTGCTGCGGGTAGACGACGTGATGGTGTCCGCCCGCGTGGCGAGCATACTCGACGACAAACGCTCTGCGACGATGCCGGAACTCACAGTTGTGGTGTGGCGCACCTTCGGCCCGCAGGCCGTCGGCAAGCCCGTTGCGCTCCAGGGCGTCCACCGCCGCCGGCCCGAGCAGCCCGGCACGTGGACGGCTTTCCACCCTGGCCCGGCTGGCGGCCTCGAGCACGAGCGTGTCGATACCCCGACGAGCCAGTACGACCGCCGCCACCAGGCCCGCGACACCCGCGCCAATCACAACGAYGCCCACCCGGCGAGGACGCGGCCGCGAGGCAGACGCGCCCGGCTGGAGCGCGCCGTGCCCGTCCGGTGCGGACCCCGGAGCGGAGCGCGTCACGGCGAGCGCCTCCCCCGGGAGCATCGACACGATTCCTGATCACCCGTCATGCTGCCCTGATCACATGACTGACCCGGACGAACCGATCCGGGCGAGGCACTGCCAGAGTACGACGTCACATTCCGACACGCGTCAGGAGGCCGACAACCCGACACCAACAAACCGGATAATTTTCGCAAAAGGAGCAGAGTGCTGTTGGCGGATAGTGCTGATCGCTACTCAAAGTAGCGATATTGCTGACTATCCGTGCCCGAAGGCCCCCAGCCGACCATCTGCCGCCGCTATGGCGTATTGTCATCCTCCGCATCCCGCAAGTCACGGAAAGCGGCACGTCAGCCGGGCGACCGAAGGTCACAAGCCAGCTGGTCGCACCCGACGCCGCCCCGGCCGGCGAAGGAGGATGGGGTAGAACAGCCGGCTATGACACTTCATACAACTACTTGGGGTAGTTGTGAGGGACTAGTGTTTACTAGCGCCATCCRTATGAACTAGTCTCGCGCCGACGTCACGACACACCGGGCCGAACTGCCGAATCCTGCCCGCGGTCCCGGTGTTCCCTCCGAGTCGTCACCAGGGCAGGAGCGGGGGACCCATCCTCCACCGGGCGGCACCGAACCGCGGTGTCGTCCTCGGGGTGAAGTGCGCAGCGCGATGGTCGCGCGACCCACCGGGCAGCCCAGCCCGAACCCGACAGCTCACCTCGCAGGCGAACGGGAAGGATCACAACTTTGTCTRCGCATGATGTGCAGCCTGATCCGGCACTACGATCGCGTTCGTCGCAGACGGCTTCGTCGTCACCCCGCCGGCAGCAGATCGACCGGCACGTCGACCGCCCGACACGTGGCCGACATCGCGCGCCCACGCAGCAGTCCGGAACGGGCCGCTCGCGAGCTCGGGCCGCTGTCGCCGTGATGACCACCGGTACCGTCGCGGTGTCCGGTGTCGCCCTGGCCGGATGTGCCACGGCCGACTCAAATTCCGACGATGCTTCCGTCACCTCGCCCATAACGCTCGGATCACAGTTCGGCAGCCAGGCATCGCTGGCCAGCCTGCGCACCTCCACCATCAATCCGCTGTCCACGGACGGTTCCGGATCGGTCACCAGTCAGGTGCTCGACCAGACCGACCTGCATCCCAAGACCGGTGTCGTGCTCAAAGTCACGAATCCGGACGTCTCCGTGAAGGCAGACCAGCCGGTGGAGGTGGGATTCCATCTTGAGGACGCGGTCACCCACGCGCCGCTGGCCAACCAGCTCGTCAAGGTCCAGGTGAAGCTGCCGGAGGGATGGGCGACCTTCAAGCACCTTTACACCAACGAGCAGGGCTTCACCAGTTACACTGCCAAGGTCCTCACCACCACGCAGGTCACCGCGATTTTCGACGGAACCGACGCTCTGCGGTCGACACGGTCGACCAACGTCGGCACGTTGACCGTGATCCCCAATACCCCGGCGCCCCGGCCTTTCCAGACTGCCCGCGTCAGTGGCTCGGCCGTGAGCAGCGCCATCTCGGGCGCACTCGCAGCCGCCAGCTCGTTCGGCGAACGGTCGGTGTATCTTGCGGCCCAGCAGGCCGGCAAGCCCTACGTCTACGGCGCGGAGGGCCCCTACACCTTCGACTGCTCGGGGCTGGTCCAGTACGTCTTCAAGCAGTTGGGACGCAACCTCCCCCGCACCGCCGAGGGACAGTACGAGGCGACCACCCGGATATCGCAGTACAACAAGCAGCCGGGTGATCTGATTTTCTACGGCACGCCAGGTAATATCTACCATGTTGGTATTTATGCGGGCGATGGTAAGATGTGGGTGGCGCCCAAGTCAGGCGACGTCGTCTCGCTGAGGTMCATCTACACCACGTCGTATTCTGTCGGCCGGGTTCTCTGACTGAACCGATCAGCCCGCGTCCGCAGCTGGTTATCAGTACACGGCTTCGTGTACTGATAACCAAACCTTATAAACACAATTCACAGGCGGGTTCCCACACAGCCTCCCCCTCCGGTTGTGCGTGAACCTTGCCGCCAGGTCGATGTCGACACCGACCTGGCGGCACTCCGCGGGCGGCATCCCGCGATGATGACTTCCGCTGGTCGGACCGAGCCAACCCCCCCAGCTCGGAAAGCCCGGCGGAACAAGAGGCTTCCGCCGGCCGGTCGTACTGGACCCCCCCCACAGTCCGGTCGGTCGGCGGGAGCCGCCCCCTCCCACCGACCGGATGCCCGGCCGAGACCGAAGCTCCCCGCAGGCGCCTCCTCCGCGAGTTCCCCAAGCCATGGCGGACGACCACCGGGACCGCCCGCTCCTACGCCTTGAACTGCCTGGAGAAGTCCCACAGAGCGCGCGTGACCCGTTCGTTCCACGCCCCATCGACATGCTGGACATGGGTTTCTGGCGAGCAGCTCGGGCTCTGCCCGACCGGCCCCACCGTCGCGACGGCGACAAACTTCAGCCCGTTGCCGGGCGCCGCGCAGGCAACCGCGAGGGCGGCACGCCCACCTTCGCCAAGGCCCCAGATGTAGATCCGGGACTGGTCGATCTTCGACCGCTCCTGCGACACGTAGCGCACGACGTCACGCAGGTACTGCACGTCCGCGCCCTGGGGATCGTCCAACCTCCATTCGCCGTCCACGGCTTCCGGGTAGACCACGGCGAAGTCCCGTCGGTCGGCGAGCGTCGAGGCCTCGGTGATCTTTTCGATCGCGCCCGCGTCGCTGTTGTCATCATGCAGGACGAGGACCAGCGGCAGCGGCTTGCCGGGGTCGGCGTCGGCATGAACGGCGAGCTCGCGTTCGGCGGAGAGGTACCCCGCCGGTATCTTTGCCCGCTCGGTGTCCGGGTTACCCGAACGGGACACGTAGATCCAGGCGACCACGAGCACGGCACCGATGATCAGTACCCGCTTGCGGTTCTTGGCCCATAGCTGTTTCCCGGCTTTCAGCGGATTCGACACCACGAGACAACCGAACCACACCAGGAGCCGTCGATTCGGCAGATTCGCCTCGCGTCGTGGGCAAGTCGGGACCTACCCGGAGTGTGCTGCCTCACACCCGACCAGCTTGCGACACCGAATGATCACTAAAAGTAGTCAAACAAGCATGGCCGGTATGGCAACCACGGCACAGCTCGTTCGTTGACGTGGTGTATCCACCAGAATCTCGACAACATCGGATTGCGGGGCATACGGCTGCCGGAACAGGGGTGAGGCCGAAGTGGACAGTGGTCAGGAACTCGACCATCGACTGATCAAGATCGAACACGAGCTGTCGGTGTTCGGCCGGCGCGCCGAACGCTTCCGGATGGCCATCGCCGACGACTCCGGGACGGTTCTGGACCGCTCCGCCTACCTGCTGCTCAGCCACATCCACGAACACGGCGCCGTACGGCTGACCACCCTGGGCACGGTGTTCGCCCTGGACATCTCCACGGTGAGCCGCCAGGTTGCCGCGCTTGCCACGGCCGGGCTGGTGGAACGCACCACCGATCCCAGYGACCGGCGGGCGACGCTGGTGAAGCTCAGCACCCGCGGCCAGCAACGCTACCTCGCCACCCGCTCCGCACGGGTAGAAAAGATCAACATCCTGGTACGGACCTGGGGCCAGGAAGAGCTCAGCGTCTTCGGCGCGCTGCTGGGCCGGCTGAACGTGGCGATCGCCGAACACGACCGCAGCTACCTGCCACCGCAGCACAACGAGCCGTGTCCCGCACCCGCCACCCCGCCGACCGCCGGGACGGACTGACACCGAACGGTAGGATGCCTCTCCCCGCGCCCACGGAAGATTCCTCGCGACTCCTCACCCCGAGTCGGGCACGACCCCAGGTCACAGGGGCCCCAGATCACAAGGGCCCCGGCGTGGCCCCGGGTCAGGCGTCAGGCATGGACGTCCAGGGCGTGCAGGCGCGCCTGACGCAGCATCTCCGTCTCCGGCGGGCCAGCCAGTTCCGGCAGCCAGCCGTGCACCCAGGACAACAGCAGGTCGGCCAGGGCCGGGTTCTGCGCGAGGACCGGACCGTGCAGATAGGTACCGATCACACGCCCGTTCACGACACCGTCGGTGTGGTCCGGGGTGCCGTTACCGACCCCCTTGCGCACGGTCCCGAGCGGTCGGCCGTGCCCGTTGGGCAGGGTCCGGGTGCGTCCCCCGTGGTTCTCGTAGCCGAGCAGCAACGGCAGCTCGAGCTCGGGGGCGGGTTCGACGACGATGTCACCGACCGCGCGCGGCGGCACCGGCTGCTCGAACGAGCGTCGCGTCTCCACGTCCACCAGGCCCAGGCCGTCGTGGATCCGGCCCTCACCACCGGGGAAGGACACACCGATCACCTGGTATCCGGCACACACCGCGAGAACAACAGCACCCTGGGCCACCGCGTGCGCGATGGCGTTGTTCTGGCGCAGCCCCTCGGCGGCCAGCACCTGCGGCTCGTCCTCACCGCCGCCGAGCAGATAGATGTCACACCCGGCCGGCACCGGCTCCCCGGCCGGGACGCCGATCACCTCGGCCGGCAGGCCACGCCAGCGCAGCCGCTGCGCCAGTACGGTCGCGTTGCCACCGTCGCCGTACGTCCCGAGCAGCTCCGGGTAGATCAGGGCGATCCGGGTCGCCGAGTCCCGGCTCATGCCACAGYCCCGATCATGTCGCCGTGGATGGTCACCTGTTTGGTCACCTGTTCGTCCTCACCGGGGCGACCCGCCCCAGGATGTCGCGGAAGGCGGTGTAGTTCGCGACCACGTCGACGATCTTCTCGTCCAGGGTCGCCGCCGCGCTCTCGGCATCCGGATGGACCGTGTGCGGGATCTCCGCGTATGCCAGCCGGACGCTCATGTCCTCCTTGCGCCCACCGGTGACCAGCACCTGCCTGCCCCGCAGCCGCTCGAACGGGACGTCCCAGATCCAGGACGGGTCACGCCCGTCAGCGGTCTGCGCGTTGAAATCAACGATCACCGGCCGGGCGGGCGTGGTGTTGAGCAGCTCCATCATCTCCACCCAGCCGGCCGGGTTCTTGGCGAGCAGCAGCCGCCCGCGGATACCGGACTCGCCGAGCTCGACCTCCTGGTAACGGCCCTGGACGTCCTCGAGGCCGGTCATCGCGGCCAGCGCGTGCTCGACCTCGACCCCAAAGAGCTTCGCCGCCGCGGCGGCCATGGCCGCGTTGCCGAGGTTCACCCGGCCGGGCAGGTCGATCGAGGCCGTGAGGTGACGACCGAACCAGAGCAGCTCGTGCGGCCCGGTGACCGCGACGAGGGGCTCGGGCCGAGCCAGCCCGCAGCCACACCACCAGCCCGTGGCGTTGCGGTGCAGCAGGCTGGCACACTGCGGGCACACCATCGCGTCCGCGGTCCAGTTCTGGCCCGCCGACACCCAGGTCTGCTTCGACCAGCCGGCGGCGGCCCAGGCGACCAGCGGGTCGTCGGCGTTGGCGATCGCGGTCGCGCCGGGCAGCTCGGCACCAAGATCACGCCACAGGCTCGCGATCCGCCGGGTCTCGTTCGACCGGTCGAGCTGGTCACGGCTGATGTTGAGCAGTATGACCGCGCGGGGCTGGATCTGCCTGGCCACCTTGGGCAGCCAGATCTCGTCCACCTCGAGCGCGGCAGCCGCGTCGTAGGGCGGTTTGGACAGAGCTGCCAGCACGCCCGCCGCCATGTTGGCGCCACCGCTGTTGCTGCGGACCGGGCCGAGCGTGCCCAGCGCGCGGGCCAGCAGCCGGGTGGTCGTGGTCTTGCCGTTGGTCCCGCTGACGCAGGCGACCATCTGCTCGGCCACGACCTCGGACAGGATCCCCGGGGAGACCCGCAGGGCAAGTTTGCCGCCGATCATCTCACCGGATCCGCGTCCCAGCTGGCGGGATGCCGAGGACGCGAGCTTCTCCACAGCAAGGGCGGCACGGGTGCGGGCGGAGAACCGGCGCGGGAAGGGTGTGGTCATCGCCTCCCCAGCGTGCCACGGGCCGCCGCGCCGGTGACCGACACCCCGTCATACCGGCCGCATGTCGATCCCCGCGCTGCCCCGGGCACAGCGTCGGACCGGCCCCGGGACAGCCCCGAGGCAGTGCCGGGGCATCCTCGGAACAGTGGTGAACCGATGGGGTACGAGTGTGGTACGAGGTGTGATATGACGTGCGCCGGACATCTGTCCGCCAGGCATGTCCGGCAAGGACGTGTCCCATCGGGGCAGGTACGACATACGACAAGGACGCGCCGCGGGCGGTCACATCACTGTCCGGGCGGGACAGAGYAGGGTGCGGCAGGGTGACGTGAGCGGACGGCCGTCATGGACAGAGCAGCCGATCTGTTGGAACCGCTGCCGCCGTGYTCCGTCGTGACGAGTGGCCCGGGTGGGGATGCGGCCCGGCCGGTGACCGCGGGCCGCCGGCCACCAGGCGGACGCTCGGAGCCAGCGGCCACTGAGCGGACACCCGGAATTGGTATGGATGCGACACAAGACCGTGGGAGAACTCGGTGACCCAGAAAGCCAGCGCCATCGGCCGCATCCGCGGACGCTGGAGCGCGCAGGAGATCGACCTCGACGACATCGACGACCTTGACGCACTCGCGGATCTGTTGCACGACGTCTCCCCCGAGCTCGCCGTCGCCTTCGTCGAGGAGGATGACGAGTACCTGGGCATCGTGCGGGTGGAAGGTGACATCAGCGACCCGCGGGTGTTCCTGTCCGACCACCGGGTGCTGTTCACCTCGGCCCTCGCCGACCGTCTCTTCGCCGGCGCGCTGCCACCGGTGGGCCGGCGGGACCTCGACGACGACTCCGACGACGCACCGGCCGGCGGACAGCCCGTCGGCGACATCGACCTGCTCGCCGACCTCGGCACGGACGCCGACGCGCTGATCGAACTGATCACGGAAGAAGGCCTCCTGCCGGCGGACGTGGTGGCGGCGATCAGTGAGCGTGCAGGCTGCGCCGACATCCTGGACGAGATCGGGAGCTGACATGGGGGGCCTCCCCCATCCGGGCGCGCTCGACCTCACCGCGCTGATGGGCGCCGCCCTGGCGGAGGCCGAACAGGCCCTGGCGACAGGAGACGTCCCGGTCGGCGCCGTTGTCGTCGACGCCGACGGAACGATCATCGGCCGGGGCCGCAACGCCCGCGAGGCCGAGCGGGACCCGACCGCCCACGCCGAGGTCGTGGCGTTGCGCGCCGCCGCGGCACGTGCCAGCACGTGGCGGCTGTCCGGGACGACCCTGGTCGTCACCCTGGAGCCGTGCGCGATGTGCGCGGGCGCACTGATCATGGCCCGGGTGGACCGCCTCGTCTACGGGGCGTACGACCCCAGGGCCGGCGCCGCCGGCTCGCTGTGGGACACCGTCCGCGACCCACGCCTCGACCACCACACCGAGGTGATCACGGGCGTACGGGAGGAGGAATGCGCGCGCCTRCTGACGGACTTCTTCGTCGCCCGCCGGAAGCCACAGCCATCATGATCATGACCCGGGCGGCGCGGAATCAYGATCCGGACAATACGGACCCGCACTACAGGCCGCGCCGGGCAGTACCAGCCAGCAGTATGAGCCGGCGATGCGAGCCGAGCCCGCTCGCGGCTGCCAGGACATACAGCCGGGGCGGCGCGGGGCGGGCCGCCGGTGGGTACGGGCCGAGGTGGCGGGTAGGCGCCGCTCGCCCCTGCCACCGCATCCAGTAAGCTGACAAACGGTGGAGTCGCCTAGTGGCCGAGGGCGCACGCCTCGAAAGCGTGTGAGGGGGCAACCCCTCCGTGGGTTCAAATCCCACCTCCACCGCCACCCTTGGGGATCTGTGTGCTTGCGCACCATCGGCGGATGGCTCTATGCCAGCCGCGGGGGCCGAGCCCCCGCGGACCCCACGGGAAACACCCCGGACACCCGGACACCCGGACACCCGGACACCCGGACACCCGGACACCCACAATCCACCCGGCAACCCACAGGCATACACCCGTGGGGATCTGTGTGCCTGCGCACCTATCGGCGGATGGCTCTATGCCAGCCGCGGGGGCCGAGCCCCCGCGGACCCCACGGGAAACCTGGTCTCGGTTCTGCTCTCAATTGTCTTCGGAGCCTGGCGCTGGGGGTGGTGTCACGGTCGGTGGACGCRGTGAGCTGATGGGAAGCGGGCCGGTCATGTTCGGTCAGGGCATGTCGTGTCCGGTCAGGCCATGCTGCCCAGGATGGCGGCGATGTCAGCCGGTTCGGTGCACGGGTTGACGATCGCGAAACGGGTCACCGTCTCTCCCTCGTGGACGGTCGGGGTAACAAAGGCAAAACCCGTCCGCAACAGTTTCTCCGTCCACTCGTAGTAATTTTCCGGCGTCCAGTTCAGGCGGCGCAGAACAACTACGGAAAGCTGCGGCTCACGCACGAGCTCCACATAGGGCAGCGCCCTTATCTGATCAGCCGCGGCCCGGGCGGTGGCCAGTGACTTCTCCACGGCGGCGCCGTAGGCGCGGGTACCGTGCGTGGCAAGCGAGAACCAGAAGGGCAGGCCGCGCGCACGCCGTGAGAGACCGATCGCGTAGTCCGCGGGGTTCCAGTCGTCAGCGGTTTCGAGGACCTCGAGGTAGCCCGCTTTCTGGGCGTGCGCCGCGCGCGCCAGCGCCGGCTCCCGGTAAATCAGCGCGCAGGCGTCGAACGGAGCGAACAGCCATTTGTGTGGATCGACGATGAAAGAATCCGCGTCAGCTGTCCCGGCAAAGAGGTGGCGGACGGATTCCGCGGCCAGCGCGGCCAGTCCGTACGCCCCGTCGACATGTACCCACAGGCCTCGCTCGTGGGCTGTGTCGACAATTCCGCGGATGTCGTCGACGATACCGAACTGGGTGGTACCAGCCGTCGCCACGACGGCGAACACGCTGTCGCGGACATCAGGCTCCGCGGTGTCCAGGGCGTGGGCCAGCGCGGGGCCGGTGAGACGGCCCTCGGCGTCCGCCGGGACCAGCAGGAGCTCCGCGCCCATGACTCGGGCGGCGGCCTCGACCGAGGAGTGCGCCTCGGCGCCGCAGGCGATACGCCACACGGTGGGCCGGCCGCCACCCGGGGCGGCACCGCCCCGCGTCTGCATCCGATATCTGGCCGCGACGAGCGCGGAGAGGTTCCCGATCGTCCCGCCCTGGACGAAGACCCCACCGGCCTCGGGCGGAAAACCGGCGAGATCGGAAAGCCAGCGCAGTGCCTGGTTTTCCGCGTGCACGGCACCGGCGCCCTCCAGCCAGCTTCCCGCGTACACGGACGAAGCCCCGACGACGAGGTCGAAAAGTATCGCCGCCTTGGTGGGCGCCGCCGGTATGAACGAGAGGTTGCGGGGATGGTCGACCGAAATGCACGCTCGGGAGAGCAGTTCGTCAAAAATCCGGAGCGCTTCGACGCCGCCGATACCGTCGGGAGTTATTGTCTCCCCCACTGCGGCGGTCAGCTCCGCGCGTGAGCGGGTACCGTCCAGTGGAACGGGATTGAGACGTAGTCGCTCCCGCGCATAGTTGACGACGGCCTGGGTCAGAATCTCGCTGTCAACATCATAGCGTTGCACGAACTCGAGCATACCCGGGCCCGCCCGAGTTTACGGACATCACGATACGGCGACGGTACGCAGCCGGTGCGTCCGGATACACAGGTCGAAACATATCGAAAACAATGCCGACCGGTGCGGGTCACACAGTTGTGCGCGGTAGGGGGACCGGCGCCGACCGCATCAATATGTCCGTCACCCGCACCGGGAGGATTCCGGGCCAGCAACGGAGTCCAGGCACGCGGACCGGCGCATAAGGCACCGGTCGTGTGACCATGCGTGGTACGCCGTCGATGACACGTGTCATCGACGGCTGGCACCGACTGTTGATGCCCGGAGAAGATCGTCGCATGTTTGTCGTTGTGTACGCTTACGCGACCGAAAAGCGTACACAACAACAAAATCGTCCAGATCATGGTCTGTGCGGGTGGCCGCGCCGACGGTGCCCGTCTCCGCCGGAGACGGGCCGAAGCCACCCGCCGAGGACGGCCGCATTCACGACGGGGCGGGACGCGACGGTCGGCCAGCCGGTCAGCCGCGGCCACGGGGCGGTCAACGTCAGGCGGACGTCCTTACCGCTCTGCCACGGACCGGCGGTCCCGGGGCCGCTGGAGATCACCAGCATGGTCACGCAGCCGGCTGCGGCGGACGCCGGCCGTGCACCCGGCCGCCTCGTCCTCTTCCGCGGTGCCCCTGCCCACAGCGTCCGTCGCCACGGCAGCCCTGGGGCCGGTCTACCTCGCCATGGCGGCCTGCTGCCATGGCGACCCCGGCCGCGCCCCCTCGCCAGACCCATCTGCCGCCACGAAGATCGCCCTCGCGGCAGCGGATGGGTTTGCGGCGGTGGTCGAGCCTGCGCTCAGACGTCCTGCCTGCTCCGCCTGCGGATGAGGAAACCGCCACCGGCAACTGCGGCCAGCAGGGCGACCAGAGCGAAACGCTTCATTGCGTACCTCCACGATGCGAACGAAGGGTATACGGAACACTCCCACACCTACGGCCGTCCCCGCTCGGCTCAGCCCCGTGCGGGAGGACGGGCGGAAGCACACCGGGCAGACAGCCGAACGGAAGATCGGCTGTCTGCCGAGCCTGAGCATGCCACGTCCGTAGCCACTTCGGCGGTAGGCAGCCTCGGATGTCGGTCATCATACGGAGCAATTTTTTCGCTCTTCAAGAGATCGTCTCACTCGCCCGCGCGGGGAACTGTCGTGGTCGCGCCAGCTCCGGCCAGGCCGGTCTCAGCCCGAGGCGCGAGGCGCGAGGCGCGATACGTCCACCCTGACGGGGAGCCGTACCGCATCCGGCCGGACCGGCCAGTCAGACGAGATCACGAATGGAGATCGTCTGGTTCCGGCCGGGGCCGACCCCGACGGCCGCCACCGGCGCGCCGGCCAGCTCCTCAAGCGTTCGGACGTAGTCGCGGGCGGCCTTCGGCAGATCGTCGAACGATGACGCCCGCGAGATGTCCTCACCCCAGCCGGGAAGCTCCTCGTAGATCGGTCTGGCGTGGTGGAACTCGGTCTGCGTCATCGGCATCTCGTCGTGTCGCACCCCGTGGACGTCGTACGCCACGCAGACCGGTACCCGGTCGAAGCCGGACAGCACGTCCAGCTTGGTCAGGAAGAGGTCGGTCAGCCCGTTCACGCGCACCGCGTAGCGGGCGATCACCGCGTCGAACCAGCCGGTACGTCGGGCCCGGCCGGTGGTCACGCCGAACTCGCCGCCGGCGGCGCGCAGCTCGTCGCCGACCTTGTCGGTGAGCTCGGTCGGGAACGGCCCGGAGCCGACTCTGGTCGTGTAGGCCTTGCAGATGCCGATCACCCGGGTGATCCTTGTCGGCCCGATACCCGAACCGGCCGCGGCCCCGCCCGCGGTCGGGTTCGACGACGTGACGAAAGGATAGGTCCCGTGGTCGACGTCGAGGAGGGTGCCCTGGGAGCCTTCCAGGAGCACGACCCTGCCGTCCCGTAACGCCCTGTCGAGCACGAGGCCGGTGTCGGCGATGTGCGGCCCGAGCCGCTGCGCGTACACGCTGTACTCGTCGACGACCTTGTCCACCTCAAGGGCGCGCCGGTTGTAAATCTTGGTCAGGATCTGGTTCTTCTCCCGCAGCGCAAGCTCCAGCTTCGCGCGAAAGATCCCGGGATCGAGCAGGTCCTGGACGCGGATGCCGGTCCGGGCGATCTTGTCGCCGTAGGTCGGGCCTATCCCGCGGCCGGTGGTCCCGATCCGCGCCTTACCGAGATAACGCTCGGTAACTTTATCGAGCGCCCGGTGATGAGGCATGATCAGATGCGCGTTCGCGCTGATCAGCAGCTGGGAGACGTCGATGCCGCGGGCGCGCAGCCCGTCCATCTCCTGGAGCAGGACACCGGGATCCACGACCACACCGTTGCCGATCACCGGCACACAGTCCGCGCGCAGCACGCCACTGGGGATCAGGTGCAGGGCATAGCTTTCCGTGCCGATGACAACGGTATGTCCGGCATTGTTACCCCCCTGATACCGGACGACGAAGTCGACCGCCCCGCCAAGCAGGTCGGTCGCCTTTCCTTTGCCCTCATCGCCCCACTGGGCGCCGATCAGCACGAGCGCAGGCACCGGGTGAGGTTACCTGGCCCACCCGACTCAGGGATGTCACATCGCCGACGGAGTACGGCAAGATCTTCAGAGCGGTCATTGCGGACGCCCGCCCACAGGCGTCACCAAACTCCCGTCCGCACCGATCATCCCTCCGGGAGTCCACTTGCATTACTGAAGGTAACTGTGGAGTCTGTATTTCGGTAAGGCGGATAGTCGATCGGGACGGGGGTGTCACGGTGGCTGCTGTCACCGCCCGCTCCGTGGGCGCCGAGGGTTCCGACCCGCACGCCAGCCAGAACACCAGCACAGCGCGGGACATGGCAGCCGGCCAGCCGCCCGCCGCCGACGCGACCGCGGCCGAGCCGTCCGAGCCGGCACGACCGTCCGCCCAGTCCGACCGACCCGGGCAGCCAGAACGGTCGACACCCACAGTGACAACACCGACAGTTACATCGGCCACCGACCAGGCTGTCGCGGGCCCACCCGAACAGGAGCCGGTGGACGGCGGTCCGGCGGACGGCGACCCGCCGCGCCGCGGCTACCCGGTGAAGCACAGCAGCCCCCTGAACGGCGACAACACGGCGAACGGCGACAACCCGGTGGGACGCGGCAACCCGGTGGGACGCGGCAACACCGTGAACGGCGGCAGCCCGGTGAACGGCAGGCCGTCCGAGGCGCCGGTGAACGGCAGGCCGTCCGATGCGGCCGCGTCGAGTGGTGGCTCCGTGCCGCCGCCCGGCTCCGCCGAGGGCACCCAGCCGAACGTGCCGGACGACAGGCGGCCCCCCGCCCGTCCCGGCCCCGACGGTCGCCGGCTGGAACCCAACATCCCACGGGCTGGCCTGCCGCGCGCTGGCAGGCCAGCGGCAGGCAGCGCGTCCGCTCCAGCCGCTCCGGCCGGCCCCGTCGGTTCCCTGCCGGCCCATCGGACGCCGGTGGCGCACGCCGCCGGCCTGGTCACCCGGCCGCAGGCGGTGCGGCAGAGCGTCGGCGCGCACGCCCGGCCGGTCGGCTTCTCACCCATCGGCGACGTGCCTCCCGCCGGCCTGGTGGAGGTTGTCGTTCGCGGCAGCTACGCCATCCGCAGCGCCAACCGGGCCGAGGAGCAGCGCCGCAGGCGGGCGGACGCCGTCGCCACCCACGTGGACAGGCAGATCGCCGAGTTCCTCGCCATCTGCGCAGCCCAGAGCCTCTCACCTAACGTGAGCGTTCGTCTGCTCCCGCAACGTCTGCCCCCACCGGTGGCCCGCGGTGGGCGCCGACGGCAGCCCGCGGATCCGGTGCCGCTCCCGATCCCGGCTCCCACCGAGGCCGGCCCGGCCGGGCACGACACAGCCGGGCGGCCCTCGACGGAGATCACCGATGGCGGGAGCGATGGCGGGAGCGATGGCGGGAAGGCCGGTCGGCGCGGTTCCGGTCCGGCCAGGGACCGTCGGCGCGGCCGGCACGCCGCGTCACCGCTGGTCTGGCCGGTGTTGTACTGGCGTAACGAGGAGTTCCCGTACACGGGCCGCTGCCTGCACCTTTTCGTCGACCGCGACGGGCGGACCTTCGAGGGCCGGGACGACCCGGGAGCCCTCTACGCCCTGGGCCGCGATGTCCGGGTGTGGCCGGTGGACATCCACGCGGTCGTCGGGGCCATGGCCGAGGTGGACGCCCGGCGATGCGCGCAGCAGGTGGTGTACGGCCTGGCACACACGCTGTGGCGTGCTGGTGTCCTCCTGTAGACACCCRTAGACGTACGCGCCCGCGGGCGTAGGGCGGGCGCCGCGGCCGGTCAGGACACACCACCGTCCGTGCGGGCCCCGACAAGCGTCCGGACGTCAGTCACGAACCGTGTTCGATTCCATCCAGATCGCTTCCAGGTATCACACCGTGAGCACGTCCGCGGCCGGGCCGGGCCTGACCGGAAAGTTGATCGCGGTGAGCGCTACCCTGTACCGCGTGCCCTCCCATACCGGTTCCCACGCAGGGCCCGTGACCGCGCGCACARCCAGCCGGGGCGCGGCCGGCCGCCGACCACCGGTCGGGCAGGTGGCAGTCCGACAGATGGCAACGGCCGCTCTGGCCGCGGCGACCGCTCCAGCGGCAGTTCGTCCAGCGGCAGTTCGTCCCGCGGCAACGGCCGCTCCGACGGTAGCCGCCCGTTCAGCGACAGCCGCCCGTTCAGCGGCAGTGGCTGGTTCAGCGGCAGCCGCTCGTCCAGTGGTGATGGTTCGTTCAGCGACGGTGACCGGCCCGGCGGTGGCAGTGGGTAACGGGTGACACGGTGAAGGTACTCGTCGTCGGCTCCGGTGGCCGGGAGCATGCCCTGTGCCGGGCGCTGTCGCGCGACCCGGCCGTGAGCTCGATCGTCTGCGCCCCGGGCAACGCCGGCACCGCGGACCTCGCCGAGCCACGTCCGCTTGACGTCGGCGACCCGGACGCCGTCGCGGCCCTCGCGCAGACAGTCCAGGCCGATCTGACCATCATCGGGCCGGAGGTTCCCCTGGTCGCCGGTGCAGCCGACGAGCTGCGGGCCCGCGGGCTGACCTGCTTCGGGCCGTCCGCCGCGGCTGCGCGCCTGGAGGGCAGCAAGGCGTTCGCCAAGGACGTGATGCGCGCCGCGGGCGTCCCGACCGCGGCCGCCCGCGACCACACCGAGATCGAGCCGGCCCTGGCCGACCTCGACGAGTTCGGCCCGCCCTACGTCGTCAAGTACGACGGGCTGGCCGCCGGCAAGGGCGTCACCGTGACGACCGACCGGGCGGAGGCGGTGGCGGCCGTGCGGTCCTGCCTGCGCCGGGAGGACGACCGAGTCGTGATCGAGGAGTACCTGGACGGCCCCGAGGTCTCGCTGTTCGCGATCGTCACGGAGGCCGGCACGGTCGTGCCGCTGCTGCCCGCGCAGGACCACAAACGGGTCGGGGACGGCGACACCGGGCCGAACACCGGCGGGATGGGTGCCTACGCGCCGCTGCCGTGGGTGCCACCCGGGCTCGTCCCCGAGGTCGTCGACACAGTGGTCAGACCCGTGGTGGACGAGATGGCCCGCCGCGGCACGCCGTTCTCCGGCCTGCTCTACGCCGGTCTCGCGCTGACCTCCCGCGGGGTGCGGGTCGTGGAGTTCAACGTCCGGTTCGGCGACCCCGAGGTGCAGGCGATCCTGGCGCTGCTGGCCACRCCGCTGACGGACGTGCTGTCGGGCCGCCGGGCGCCGGCGTGGCGCTCCGGCGCGGCGGTCACGGTGGTCGTTGCCGCTTCCGGCTACCCGCAGTCACCAAAAGTCGGTGATCCGATCAGTGGTCTCGCCGCCGCGCAGGCCCTCACCGGCGTGGACGTCCTGCATGCGGGCACCCGCCGGGACGCCGACGGCAGGATCGTGTCGTCCGGTGGACGTGTACTGTGCGTAACGGCAATCGGGTCACATCTTGAGGCCGCGAGAGGTTCGGCCTACGAGGCGATCAGCCGTCTGTCGCTGGCCGGAGCACACTACCGGACCGACATCGGCGACCTGACCCGCATCGGCGTCCCGACCTGGCAGGCCGCACCCGGCGGCGGGGCCAGCGGGTCGGCGGAGCGAGGTTCCTGACCAGACAGATCAGCACAGTCGGGCCGTGGGATCCGGAAGACGCGGCGGATGCGGGAGATCCGGATCCGCGCGAATTCCGGATCCCGGCCATGGGGGCCAAGGAGAACCATGGGAGCCACGGGGGCGCAACCGCTGACGCCCGCGTCGCCGGCATCCGCCCCGTCCGGTGTGTCCGCCCGTCCGGGGACGGCCGTAGGACCCCGGGTGGGTGATGCCCCTCCGGGCTCCAGCGGCCGGTCCGCCAGTCGTCCACCTACGATCAGCCAGTCGTTCAGAAGGTGAGTGAGCAGGCAGGTATGAGCGAGATTTCTCGGAACGACCCGAACGCACGGTCACCAAAGGTGGCCATCGTCTACGGCTCCCCCTCGGACGCCCAGACGATGAGCAAGGCCGGCGCGACTCTGGAGCGCTTCGGCGTCCCCTACGAGCAGGTGTCGGTGTCGGCCCACCGCGCCCCCCGCACCCTCGCGGAATACGTGGGCGAGCTGGCCGCCCGCGGCATCGCGGTCGTCATCGCCGGCGCCGGGCTCGCCGCCGCCCTGCCCGGATCCGTTGCCGCGCTCACCACACTGCCCGTGATCGGCGTCCCGATCACGGGTGGGGCGCTGGACGGCATGGACTCCCTGCTCGCCATCGTGCAGATGCCGCCGGGGGTGCCGGTCGCCACGGTGGGGCTGAACAACTCCACGAACGCCGCCGTGCTGGCCACCCAGATCCTCGCCCTGAGCGACCCCGGGCTGCGGGCTCTGCTCACGGCGTTCAAGGACGACTTCGAGAAGGCCGCCGCCGCGGGCCTCGAGGAGGCGCTGGCCCCCGACCGCTGACCGACCGGCCACCTCCCGGCGAGTCCCCGGCACCTCGGCGTAACCCGCCTGCCCGGCGTACCCCTGCCAGATGGCCTGCGCCGGGCAGGCGGCCGTGTTCGCCCGCCACATCAGATGATCATTTCGGACGGGCTCCGGTCAGACGGTTCCCGCCGGGCGGGCGCGTCTCACCCGCCCGGCGCGTCCCTGCCGGCGGGCGTCCCACCGGCAGCCGTCACAGGATCGGCTCGGGGGTGTAGGCGGCGGCGTCCGGGTAGCGGCTGACGATGCCGTCCACCTGGGCGCAGAAGGCCACGACCTGCGCCCGGGCCGCTCCGGTGAACGTCAGCGGCTCGGCCAGTACCGACGACAGCTCGGCCGTGTCCAGGCCCAGCCGGTCGTCGCTGGCCAGCCGGGCCAGCAGGTCGTTGTGCTCCGCCCCCTTCTCCCGCAGGGCGAGGGCGACCGCGACCGCGTGCTCCCGGATGACCTCGTGGGCTCTCTCCCGCCCGACGCCCCGGCGCACGGCGGCCATCAGGATCTTCGTCGTGGCCAGGAACGGCAGGTTGCGGTCCAGCTCCCGGGCGATCACAGCCGGGTAGGCCCCGAAGTCGTCCAGGACGGTCAGGAACGTCTCGTACAGTCCGTCGGCGGCGAAGAACGCGCCGGGCAGCGCCACCCTGCGCACGACCGAGCAGGACACATCCCCCTCATTCCACTGGTTCCCGGCGAGCTCGCCGGTCATGGCGGCGAAGCCGCGCAGCACCACCGACAGGCCGCCGACCCGCTCACAGGACCGGGTGTTCATCTTGTGCGGCATCGCGCTCGAGCCGACCTGGCCGGCGGCGAAACCCTCGGTGGCCAGCTCGTGGCCGGCCATCAGCCGGATGGTCGTGGCGAGGCTCGCCGGCCCGGCCACAGCCTGGACCAGCGCGGTGACGATCTCGAAGTCGAGCGACCGCGGGTAGACCTGRCCCACGCTGGTCAGCACCCGGCTGAAGCCGAGGAAGCCGGCGATCCGCCGCTCCAGCTCGGCGAACCTGGCTTCGTCCCCGCCGAGCAGGTCGAGCATGTCCTGACCGGTCCCGACCGGGCCCTTGATCCCGCGCAGCGGGTAGCGCTCCAGGGTGTCCTCGACCCGCTCGAAGGCGGCCAGCAGCTCCTGCCCGGCGGAGGCAAACCGCTTACCGAGCGTGGTTGCCTGAGCGGGGACGTTGTGGCTGYGCCCGGTGATCACCAGCGAGTCGTGCTCGGCGGCCAGCCGGGCCAGCCGGGCCAGCGCCGCGACCATGCGCCCCCGGATCAGCGCGAGTGAGCTGCGCACCTGCAGCTGTTCGACGTTCTCGGTGAGATCGCGTGACGTCATGCCCTTGTGCACGTGCTCGTGGCCGGCGAGGGCGTTGAACTCCTCGATGCGGGCCTTGACGTCGTGGCGCCGCAGCCGCTCCCGCCGGGCTATCGAGGCCAGGTCCACCTCGGTGAGGACCCGCTCGTAGTCCTCGATCACGCCGGCGGGCAGCTCCAGGCCGAGATCCCGCTGGGCGCGCAGCACCGCCAGCCACAGCCTGCGCTCCGCGACCACCTTGCTCTCCGGCGACCACAGCCGCCGGATCTCCGCCGAGGCGTAACGGGTGGCCAGGACGTCGGGAACCTCGGGGGGCTCGGGGGCGGTGGGAGGTACGGGGGCCGCGTGCTCGGTTGCCATACCGGCCATCGTGCCCGACAACCGCGCCCGAATCCCCGGCCCGGAAACCCTACCCTGCCGTGACGTCGCGTCACCGGCCCGAACATCCCGTCGGGACGGGAGCATCCGGCCACCGGCCACTATGCCGCGTCACCGACTGGGACGTCCTGATTGCCTGCGAAGAGGCCCGGCGCATCGCATACGGTCGAGGCATGCCACTGACGCACGAGGAGTTCGCCGGGCTGACCCACCTGGGGTCGGGCAAGGTACGCGAGATGTTCGCGGTCGGTGACGACGCGGTGCTCCTGGTCGCCAGCGACCGGATCTCCGCCTTCGACGTGGTCCTGCCCACCGAGATACCGGACAAGGGCGCCGTCCTCACCGGCCTGTCGCTGTGGTGGTTCGACCAGCTCGCGGATCTCGTACCGTCCCATGTGATCAGCACCGACGTGGCCGAGTACCCCGACGAGCTCGCCCCCTACACCGAGCAGCTGCGCGGCCGGTCGATGCTGTGCCGGCGGCTGGCCATGGTGCCGATCGAGTGCGTCGCCCGCGGCTACCTCACCGGCAGCGGGCTGAAGGACTACCAGCGCACCGGCGAGGTCAGCGGCCACGCGCTGCCCGCCGGCCTCGTCGACGGCAGCCGGCTGCCCGCGACGATCTACACCCCGTCGACGAAGGCGCCGATCGGCGAGCACGACGAGAACATCAGCCGGGCGCAGGCCGCCTCCCAGGTGGGCTCCGAGGTTGCCGCCGAGCTGGAGAAACTCACCCTGGCGATCTTTGAGCGGGCGGTCGCCGTGGCCGCCGAACGCGGCATCATCGTCGCCGACACCAAGTTCGAGTTCGGCCACGACGCCGACGGCGTCCTGCGGCTGGGCGACGAGGTGCTGACCCCGGACTCGTCCCGGTTCTGGCCCGCCGACCAGTGGCGGCCCGGCGGCTCCCAGCCGTCCTATGACAAGCAGTTCATCCGCGACTACCTGGCGTCCACCGGCTGGGATCGGACCGCTCCCGGCCCACAGCTTCCGCCGGAGGTGGTCGAGGCCACCCGGGCCCGCTACGTCGAGGCGTACGAACGCCTCACCGGCACCTCCTTCGCCGGCTACGTCGCCGCCGCGCAGGCCCGGTAGGCGTCGTCTCGGGCAGGCGTTTCAGAACGTCCGTCCCGGGCCCGGCGTCTCGGGCCCGGGAGGCGTACTCTCAGCCCTCCGGGTCGCGCCGCCGTCAGTCGGAACCTTCCGCCGGTGGCCGACGGACGCGACCGCCAGCCGCTGACACATGTGCGGTACGTGACAGGCGTGCACGCGCGATCGCGTTCGGGTTAGGCTGGCGCGCGACGTCCGGTACCCCTACGAGGACTGGAACGACATTGATGGCCACATCCGCAACCGCGGCTTCGCCACGCCCCCGATCGCCCGACGACGGGGAGCCGGAGCTGGCCCAGAGCCGCGCAGAACTCGATTCGCTGCTCGATGCGTCACCCTTAGCAGCGAATGCTACACGAGCTGTCGTCATGACGATGGGCGCGTTGCATGCCGGGCATGCCGAGCTGATCCGCACCGCCCGGGCCCGCGCGGACCAGCTGATCGTAACGATCTTCGTGAACCCGTTGCAGTTCGGCCCCCGGGAGGACCTCTCCCGCTACCCCCGGACGCTCGACGCCGACCTGCGGCTGTGCGGCCGCGAAGGCGTGGACATCGTCTTCGCCCCGCCGATCGTGCACGAAACCCCGCCGCTCGTCCGGGTCAGCGCCGGCCCGCTCGGCGAGATAYTGGAAGGTGCCAGCCGCCCCGGGCACTTCGACGGCGTCCTCACGATCGTCGCGACCCTGCTTCACCTGACCCGGCCGCACCTGGCCTTCTTCGGCAAGAAGGACGCCCAGCAGATCGTCCTCGTCCGGCGGATGGTGCACGACCTGGCCTTCCCAACCGAGATCGTCGCGGTGTCGACGGTACGGGCCCCGGACGGGCTGGCGCTGTCCAGCCGCAACGCCTACCTGACCACCCACCAGCGCGGCAGCGCGCTCGCGCTGCCGCGGGCGCTCGCCGTCGGGGTGAGCGTCGCCGACGAAGGCGCGGACGTGGTGCTGGCCGCCGCCAGCGAGGTGCTCGCCGCCGAGCCGGGCGTCAGGGTGGACTACCTGAGGCTGGCAAGTCCCGACGATCTGGCACCGGTACGTATCGGCCAGGCGCTACTGCTGGTCGCGGCCCGGGTGGGCACCACCCGGCTGATCGACAACATCGAGCTCACGCTGCCCGGGGAGGACGGCTGACCGTGTTCCGGACCATGCTCAAATCGAAGATCCACCGCGCCACGGTCACCCAGGCCGATCTGCACTACGTCGGCTCCGTCACGATCGACGCCGACCTGATGGCGGACGCGGACCTGCTCCCCGGCGAGCAGGTCACGATCGTCGACATCGACAACGGTGCCCGGCTGGAGACCTACGCGATCGCGGGTCCGCCCGGCAGCGGGATCATCGGGATCAACGGCGCGGCAGCCCGGCTCGTCCACCCCGGAGATCTTGTGATCATCCTGGCGTACGCGGTCATGGCCGACGCCGAGGCCCGCCGGTTCACCCCGCGGGTGCTGTTCGTGGACGCCGCCAACCGGATCGTCGCCCGCGGCCAGGATCCGGCGGCGGCGATCCCGGACGACCCGTCCAGCCTGCGCGGGGACATCGTCCAGCCGCTGTCGGTCCCGCCGCTGTCCGCCGACGGGGCAAGAGCCGAGCGGAGGGCGCCCCGGCACGAGCCGGACGGCGGGCGGACGGCCACGGTCGGCACGCGGATCCGTTCATGATCTTCCTGCCCTGCCGGCTCGGGGCATCCCGACCAGGCTGGGCACTCGACGCCGACATCGTGGTGATCGGGTCGGGGATCGCGGGGCTCAGCGCCGTCCTGCACGCCCGCGCGGCCGTGCCCGCCGGCCGGGTCCTGCTGGTCACGAAGGCACGCCTGGACGAGGGGTCGACCCGTTGGGCGCAGGGCGGCATCGCCGCGGCGCTCGCCCCGGAGGACTCCCCCGAGGATCACCTGGCCGACACCCTGACAGCCGGGGTCGGGCTGTGCGACGTCGACGCCGTGCGGATCCTGGTCACCGAGGGGCCGGCGCGGGTGCGGGAGCTGGCCGAGCTGGGCGCCGCGTTCGACCGGGACGGCTCCACCGGCGGGTTCGCGCTGACCCGCGAGGGCGGCCACCTGCGCAACCGGATCGTGCACGCGGGCGGCGACGCCACCGGCCTGGAGGTCGAACGGGCTCTCATCGCGGCGGTGCGCACGGACCCGGGCGTCGAGGTGATCGAGCACGCGCTCGTCCTCGACCTGCTGCTGGACGCCGACGGCAACACCGCCGGGGTCACCCTGCACGTCCTGGGCGAGGGCAGCAAGGACGGGGTGGGCGCGGTCGCCGCCCGCGCGGTGATCCTCGCCACCGGCGGGATGGGGCAGGTCTTCGCCGCCACCACGAACCCGCCGGTGTCCACCGGGGACGGTGTGGCGCTGGCGCTGCGCGCCGGCGCGGTCGTCACCGACCTGGAGTTCGTCCAGTTCCATCCGACCGCGCTGTGGCTGGTCCCGCCGTCAACGGAAGCGGCCACGCGACCGGGGGCGGGGGCGGGCCCGGCGGCCGGCGCGGCCAGACCGGCCGGCGGCGGTGGCGGCGGGCCGTCCGGTGCGCCGCCCGGCTCCGGCCAGCAGCCGCTGGTCAGTGAGGCCATGCGCGGTGAGGGCGCCCTTCTGGTGGACGCCGCCGGGCACCGGGTGATGGACGGCGTCCACCCGCTCGCCGATCTGGCCCCGCGGGACGTCGTCGCCAAGCAGATGTCCCGGGTGATGGCCGCCCAGGGCGTCGACCACCTCTACCTCGACGCCCGCGGCCTGGGCAGTTCCACCCTGCTGCGGCGCTTCCCGACGATCACGGCCCGCTGCCGGGCCGCCGGTGTGGACCCGGTCCGCGAGCCGATCCCGGTCGCCCCGGCGGCGCACTACGCCAGCGGCGGTGTGCGCACCGACGTCTGGGGGCGTACCAGCGTCCCCGGGCTGTACGCGTGCGGCGAGGTCGCGTGCACGGGCGTGCACGGAGCGAACCGGCTGGCGTCCAACAGCCTGCTGGAGGGGCTGGTCTTCGCCGCCCGCATCGGCACCGATCTCGCCCGGGGGCTGCCCAGCCCGACGAAGCCGGTGAACCCGGTGGTGGGACACGGCTCGGCCGGGCTTGCCGACCCGGCGGCCCGCGCCGACCTGGCCCGTGCCATGGCCGATGGCGCCGGGGTGCTGCGCAGCGAGCAGAGCCTGCGGGCGACCGCGAAGACGCTGGCCGCCCTCGGGGACCCACGGGTCGGTGGTACGGTCACCGCCGGCCCGGATGCCTGGGAGATGACCAACCTGCGGACCGTCGCCACCGCGCTGGTCGCGGCTGCCACAATGCGTCAGGAAACCCGTGGCTCGCACTGGCGGGAAGATTTCGGTACCACTGACGACGCACGCTGGCGTGGCCACATCCTCACCCAGTTGGACGCGGAAGGTGAGCTCTCAGTGACATACGAGCCGTTGGACGTCGCGGAGGCTCCGCCTCTTCCGGGCCACCCGGCAACCGCCGGGCACGCCTCGGGCCGGTCCTGATGCCAGCCTGATGCCACTGCCGTCCCCGCCGCCGCTGTCGCAGCCGCCGTCGCCGTCGCCGTCGCAGCCGCCGTTGTCACCGCCGTCACCGTCGTTGTCACCGCTGTCGCAGGAGACCCGCGGCGCACTGGTGTCAGCCGGGCTCGATCCGGACGCGCTCGTCACGCTCATCCGCGGCGCCGTCGCCGAGGATCTGCCCGCGCTCCCAGCGGATCCGGTGGCACTCCTGGACGCCACGGCGGATGCCGCGGTCCGTACAGTGAGTAGTTATGATCCGGACTCGGTCGACACGACGTCGGTCGCGACCGTGCCGCCCGACCTGGCTGGCCGGGGAGCGGTCGTCGCGCGGGCCCGGGGAGTCGTCGCCGGCCTGCCGGTGGCCGCAGCCGTCTTCGAGGTGGTCCTCGCCGACCGGTACCCGGCACGGCACGAGCCCACAGGCGTCCGCCCGACGCGGGATCCGTCGGACGTCCACCGTGGGGATGCGGCCACTGACGAGCACGCGGACGCGGAGAGCGGCTGGACCGGCGGTCTGGACATCGAGATCGTCGCTTCGGACGGTGACCAGGTGAGCCCCGGGGACGCCGTCCTGACCGTCGCGGGCCCGGTCCGCGCCCTGCTCACCGCCGAACGCACGGCGCTGAACCTGCTGTGCCACCTCTCCGGGGTGGCCACGGCGACCCGGCGGTGGGTCGACGCGGTGGACGGTACGGGGGCGGCGATCCGGGACACCCGCAAGACCCTGCCCGGGCTGCGCGCGCTGGAGAAGTACGCGGTGCGCTGTGGAGGTGGGCGCAACCACCGGATGTCGCTGGCGGACGCGGCGCTGGTGAAGGACAACCACGTGGTCGCCGCGGGCGGGGTGACGGCGGCGTTCGCCGCGGTGCGGGCGAGGTTCCCCGGCCTGCCGGTCGAGGTCGAGTGCGACACGGTGACCCAGGTCACCGAGGCCGTGACAGCCGGCGCGGACCTGATCCTCTGCGACAACATGAGCCTGGACGAGCTGCGCGAATCGGTCGCGATCRCCCGTCCGAACGGCGTCGAGCTGGAGGCCAGCGGCGGGCTGACCCTCGACGTGGCCCGCCGCGTGGCCGAGACCGGCGTCGACTATCTGGCGATCGGAGCGCTGACCCACTCGGCGTCCGCGCTGGACCTGGGCCTCGACCTCGCCCTCTCCCCGCACTTTGATGCGGGCCTGGGCACGGGCACGGGCACGGCCGCCGCCGCGGACGTCGCGCCCGCGGCGGGCACCGGATCGGGGGCGTCCTGATGCTGCTCACGATCGACATCGGCAACACCAACACCGTCCTCGGTGTCTTCGACGGCGAGGACCTGGTGGATTCCTGGCGGGTACGCACCAACCCGCACTCGACCGCGGACGAGCTGTCGCTGCTGTTCCGCGGCCTGCTCCTGGACTACGACGTCGACGGCATCTCGGTGTGCTCGACCGTGCCGGCGGCCCTGCGGGAGATCCGGCGCATGGTGGTGCGCGCGTTCCGCAAGGTGCCCGCCGTCGTGGTGGAGCCGGGCACCAGAACAGGGGTGCCGATCCTCATCGACAACCCCAAGGAGGCCGGCGCGGACCGGATCGTGAACGCGCTGGCCGCCCACCACCTCTACGGCGGCCCAGCGATCATCGTCGACTTCGGGACGTCCACGAACCTGGACGTGGTCTCCAGCCGCGGCGAGTTCCTCGGCGGCGCGTTCGCCCCGGGTATCGAGATAGCCCTGGACGCGCTTGCGTCGCGGGCGGCGCAACTGCGCAACGTCGAGCTCATACCACCACGATCGGTGATCGGAAAGAACACGGTCGAGTGCCTCCAGTCCGGCATGATCTACGGCGTGGTGGGCCAGGTGGACGGCCTGGTACGCCGCATCAGCAACGAGTTGGACGCCGACCCCGTGGTCATCGCCACCGGCGGGCTCGCCTCCCTCGTCATCCGCGAGAGCGAAACCCTCCAGCACCACGAACCCCACCTGACCCTCATCGGCCTACGCCTCATCTTCGAAAAGAACACATAAGAGATGACCGAGGACTTGCGAGAGCTGTCTGAGGACTCCCGCAAGATGTCATTCACACTCGAGACCGTGGATTCGAGCCCCGCTGACGCCAGGCTGCTGGAGACCAGCGGGGTCCTGTTTCGTGAGAACGACCAGTACTGGATTCCGGAGATCTACCGTCACGGCCTCGGGTTCGGCCTGAGCGGGACCGGTCGGCCGCGCGTGCTCGCGATCGCGAAGTCGATCCGTGGGCGGGGTGGCCCCGGCTGATGTCGACCCGGCCGGGGCCACCCGCCAGCGCACGGGGCGCTGCCTGTGACCGGAACTGTTCAGCAGCCCGGGACAGTGGTTGTGGGGGTTGCCGGGCAACCGGGTCTGATCACCTTGCGGACCGCGATCTCGCCGTGGTCGCCGAAGGATTTCACGACTATCGAGTTCCGCAGACCMTCGGCGACCATGGGGAGGTCGTTCAGGATGACGGGGGTCAGGTCGCCGAGAATGAAGTAGTCGACGTCCTGCCAGCCGTTCTTCAGTTTTTCGCGGACGGCCGGGTCGAGGTCCAGCTTGTAGAACCAGACCGGCTCGGGCTTCTTGCCGGCCAGCTCCAGGTCCGTCCATATGTTGTCGTCGGTGACGACGATGTTGCCGTCCGGGATGTTCTCGATGTACCAGCGTGCCGCGTCCCGGCTCGGCGCGCTGTCGTCGGCGGTCAGTGCTGTGTGCAGCTTCGGTGCCCAGTGCTCCGGGAGCGTCAGCAGCCCCGCCGTCACGATGCTGGCCACCGCCACCAGGCGTATCCAGGTACCGAGCACGGCAGGCTCGGCCGCGACCGGGAGCGGGGCCGCGAACGAAGCCGACGTCGGGGCTGATGCCAGAGTCAGGGCCGATATCGGGGGCCGGAGGGACAGCGAGCGCGTTTCCGCGGCAGGCGCCGGATCACGCGGCGGGTCGTGGAGCGCGCTGCCAGCCATGTCCCCGGAGCGGCCACGCGCGGCGTCGGCGGTCGGTGGCCGGTAGTACGGCAGCAGCRCGTCGAGCATGCCCGCCACACACAGCGCCGCGAACGGCAGCATCGCCGTCACGTACGCGTATGGCATGTATCCGTTCCGGAACATGAAGGCGAGCTGGATCAGCAGCAGTATCGCGACCACCCGCAGACGCCTGACGAAAAGCGCCGGGAACGCGGCGACAACGCCCGCGCACAGCAGATAGGGGTCGATGTCCAGCCACAGGTTCGCCATGCTGCGGGTGCTGCTGTCCGCGTTCAACAGGCTTCCGCTCGCCGGCCGGTCGAACAGCTGCCACTTGGTCGCGCCGATCAGCGAGACGTGACCGGCGCCCTCGAACAGCTCGTTCTTGATGACGGCGTAGAGGACGTAGAGGCCACAGATCACAGTGAGGAAACCGAGGAAGTTCTGGCGTACGAACCGCCAGTTCCGCCGGTCACGGTTCTGCCGGAGCAGCAGGTAGACGGCCGGCAGGAGAATGAGGGTCGTCTCCTTCGACCAGAAGGCGAAGGCCATGAAGACACCGGCCCAGATCGCCGCGCCGGCGCTGCGCCGGGGGGATGCCGCGCAGACCAGCGCCGCCAGCACCCACATCACGGCGATGTTGTCGAGGAAGGCCATCCGCTGGTACCAGACCGCGAGCGGTGCCAGGGAGAACAACAGGACCGCGGCGGCCGAGAACACCCGTCGCAGTGCCAGCCGGCGGGCCAGCAGATAAAGCAGCGCACAGCTCACCAGATGGACGACGAACATGCACTCGCGGGCGGCGGCCACCGCTGTCGGTGCCCGCTCGAACGCGTGTGTGAGCGTCGTGTAGACGGCGATGAGCAGCCAGCCGCCGAAAGGATGGTCGTACCAGTAGGTGTAGTGGGCGATTTGACCCCAGTACTCCATGGCGTATGCCTGCGCCGTGTAGGTGCCCTCGTCGTCGTTGACACGGCCGGGCCAGCCGTCCTGGTTGATGCCGTGTACGAGCCCGCAGACGACGATGAGCACGGCGAGGATGRTGATGCTCTGCCAGTGCGCCAACAGCCAGGCTGTCATCCGGTCGCGGACGGTCGCGACCGAGTCGGTGAATCCGCCGAACCGGCGGCCACGCCGGTTGTCGGCCGGTGCGGTGCCAGTGCCTGCGCCGCGGTCGAGAAGCGGGAGCGTGCTGGTGGTCACAGAACCCCCTCGAACGGTTCGGGGAACTGGACCCCGGGCGGCGTGAAGACGCGGTCGCCGCGCCGCTGTCCCGTCAGTTGCTCAGGGACCTGGGCCTCCCGGAGCTGCCGGACCGGTTGCCGAACCTCCCCGATCGGCTTGCGAAGCTCTCCGATCGGCTTCGCCAGTCCGGTGGAAACCCCGGAAGTGGTGGCGACCCCGGATCCGGCAGGAATCCTGGAGCCGGCAAGCATCTCGGAACCGGTGAACGCTTCAGCGGCGGCAGGGAACACGGAGGCGACAGGTGTCCCGGGCGTGAAAACAGGATCGCGGTGGTTTCGCAGCGCCGGCCGGGCCTGGCTCGGTATCACCACGTGGTGGGCGCCGACATGCGTCGTCTTCTCCCATTCGAGTTTTCTCTGGAACAGCCGCACAACGGCCCGCAGTGCCGCCAGCGACAGCACGAGCTGGTAGACCGGCGCGCTGGCTATCAGCCGGGCGCTGTCCAGCGGAGTCACCCTGATCCGGTATGCGTCGGCGAACTCCCGGAAGGCGGCCTCCTCGGTGAGCGTCAGCATCAGCATCGCGAGGAGYGGCAGCCAGAATATGATCACAATACCCACCGGGGCGCTCAGGAAGAACGTGAGCAGTATGGAGGTCGGCAGGACCAGGCCGGCCATGGCCTGGAAGAACGGCATCAACAGCATCTCGGCGGCGAGCACCCGCTGCCGCCAGCCCGGCAGCCGGCGCCAGTCGCCCTTCCGGAAGACCTGGATGAAACCCATCATCCAACGGGTGCGCTGCACCACGAGTTTCTTCAGGCTTTCCGGCGTCTCCTCCTGGGTGGTCAGCTCGGGATGGTAGAAAACCGTGGTGGTGACGCCGGCCACCGAGGCGCGCACACCGAGGTCGCAGTCCTCCGTCAGGCAGGAGACGTCCCAACCACCGAGCCGGTCGAGAACCTCGCGCCGGACGAACACGGTGTTGCCGCCGAGCGGGATGAAACGCGCCTTCGCCTGGTAGCGCAGCCGAGACATGAACCAGATGTAGTACTCCAGGCAGTTACGCGCCCGCCACCACGACGTCCCGCTGTCGGCCCAGTCGACCAGCGCGCGCAGCATCCCGGCGGATTCCGGCCGCTGCCAGCGGGGGCCGCGAACGTTCATCAGCTGGACACCGCCCTGAAAGATCCCGGTTTCCGGGTGACGCACGGCCAGGGTGTTGACGTAGCCGAGCAGGCCGCGGGCGATCAGGGACTCCGCGTCGACGATTCCTATCAGCTCGCCGTGGCAGTGCTTTCGCGCGTCCTCGAGGGAGAGCGGTTTGCTCCGCTGCGCACCGCTGGGTGTGACGATCCGTACGTTGGGGTATCGGCCGGCGAACTCCTGTGCCACCTCGCGGGTCTCCCGGTCGAGCTCGTCGTCCGATACGACGACGACCAGTTCGAAAAGATGCGGCGGATAGTCACCGGCGAGCAGCTGGGTCAGCGTGCGCCCGAGAACGGGCTCCTGACGGGCGGGCACGATCAGCGAGAAGGTGTATCCGGGGGACGCCTGGTCCTCCAGGTCGACGTGGTCGACCCGGTCGGGCAGCTGCCAGCCGTACTGGGCCCGCACCAGCGTCAGACCGGCGATCAGCAGCATCGACAGCGACACCACCGTCCAGATACCGATCGCCACGTTGCCACGGCCGCGATACAGCGCCTGTGCCGTCTCGACGAACAACGGCCACGCGGGCAGCAGAAGAACACCGTGCAGCACACGGACGGACGCGGCTGTCAGGGTGGAGCCGAAGACGAACCAGGAACACACCAGCAGGTGAGCGGAAACCACCACCAGGGCGCAGACCGCGGCGGCCAACAGGTTACGTGGGCCGGCCTGCCCCGTTGGCGAGGAGTTCGCCGCCAGCTCCGTCAGCGCGGTGAACAGCAGCCAGCCGACCGATTCGGTCGAGACCCGAGCTATGGCGCTCCTGAGCCGGCCGCCATCGTGTCCACGCCAGGTGAAGCCACGGTCCAGGCCCCACAGCAGGCCCGTCGCGGCGACCACCGAAAATCCGTATCCGGCCCGTCCCCAGGCCCCGAAGAAACAGCCGACGAAAGCCATCAGCGCGACCCGTGCGGCAATACTCGTCCCACCGGCCGTGATGAAACGCAACTGCCCTGGCATCCTCGTCAGGAAAGCGTGAAGCGACGGTGGCGCGGCCAGCGCCTGATTGAGGTTCACTGATCCCTACCTGAGTGGTCGGTACGAACGGCCGGCATCGACCGGGTGGCAATGGCCCGGGACCGGGCATGAGGACCGGGCACGGCGGCCCGCTGTTCTCACGGGCGTTCTCCCGAAGCAGTCACCAACCTCGGCAGATCGGCCGCGTAGTCGGCAACCGTGGAACTGGCGAAATAAAGAACGTGTTGGACGTCGTCGACGCCGTAGGCGGCGACCTGGGCCGCGTGCGCCACGTCGTACTGGCCGCCGGGCGCCTGCTGCGTCTGCGCGAGCGGTATGCCCACGGCCTGTTGCGCGGCGTCGATCTGCGCCGGCGAGCCGGTGAGCCCGATGAACGAGGAGTCGAACTGGCCGAGCCAGCGCCGGAGCGCCTCGGCGCTGTCCCGCCCGGGATCCGTGGTCACGAAGACGACCGTGAGCGCCGACCCGGCATCGCTGCTGGCCAGCCGTTTGGCGGCGGCGATGTCGGCCATGGTCGTCGGGCAGACGTCCGGGCAGTTCGTGTAGCCGAAGAAGAGCAGGGTGGCTCGGCCGGCGGTCTGCCGCGCGAAGTCGAAACTGTGCCCGGCGGTGTCCGTCAGGGTGAACGACGGCCGGGAGCGGGAGACCTTCGGGACGGTGCCGTGCCAGCCGCCGGTGGCCGTGGCGACAGCCGCCGACGGCCGTACCGGCGGGCCGTCGGCCGGGTGTGCGGGCTCGCTCGTGGCGCAGCCGGCGCTGCCGGCCAGACAGAGCAGGGCCATGACGGCGGTTCCGCCCAGGGCCCGCCTCACGGCGTCGGCCCGACCGGTGCATCGCAGGGGGGCATGTTCCTGGCCTTTCTGAACAGCTGACCGGATCGAAACGGCAGGGCTGTGCCACTGGCCACGGACCCGTGGCACCGTGGTCCATGTCCCGTTTCCGACCGTTACCTCGGGTGCGGACGGCGTGACGACGGGTTTTCCGTGCCCGGGATTCCCGGCGGACCGGCTCGGCTGGCCGCCAGGAATCCCGGGAATCCGGGAGAACCGGCGGGGTCTAGTCGGCGCAGACCGTCGTGCCACGCGGGGCGTTGCCGCCGGTGCCGGCCAGGTTCTTGCTGTCCGTTCCTGTCACCTTCAACGCCCCGAAGCCGGATTTCCGCAGGAATTCGCAGTCGACCGGAACACCACCGGGGGCGATCTTCGGGACGCAGACGTTCATGTTGTCGCTAGCCTTCACATAGTTGTGGTCGCAGCCGTCCACCCACAGCGTCGCGGGCGACGGTCGGCCGTTTCCGTGCGGCTGGATCCGGCCGCTGAGATCCCGGTTGCCAGCCCCGAGCGTGTTTTCGGCCGCGACCGGCCGGGTGCCCCCGCTGTCGCCGGCCGACGGGCCGAAGACACCGGTCGCCCGCAGGCCGACCAGCAGGCCGACCAGCAGGCCGACCGTGACACACACCGCCGTCACCGCGCTGAGAAGGATTTTCCGTCGGGTCATCCGACATGCACCCACTTCGCCACGGATGGAACTCCGTTCGTATCCTGGGCGAACATCATGTAGTAACCGGCAGGAATGATGTTCGGATTACTCGGGACGGTCACGCTGATGTTCGTCCCGGTGCCGGTTGTCGGCAGGTCGACGCTGCGCTGGTTCGGGTCCGACTGATGGGTCACCGACGCCGGACGGATCAGCGTGACCCGGCCGATGTTCCCGCTCACGGTCAGGTTCTGCGTCGACCCGAGGTCGAACTGCTCGGCGGCGGCGGTGATGGCCGGCCGCGGCCTCGACATGTACCAGGGGGAGTAGACCGAGATACCCAGGTCGAATGCCCCGGTCGCCGGGTTGTTCCCGATCGACGCCACCCGGCCGTCCGGGAGGAGGAAGGACTCCGAGTGGTACATCCGCGCCAGCGGATCTGCCGGCATCGGCGTGAACGTGTTGGTGACCGGGTCGTACATCGACGCCTCGTGCACGGCGTACTCGGGATAGTTGTGCTTCGCCCCGCCGGTCTCGAACACCTTCCCGTCGGGAAGAATGACGGCGCTGACATACATCTTGGCCGCCGGCAGGTCCGGCCCTGCCGTCCACTGCGGATCCTGCTGGCGCAGGTCGATGATGTCCGTGTGGCTGGTCGGGTCGAGGTCGCTGTAGGTGTTCCCACCGCCGAAGTCGGCCACCTTCTGGGCCTGCGCCGGCGGCAGCAGCACCGTCGCGCCCTGATCCCGGAAGTCGATGTCCCGCAGACCCGGGACATCTGTGATCGTCCCGGTGGCGATGTCGTAGATCTCCGACCCCGAGGTGTTCGGCAGCGCGTTACCGAAGGTGTGCGTCCCGGCATAGAAGAGCCGGCCGTCCGCCATCAGCACCATGTTCGGGTAGAGACCCCAGTAGAAGTACGTCTGCGGCACCTCGTTGAAGGGCTTCCACTGGCTCTTCCGGGAGTCGAACATCTCGACGGCGACGTTTCCGGAGCCGTTCTCGTTGAGCCCGCCGGTGGCGAACACCGAACCGTCGCCGAGGTTCACCAGGGAGGGGTACCAGTGCCCACCGCCCGGCATGTCACCGATCTTTGTATAGGTGTTCGTCATCGGGTCGAAGATGTAGCTGATCGCCAGGCCCTTGTAGTTGCTGGTCGGCGTCGGGTATTCCAACGTCCCGCCGGCGAGCAGAATCCGCCCGTCGGGGAGCTGGGTGTGCCCGGCGCAGAACAGGTCCTCCTGGGTGGGCACGTCGGCGAACTCACCGGTCGACGGGTTCCACACTTTCGAGACGAACTGGTTGTTCGCCGCCGCGGCCCCGTCGTTGCCGGAGCCGGCGACGAGCAGCACGTTCCCGGTGTGCAGCACGGTGGCGTGCACCGAGCGCACCGGCGACTCGTAGGGCAGGACCTGCCAGGAGCCCTGGCAGTCGCCCGTGCAGCCACCCGGTGGCGGCGGAGGTACCGGCCCGGGATCCCCACCACCGGTGTAGCTGGCGCGCACCAGCCCGCCGCCGACACCCTGGTAGTACTCGACGGTCACCTTGTGCGTTCCGGCGGCAACGGGCCTGGTCGCCGCGAAAGTGCTCGCCCCCTGGTCCCGCCACTCGTCGATGACGAGGACGTCGTCGAGATAGACCCGGATGCCGTCGTCGGCCGTGGCCGTGAACGAATACTCCCCTGCCTGGAACAGGGCGTTCCTGGTCCAGCGGACGGAATATCCCGCCCCACCGATGCCGCCGATCCCCGGGCCGGTCTCCCCCCAGTCGAAACCGATGTTGCCGTCGCACCGTGAGTCGGCCGGCSCCCCCGTCAGTGTCGGGTTGGCGAAGTAGTCGCCGGCCCATTCCTCAGGTGCGCAGGTGATGGYCCTTGCTGACTCCGGGGTGACGACAACGACGGCAACCAGTTGGACGGCGGCGGTGGCGAGCAGCGCGGCGAGCGCACGACGCCGGCCGATCCGCCGCCGTTTTTCGGATCCGGTCACGCCTCGGCCTCCCCCATCGCCCCGCTCCCCGCTGCCCCGGCTCCCATCGCGCTGGCGACCGCGCCGCGGCCGTACCGGGAATGCCTGCGGGCCGGCCGCTGCCGCTCGCTGTAGATCATCCTGTCGACCAGCACGTAACGAACGGAAACAGCGACCGCCAGCGTCACGAACGTGGCCACCGGAACGCTTGTGTGCCACCGGTCGACGAACAGCCCGAGCAGCGGCAGCCGGATGACGAGGTCAAGGTTGTTCAGCACCGCGAAAGGCAGGTAGCGACGGGCCCTGGACTGGTTCCCGCGCTCCCAGACCAGCAGGTCGCAGCCGATGAAGTTCCAGAGGATGGCGAGCTGTGTGGCGAGCACGGCGGCTGCTATGTAATGCATTCCGACATGGTGCAGGAGAGCGGTCCCGGCAATGTTGGGCAGCGTTCCGGAGGCGCCCACCAAGGCGAATCTCGCCGCCCTCGGCACCCGCAGCGAGAACAGCCGCCGGGCGAACCGGACGCCCTCCGACACCGACGCGTTCGACTCGCCGGCGTGCCGTTCACCGAAGACGTAGCCGACCTCGACGACACGCAGCCGGCCGGTCCGCACCAGCAGCTCGAGCAGAATCTTGTAGCCGTCCGGGCGGAGCCGGTCCAGATCCAGAGCGGCGACCCGAACGAGGAAGAAGCCGCTCATCACGTCCGAGACGCCACGCAGCCGCAGCGGGAAGACGAGCCGGGACAGCAGGTTCGCGCTGGAGGACACCAGCCGGCGCGCTCCGTTGGCAAGTCCCGAGGCACTTCCCCCGGTGACGTACCGGCTGCCGACGACGACGTCGACGTCGCCGCTGACGGCCGCGGCAAGCAGTTCGGGAACGACCTCGGGCGGATGCTGGAGGTCGCCGTCGAGGACGACGGCATAGTCGGCACGGCACAGCCGGATGCCTTCGGTGACGGCTCCCCCGAGGCCACCCGTCCGGTAAGGCGCGGGCCGGTGATGGACCCGGATCCGCATCCGGACGGAACGGCGGAGCCCCATGGCGATCTCAGGCGTGTCGTCGTCCGAGTCGTCCACGAAGATGACCTCGCTGGGCAGGCCGGCCAGCGCGGCGTCGAGGCGGCGCAGCAGCGGCTCGATGTTCGCTGCCTCGTTCCGGGTCGGCACCACGACCGAGACGACCATCTGCTCGTCCGGCCGGTAACCGGGAAAGGATGTGGTGGACGTGGTCGAAAGCACCGCCGAGGAAGCTCGCGGCCGTGGCACCAGGTCTGCCAGGTAGGCATCGAAGACACGCTCGTCAGGCACACTCATCCGCTGATCTCCCCTGGTTCGCGGTGGCCGGCCACCGCGGCCGGCCACCGCGTACACGAGTTGCCGTGACCGGTGTTCCCGGTACGGCGTATGAAATGTTGGCGCGGCTCTTTCCGACAGATTCCTGACAGATTCATGACAAATTCCTGACAGCTGCTGTCCGGTCGGCCGCGGAGTGCGCGGTCCTATTTTTCCGCCCGCTCGGTGGCCGCCGGCAGTCCGGGCGGCCGAAGAACGTGCGATCGTGCTCTTTTTCGTGCTCGGGGTCCCGCCCGGATCTCCGGAAGGCCGATCCGGCTGGTCCGGGCGGCTCGGCGGCTCCGGGCGGTCCAGGCGGCTCGGCAGATCCGGGACACCCGGAACGGCGGAGAACCGAGAATGACGCGATTATTGTTTTTCTCCCGGACCCGAGCTTTCCGCCGGCCGGAAGAATCCGCCGTGCGCACCGGTACGGAAGAAAACTGGTCACGCGGGCCCGGCCCACGTGGAAAGCATGCCGACTACCGCGGCTCGGAACACGGTGGGCCAGGCCCGCGGAACTTCAGCCCGTCGGTTCGGTCACGGCACGACGACGGCGAAACGAACTAGGAATACAACCCCCGGGATCCACTCCGGTGACGCAAATCGTGATCGGTGTGCAGCGAACGTACCAGGAGACGATCGAGACCTGGGGCGGCCGCCGATGTGACACGTGCGTATCGGATGGCTCCCAGCAGCGGCGAACGCGCTGTAAAAATCACCGGAACTACTCTCGGTTATTAGTCGACGTGCGGAAACTACCGACAGTAATCGGCCTTGTTTCTCATAATCACGCACCGATTACAAGCTATGAACCGTGCCACAACAGGCGCCATCAGACCCTTCGTAGACGTTCGCCGTGCCTGTTCCGGACGTCCACCGGGCTCGGCCGCCCTGGAACACCCGCGGGAAGACGACACCACGCACAACGCCATACACAACGGTATGCGCAACGGTATGACGGATTTACGACAGCCTTGCCCAGTCCAGACCGTCCTCGAGGAACGCCGCCATCGGCTTGACCGGATCGACGAGCCAGCGCTCCGGCGGCGCGCCGAGCCGGCCGGCGCGCCGCGGCGAACCGGCCGGCTCGGGCAGGCCATGCCCGCTGGCCAGGCCACGGTCGGCCAGCCAGGCGGCGAACTCCGGGGCCGGGCGCAGCCCGAAGAGGTCCCGCACCCCGATCGCGTCGTCGATGCCCGTCACCCCCCGGCCGGCCACCTGGCCGGGCCCGGTCGCCTGCCTGGGCACGGGATGGCCGGGGGGTACGCCCGCCGCGTGGTTGCAGCCGGCGGCGGCCAGCAGCATCAGCAGATCGTCACCGGTGTTCCGGCCGTCGTCGGCCCGCCCGGCACAGAAGACGTCGCAGCCCATCGGCAGGCCCAGCAGTTTGCCGACAAAGTGATCCTCCAGCCCGGCCCGGATGACCTGTCGAGAGTCGGACAGATGGTCCATCCCGCCGAATCCGACYACGGAATTCACCAGAAAAGGATCGAAGGCGCGGGCGACCCCGTATGCCCGGGCGGAAATCGTGAGCTGGTCCAGGCCGTGATGTGCCTCCACCGGGAACGCGCTGCCCTGCCCGACCGCGAAATACGTCACCTGGTCGCCGACGAAGTCACCGGCCCGGTCACGGTGATGCTCGAGAACGGCCCGCCGGCCGGCGTCCAGCAGGCCCAGGTCCACCCCGAAGGCCCGGTTCGCGCTTTCCGTCCCCCCGAGCCGACTGAACAGCAGGTCGAGGGGCGCACCCGCATCCATGGCGGCGAGCTGGGTGACGAGCCGCCCGAGAACGCAGGTCTGGGTCGGTACCTCGAGCTGCCTGACGAGCGAGCCGAGCCCACGCAGGGCCCGCTCCACCTGCGCGGCCGACTCCATGGACGTGTCCACCTCGAGCACGGCGTCGCCGCGGCCGGACATCAGGCCGTCCAACGCCGGCAGCAGGATGCCCTCAAGGTCGTCCAACGGATGGTTCAGGCGGACATGCACGCCGAACACACCGGTCTCACCCATGGTGCTTCGGCAACGGGTGACCGTCCGCAGCGGTTTCGCGGCAATGACCAGTTCCCTGTCACTCATGATTCTGGCGACCGCCGCGGCCACTTCCGGCGTTATTCCGCCGGCCAGCCCGGAATGCCACCGCACGGGAAAGTCCGGCCGCAGTACCAGATCGCGGAACTCACCGACGGTCAGGGACGACAGGGGGCCGAAGCACTCCGCGTCATGGACTCCGGCGATCAGGTCGGTGACGGCGTCGTCGATCAGCGGTGTCGCGACGATCTCCGACAACCGGACGTCGGCGAGCGCCTGCTTGGCCGCCAGCCGTTCGGCCGCCGAGTACGCCGCGAGGCCCGCCATCCGGTCGCCGGATTTCTCCTCACCCGCCCTGGCGAGCAGTTCCACCAGATCCGCGAACACGTACCGCTCACCATGCACGACCGAATGGAAACCCACGGTCCACCCTCTCTATGCCGGCCCCGGGTTGCGGCCACCACTCCCGGCTTCGGGAGCATCGCACGACCGCTGATGGTCGACGACGACTGCCGTACGCCGAAGCGCTGACGGCGCGTGACATCAGCCCCGATCTTCAGCGTCACCGGCCTCGATCACAGCACTCAGCAGAGCATCGACGTCACTCGTCGTGGCAGCCGGGTTCAGCAGAGTCAGCTTGAGGTGGACCGAACGGTCCGCTCCGAACTCGGTGCGTCCCACGACGGCCCGGCCGGAGTCCAGCAGCCGTCGCCGCAACCGGGCGTTGATCCCGTCGGCGTCGACGCTACCGGCGGCGGGGCCGGCGGCAGCGCCACCGGCGGTGGCAGCTACTGGCAGATAGCGGAAGACGACCGTGCTCAGGGTCACCGGCGCGGCCAACTCCAGACGCGGATGGGCGCTGATCCGCGCGGCGGCGTAGCGGGCCAGGTCGTGGCAGGCGTCCACCAGCCGGCCGAGCCCGTGGCGTCCCAGCGCCCGGAGCGTCACAGCGATCTTGAAGGCGTCGGCGCGCCGACTGGTGCGCAGCGAGCGCCCGAGCAGGCTCGGATAGCCTGCCAGCGTGTCGTCGGCCGCGTTGAGGTAGGCGACCTCGTCCTCCAGCGCCACCCAGCCACCCGCGTCCCGGGTGAGCAGGACCCCGGCCGCTATCGGCTGCCAGCCCAGCTTGTGCAGGTCGAGGGCGACCGAGTCCGCCTCGGCGATCCCGTCGAGCAGGGGGGCGAGCCGGTCCGACAGCAGCGCCCCACCGCCGTAGGCTGCGTCCACGTGCACCCAGGCGCCGTGCGCGCGGGCCACTTCGGCCACCGCCCGCAGCGGGTCGATCGCGCCCATGTCGGTCGTGCCGGCGGTCGCGACGACCACCGGGGCCAACCGGCGCCCGGCACGGTCGGCGTCGCGCCGGGCGCGCGAGACCGCGGCGTCCAGAGCGGACGGGTCGAGCCGGTGCGCGCCGTCGGTCGCGACCGGCACCACCGCGTCCGGATCCAGACCGAGCACCGCCGCGGCCCGTCCGATCGAGAAGTGCGCGGCGGACGAGCAGAACACCCGCACGGCCGGACGGCCCGGCACGCCGGTGGCCGCCGCGGACGCGCCCGATGGAGCCGTACCCGATGGAGCTGTACCCGACGGAAGCGGGCCCGACGGAGCCGTGCCCGGCGCGCGAAGGGTGTCGCGGGCCAGCATCAGTGCGGTGAGGTTGGACGCCGTGCCACCGGTGGTGATCGCGCCGGTGGCAACGGCGGGATCGAACCCGACCAGCCCGGCGAGCGCGGCGACGACCTCGGTCTCCAACGCGGTGGCCGCGGGCGCCTGGTCCCACGAGTCCAGGGACGGGTTCAGCGCCGAGACCACGAGGTCGGCGGCGACGGCGACGGCGAGCGGCGGGCAGTGCAGGTGGGCCGCGCAGGCCGGATCGGCCGGATCGGCCGCCCCCCGCGCGAACATGCGGGTGAGCCCGGACAGAGCGGTGGGCGCTCCGACCCCCTCGGCGGGAAGCGTCCAGGGGGTCGGGGCGGGACGCTCCTGGGCCCCGGAGGCGGGCGAGGCATGATCGTGGCCGGCCCGACCCGTCAGCGCGTCGTGGGCCCAGCCGGCCACATCCGCCGGGCCGCCGGCCGGCAGGGGGCCGCCGCGGGCCGCCGCCCCGGCTGCGAGCCCGTCCAGCGCGACGGCCAGCAGCGACCGCAGCCGGTCGATCCCACCAGCCCCACCTGCCAACCCGTCATCTGCCAACCCGACATCCGCCAACCCGACATCCGCCAACCCGACATCCGCCCGGTTGGCGCCGGCCGGCGCCGCATCAGCCGGCGCGGCGGCGGCCTGGCCGGCATCGGCTGGCAGGGCGTCGGCCCGCGCGGCGGATGGACGACCGCCCCCGGGCGGGACGGTCACCGTGCCGCCCGGACAGCTCCGGCAGGGTGACCGGCCCGGGGGCGCCGCACGTGCCCGGGAGTCCCGTGGCTGTGACACAACTGCGCCGGAGCGACACATCCCACTGTCACCGCCGGCGAGTTGACGCTACGCATGAACTTAGGCTTACCTAAGAACATGCGCCATTCCAACGACGGACCGGCGAAACCCACCGCGATCCCCGTCCCCGACGCGATCCCCAACCACACCCGTGGCCACGCCCGCACCGGCGGCACCGCGCGCCACCGCGGCACCAGCGGACGCCCCGCGAACGGCCGTGCCGCCGGCAGCCGTGTCCTCGGTGGCGTCCCCGGCGACCATCGGCGGGCCTGTGCGGCGCCGGTCAGCCGGCCCGGTCGGGAACCCGCGGCATTCACCCTCCACCCGTCCACCGTCCACCCGTCGTCGGAACCGGTTCCACCCGTCCAAAATATGATCATTATAAAGTCCGGCATCCCGGACCTGTCGTACCGACACGGCGTCGTGGCCGTGCCGGCGCTCACCGGACGCTCCCGGTGAGGACCTGCCACCGGCACGCTCCGCTGGCCGAGAAGTACCCGTGGCCACTGGCCGAGGAGCACCTGTGGCGGATACCGGGCTGCCAGCCGTCGCGAACCGTACCGACGCAGGCACGCCCGCCGCTGGCGGAAACGCTGGAAGCCGCCGCCAGGGTGCTCGACGGGCAGTCGGGGCGCATCGGTCGTCCGGGACGTGACGCCGCCGGGTGGCTGTACTGCGCCGACCTGCTGGCCGACGGCGCGCTCGACCGGGAGCTGCGGACGATGTCCGACACCTACGGGTACAGCCGGGATGTCGCGGCCACCCATTTCCTCAGCGCCTACGCCGGTGGCGTGGCCGGGTTCGCCATTGCCGCGTACATGCTGCACAGCCGGGTACCGGACGTGTGCGCGGCTGGCATGTCCCTGCACGCCGCGCCCGGCGGGTGGTTCGACGTCACGGCTTTTCATTCCGACCGTGTGACCGTGCTCGCGGACGACCCGGCCCTGTCCGCGGCGACCCCACCGGCGGTGGACGATCGCCGGCACACCCCGCTGGCCGGCCGGCGGGCCGCCGCGGCGACCGACCTGGCAACCGGCCCGACGGCCGACCGGGCAATCGACATGGTCGCCGACCGGGACGTCCTGCGGCAACGGCTGGCGGCCGCTCTGGTCGGGCACTTCGAGCCGCTGGTCACGGCCCTGCGGGCGCGGGCGCGCCTGGGCCCGTCCGCGTTGTGGGGCATGGTGGCCGGGCAGTGCGGCCGAACGTTCCTGCTGACCGAGCGGACGACCCGGGATCCGGACATCGGGCGGGCGGAGGCCGACGCCTTCTTCGCTCTCGCCAGCCCGCCGATGCGGGCCCGTCCGGCGTGGTTCGAGTTCGTCCACCGCGGCCGCCGGCAGACGGCGATGCGTCGGGGTTCGTGCTGCCTCGCCCACCGGATGAGCTCGCAGTACTGCACCACGTGCCCGTTCACACCCGATTCGGAACGCGAGGTGCGCCTGCGCGAGTGGATAGACACGCAGGGCGATGACGGGTTGGCGGTCGGATAAACACCGGCAGATCCGCACCCTCGATACCATGAGTAATTACATGGTTACACGTAGGTCCGTCCACCCGGGACGACAACATGATCATTCGGCTTTGGTCGGCCCGGTGCGACCGGCGCGCCCCTGTCATTCCGTCGGGAGACAGCGACCGTACGGCATCACCAAATGATATAGCTTACCGATTGCACGATTACCCTGAGTAATATTCCATTCCCTGCGCGGCAGTTGGACGCCGGAGCGCTATAGCGATTGCTTTTCGCGACCATCCGAGCGGGCAGCCAGGACCGTGGGGCGGGCCACCTCCCGGTGGCCGCCAGCCACCGCCCGCTGACGTTGGCTGGGTTGGCTGGGTTGGCTGGAGTTGGCCAACRTTGGCCGGGGGGCTGCCCGCTCACCCCTGCCGGGTGGACACCTCCCCCGGTGACCACGAGATTTCGTTCTGCTCTCGGCGGAACAGCGGGACGGAATCCCCTCCGGTCCGCCACCGTTGTTTCAGGCGTCTTCGCTGGTGGACCGGTCACCCAGGTCGGTCCGCCGTCCACGACGAAGAGGGCGGGGCCGGCGGGTAGGTTTCCGTTCGATGCGTGGGGTCATGCCTCGGCGGAGCTAGCATGCGGATACCGGCTGCCGTGTGGTCGGTCGCACCGCTCGAAGGAGCGCACATGTTCGAGAGATTCACCGACCGGGCACGTCGGGTCGTCGTCCTGGCACAGGAAGAAGCCAGGATGCTCAACCACAACTACATCGGGACCGAACACATCCTGCTCGGGCTGATCCACGAGGGCGAGGGTGTYGCCGCCAAGGCGCTGGAGTCCCTGGGCATCTCCCTCGAGGGTGTTCGGTCACAGGTCGAGGAGATCATCGGGCAGGGGCAACAGGCCCCGAGCGGGCACATCCCGTTCACTCCGCGCGCCAAGAAGGTGCTGGAGCTGTCCCTGCGGGAGGCCCTGCAGCTCGRCCACAACTACATCGGGACCGAGCACATCCTGCTCGGGCTGATCCGGGAGGGCGAGGGCGTCGCCGCCCAGGTCCTGGTCAAGCTCGGCGCCGACCTCAACCGGGTCCGCCAGCAGGTCATCCAGCTGCTGTCCGGCTACCAGGGCAAGGGCGACCCGGCGACGGCGGGCGCGCCGTCGGAGGGCACTCCGTCCACCTCGCTCGTGCTCGACCAGTTCGGCCGCAACCTCACCGCGGCCGCGCGCGAGTCCAAGCTCGACCCGGTGATCGGGCGCGAGAAGGAGATCGAGCGCGTCATGCAGGTGCTGTCGCGCCGGACCAAGAACAACCCGGTCCTGATCGGGGAGCCCGGCGTCGGCAAGACCGCCGTGGTCGAGGGGCTGGCCCAGGCGATCGTCAAGGGCGAGGTGCCCGAGACCCTCAAGGACAAGCAGCTGTACACGCTCGACCTCGGCGCGCTGGTCGCCGGGTCCCGCTACCGCGGTGACTTCGAGGAGCGGCTGAAGAAGGTCCTCAAGGAGATCCGTACCCGCGGCGACATCATCCTGTTCATCGACGAGCTGCACACGCTCGTCGGCGCGGGTGCCGCCGAGGGCGCGATCGACGCCGCGTCCATCCTCAAGCCGATGCTGGCCCGCGGCGAGCTGCAGACGATCGGTGCCACCACCCTGGACGAGTACCGCAAGCACCTGGAGAAGGACGCCGCGCTCGAGCGGCGGTTCCAGCCGATCCAGGTCGCGGAGCCGTCGGTGGCGCACACCATCGAGATCCTCAAGGGCCTGCGGGACCGCTACGAGGCGCACCACCGCGTGTCGATCACCGACGGTGCCCTGGTCGCGGCCGCGTCCCTGGCCGACCGCTACATCTCCGACCGCTTCCTGCCGGACAAGGCGATCGACCTCATCGACGAGGCCGGTTCGCGGATGCGCATCCGCCGGATGACCGCTCCGCCGGACCTGCGCGAGTTCGACGAGCGCATCGCCAACGTCCGCCGGGACAAGGAGTCCGCGATCGACGCGCAGGACTTCGAGAAGGCCGCCTCCCTGCGTGACCGGGAGAAGACCCTGCTGGCGGAGAAGGCCAAGCGGGAGAAGGAGTGGAAGGCCGGCGACATGGACGTCGTCGCCGAGGTCGGCGACGAGGAGATCGCCGAGGTCCTGGCGATCTGGACCGGCATCCCGGTGTTCAAGCTCACCGAGGAGGAGACCGCCCGGCTGCTGCGCATGGAGGACGAGCTGCACCGCCGCGTCATCGGCCAGGAGCAGGCGATCAGGGCTGTCTCCCAGGCGATCCGGCGTACCCGGGCGGGTCTGAAGGACCCGAAGCGTCCCGGCGGTTCGTTCATCTTCGCCGGCCCGTCCGGTGTCGGTAAGACCGAGCTGTCCAAGACGCTGGCGGAGTTCCTCTTCGGTGACGAGGACGCGCTGATCCAGCTCGACATGTCCGAGTACATGGAGAAGCACACCGTCTCCCGGCTGGTGGGCTCCCCGCCCGGCTACGTCGGCTACGAGGAGGGCGGCCAGCTCACCGAACGGGTCCGGCGCAAGCCGTTCTCGGTCGTGCTGTTCGACGAGGTCGAGAAGGCGCACCCGGACGTGTTCAACACCCTCCTGCAGATCCTGGAGGACGGCCGGCTGACCGACTCCCAGGGCCGGCTGGTCGACTTCAAGAACACCGTTCTGATCATGACCTCGAACCTGGGCACCCGCGACATCTCCAAGGGCCCGGGCATCGGGTTCGCGACCGGTCAGGGCGCCATCGACTACGAGCGGATGAAGGCGAAGGTCCAGGACGAGCTCAAGCAGCACTTCCGGCCCGAGTTCCTCAACCGGATCGACGACATCATCGTCTTCCACCAGCTGTCCGAGGCCGAGATCATCCAGATCGTCGACCTCATGCTGGCCCGGGTGGACGTCCAGTTGAAGAACAAGGACATGGCGCTCGAGCTCACCCCGGCGGCGAAGGCGCTGCTGGCCAAGAAGGGCTACGACCCGGTGCTCGGCGCTCGGCCGCTGCGCCGGACGATCCAGCGGGAGATCGAGGACGTCCTGTCCGAGAAGATCCTGTACGGGACGCTCAAGCCCGGTGAGATCGTGGTCGGCGACGTCGAGGGCGAGGGCGAGGCGGCGAAGTTCGTCTTCCGCGGCGAACCGAAGCCCACCCAGGTCCCCGACGCCCCTCCGATCGACCTGGCCAAGTCCAGCGAGTAGAGGCGAGCGGTAGGGCGACAGGTCCGCCACGAAGGGGCGGTTCCGCTGCGGCGGGGCCGCCCCTTCGCCATGGCGAAGCGGTTGCCCTCCAGCACCGTGGCGGAGCACCCGCGAAGCCGCTCCTCCGCAGTCCGGGACCGTCCCGAATCATCCAACGCATTCTGGAGTCCATGTAAACGGTCCAAAATAGTCCCAAAGTGGTCCCAAGCGGTCCACGACGGTCCGGCCAGGTGGTCACGGCCGGCAGTGAGGAGATCCGTTGGCCCTGCGTGCGGGTACGCCCGTCGAACACCTCCATCTGACGTTCGGGCCGGACCCGACCGTGTCGATGGCCGTGTCATGGACGACGCCGCGGATGGTGCGCCGCCCCCGGGTGCGGTTCGGCAGCACGCCCGGCAGGCTCGACCGCGAGGTGCACGCCGTCACCCGCGTCTACACCGACGCCGTCACCGGCGAGGATGTGATCAACCATCATGCTCTGCTCACCGGGCTGGAGCCGGACTCCCGTTACCTCTACGAGGTGATCCACGACCGGATCAGCCGCACCGGCGGCGGCACCCTGCGGACCGCGCCACGCGGCCGGGTGCCGTTCACCTTCACCTGTTTCGGCGATCACGGCACCTCGGAGTCCTACGACCCGTTCGGCACGCCGGCGTCCAGGAACGCCGTGACCGGCGTCGACCGGGTCGGCTCGCTGTTCACCCTGATCGTCGGTGACCTGTCGTACGCGAACCAGCGGCGCAACCCACCGCGGGCGTGGTCCGACTGGTTCAACATGATCGGTCCCTCCGCGCAGCACCACCCGTGGATGCCCGCCGCCGGCAACCACGAGATCGAACGCGGGAACGGGCCGCTGGGCCTGGCCGCCTACCAGAGCCGCTTCCTGCTGCCCGGCAACACCGTGGAGCCTGACGGAACGGGCACGAACGACCCGCTGACGGCGCCGCTGACGGACCTGCTGGGCCTGTGGTACGCCTTCACCGTCGCGAACGTACGCTTCGTCGTCCTGCAGAACGACGACATCTGCTATCAGGACGCCGGCACGGTGTACATCCGCGGTTACAGCGGCGGGCGGCAACGGGCCTGGCTCGAACGCACGCTACGCCAGGCACGCGCCGACCCGGACATCGACTGGATCATCGTCTGCATGCACCAGACGGCGGTGTCCAGCGCGGCGCAGCACAACGGCGCCGATCTCGGTATCCGGGAGCAGTGGCTGYCGCTGTTCGACGCGTTCGGTGTCGATCTCGTCCTGTGCGGGCACGAGCACCACTACGAGCGGACGCATCCGCTGCGCGGGGTGGTCGAAGGATCAGCGATGCTCACCCCGCAGCCCGTCTCGGCCACGGGTGGCCCCGACAGCCACCTCGACGGGGATGGCGCGGCGGACGGGCTACGGCAGCGGGCGGGCRGCAGTGGCAGCAGCGCTGGCAGCGGTGGCGAGGAACGAGGCGGCGGGGCTGTCAGCGGCATCGGCACCGAGGTCGTGGACACCTCGCACGGGACGGTTCACATGGTCCTGGGCACGGGGGGTTCATCGTCGCCGTCGGCCGGCAAACTGCTCGATCCGCCCGCCGGCCGGGTGATCGTCGGCGTGGAGCCGCGGGAGTCCGATCCCACCCGGTTCCGCTCGGTCCACGCCCTTGAGCCGGCGCCGTGGCTGGCCCTGCGAGCGCCGGAGCACCCGTACGCGTTCGCGGGCTTCGAGGTCGATCCGGGTGTGGAGGCGGGTCTGACCCGCATCCGGGTGACCGTGTACGACCACACGACCTCCACCCCCCTGCCCTTCGACACGTTCACGCTGGTCAGGCCCTGCTCGGCCGGCACCGGCCGAGCCACTGGCGGGRCCGCTGGCAGGGCCACCGACAGGGCCACCGACACCGGCCGCGGGCACGCGGGCGGAAACCCTCCCGCCCCCTTGGGTGACCCGTTCACGCCGGTGTGTACACCGCAACCGTAGGCCGACAGGGACCAGCGCGGACATACGCGCGGCAGGCGCGCCGGCCACGGGCCGGTGTCGCGTCCGAGGGCCGGTGTCGCGTCCGAGGGACACGATGCCCGTCTGACGGACGATGACGGACCTTGATTGATGGACCCCGATGACGGACGCTGATGGCGGACCCCGATGGCGGGCGCTGTCGGCCTCCGCGCCGCACGGCGTCCGCGCGGTGAATCGTTCACGAAACGATCGCCCGGCGGACACTTTCGTCCGGCACGTCCGGAATTACCGGCTGGATTTCTCCTGGTCTGTGCCCGCGGTACGTTCATGACCGCTGCCGGCTGGGCGCCGAGGCGGTCCTGATCGTACGCCGCCCTGGACGCGCGCTTTACCCCTACCGCCGGAAATCACTCCGTAACACCAACGGATCGGCCATCTGGCCGAATCCATGGTCATGGACGATCGTCATCGCCGGGATGCGACCGCCGGTCCACCCGCCCGTCCACCCCGTCGTCAGATGATGGCGACCCCACCCGAGACCCGCAGGTCACGACACTCTGGGACAGTCCTCGGAAGGCTGTGGGCGCGATCGTTCGGGACAGTTCGACAGGACCGTCCCGAACGATCGRACAACCGGCGGCCAGCGGTCCACGCCGCACCGGCGGCCATCGAAAAACAACAACCACAAACCTCAACAGCATCAACACCCGATCGACCGTTGACTTTATTGCGCGGCCAGAGGATAGCCGGCGGCCGGCGCAATCCGCAGTACTTGTTCCGCCACGGGGCCTGTCGTACGCTGCACGCGCGGCAAGCATCCGGTGATTCTGTCCGGACGAAATACTGATGTGCCGGCTCCCGTCGGGCCAGTCATTGTCACCCGCCGGGCCGTCCGGGCGGATGAAGGAAGACGCTTCCCCGCATCGACGCTTGAGGAGGCCGGGCGTTGAGAGAACCCAGCGGTGTACCCACGTGGTCATGCGCGGGCCGGGAACGGGCGTCCCGGCGGCCTCGACACGCGGCGTCCACCGCCGCCACCGCTACCACCGGCTTCGTGTCCGGCAGGTCCGCCGCGACCGCCGGCCCCGCGCGGCGGTGGGCCCCGCAACGCCTGTGGGCCGCGGACGGGCTGGCCGCCGCGTTGGAGGAAGCCACCAGCCAGGTGGAGCCCTGGGTACTTCCCGGCCTTTCCGACCTCCCCGGCCTCGGCGGCGCGGTGCTCACCGCCGCCGCCCACCAGTGGCTCGTCGCCGACCCGGCCCAACTCCCCGTCGCGGTGCTGGGCGGCCGGCAGGTCCGCGACACCCTCGTCACCGAGTTCGAGCAGCGCATCGACTCGCTGCGGCGGATGGACGACCTGCTCGGCGGGGAGAACGTCCACGGGCTCGCCGTGTCGGAACTACGAGTGATCGTCCGCCTGCTGCGGACCGGCGCGTACAACCAGCGGCAGCACGGCCGGCTGTACGCCGTCGCCGCGGAGCTCGCGCGGCTCGCCGGCTGGGCGGCGTTCGACAGCGGCCGGCACCAGGCGGCCCAGCGGTACTGGCTGGTCGCGTTACGCGCCGCCCATGAGGCCGGGCGGCCGGCGATCGGCGCCAACATCCTGCGTTGCATGGCGGAGCAGGCGGTACGTTTCGGCGACCCCGCCGACGCCGTCACCCTGCTGCGCACGGCCCGCGCGGGCGCCGCGGACACCCTCACCGCCACCGAGCGGGCCATCGTCGCCGGCTGTCTGGCCGTCGCGTACGCCCAGCTCGGCGACGTCCGGTCGGTACACGCCGAGATCGCCGAGGCACTGGTCCAGATCGAGCGGGCCGACCCGGCCGCGGACCCGGAGTACATCTACTGGTGCTCCCGTTCGGTGATCGATTACTACGCCGGCAAGGCGCTGCTGTGCGCCGGTGACGTCGCGGCGGCCGTCGAGTACCTCAGTCGTTCGGTCRATCAGCTCGACGCCGCCGCCTACCCGCGGGAACTGGTGCACCACAGCGCGTGGCTCGGTGTCGCCGAAGTCGACGCGGGGAACGTCGAACAGGCCGTGTGCCTGGGCTATCAGGTGATAGAACTCGCCGCCCGGACGGCCTCCGAGAACGCCAGGGTGGACGCGCTGACGCTGTGCGACGCGATCGAGATGGCCGGGTATCCGGGCGCGACGGCACTCACCGACCGTGCCCGTGCCGCCCTGCGCGCCGGGAACACGGCCGCGGCGGGGCCCTGACCGTCGGCCATGGTCTCGGCTCATGGCCCCGGACCAGGCCGACGGTCATGAGCCCCGTTGTCGGCCAGGTCCCGGCACCGGTCACATGTGCCGCTGGCGGCAGGCCCGCCGCCGGCCATCGGGAACGGGATGCCCACCACCTCGTGGCAGCGCGACCGTGGGTGCCGCGGGCCGCGTGGCCGAGTGGGCCTCACAGGCGAAAGGCCCGTGACCGAAAAGCCCGTGACCGCGAGGTATCCGCGAGCGTATCCGCGCGAGGTATCCGCGAGGTATCGAGGCCGAGGGCGTCAGCGACGAGGCTTCACAGGCGAGGTGGGCGTGGCCGTTGCGGCGCGTTTTCGACACCATGGGTCAGGACGGACCGGGCCACGGCGGGCACGGCTGTCGATATCACGACACATCCATCGGCTGATCTGCATGGATGTCATTGAGTGGGTACAGCGGACGCCGACGTCGACGTCCGCTAGCGTGATCGGAACACCCGCACGTGGGGGACGGAGGCCATGGACAGTCCGGTGGTACCCATCACGCTGATCGTGGTGCTCCTGATCGGCGCCATCCTCTTCATCGTGCTATCCAGCCGCAACCAGGACCGCCCCGGTCCCGGCGCCGGCTCAGGGTCACGGTCACGGTCGCGGCGCTCCTCCTCCGACGCGGCGGTGCCCGTGCGGCGGCCGCCACAACGCCGGCGCCGGCGCCAACGCCAGGGCATTCTCGCGACGCTGCGGCGGCCGGCCGCGGCGCGGGAACAGGCCGGTGGAGCCGATCCGGGCGGCCCGGCCGGCCCGCCGCCCCGCGCCAGCACCAGCCCACCAGCCGCCCCCGCCCAGGTCGACGGCCCCACGCTCCCGGGCGACGCCGCCGCTCCCACCGAGCCGGTTCCCACGGCACCGGCTCCCCCGGCGCCACCCGCCGTGCCGGTTCCCTCGGCATCCGTCAGAGCTTCGCCCGCCGAGGCCCCGACCACCGCGTACCCCACGCCACCGCCGTACCGCACGCCGGTCTCCGGGACCCGGCCCGACAGCTCCGTCGACCCGGCCGCCACCACCCGGGTGACCCCGCTGGTCAACGCCACCGCCGACACCACCGTCCGGGTCGAGAGCGACCGCCGGCAGCAGTCCCGCGGCCCGGACGCCACCGGGTGGATGCCACCGTTGGTCGGCCCGCCACCACCGGTCATCCCGGCTCCGGAGAGCGGCCGGGCCAGGCCGGCGGCTGATCAGCTCGCCGCCGGTGGACCCACCCAGGACGGGGACCCGCCCGCCGGCACCGCGGGGCACCGCGCGCCCGGCTCCCCACCTGGCGCCGGTGCCGGAAGCTCGGCCGGTACGCAGGCCGGGAGATACTCCGACGACCGTCCAGGCGCGGCCGGCCCCCATGATGGCGGGTCCGACACCCCGCGGGACGACCGCGGCACGCCAGCGGGGGGCGGTTGGACGCTTCCCCCGACCGCGCCGATCCCCCCGCCAGGCCCCCCGTCCGCTCCCGGGGGCGAGCAACTGGTCGCGAACGAACCGGACGTCTCCACGTCGGCACCACTGCGGCTGGCCGCGGCCGGCCGGACCAGGCGCGGTAAGCGCGGCGGCCCCAACGAGGACGCCTTTGTCGTCGTCGACGGCCTGCTCGCGGTCGCCGACGGAGTCGGCGGCGAAGCGGCCGGGCAGATCGCGTCCACCCTGGCGGTGACCACGGTGGCGAGCTTTCGCCCACAGTATGCCGCCGACCCGCGCGACGGACTGCGGGGGGCGCTTGAGCGGGCCAACCGGACGGTCCGGGAGAAGCCCCTGGAGGAGCCCTCCTGGCACGGCATGGCCTGCACCCTCGACGTCGTCGTGCTGGGCCGCCAACAGGACACCGGCCGGACCCTTTTCGTCGCGCACGTGGGGGACAGCTCCGTGTGGCTGCAGCCCGGCCGCGGCCGGCCGCGCCGGCTCACCACACCGCACGCCATCAAGAACGGGCCACTGCTCAACGCGATCGGCCTCAACGAGGAGGTCGAGCTGGACCTGCTGGAGGAGCCCGTGCGGGCCGGCGACCGGGTCGTCCTTGCCAGTGACGGGATCACCAAGGTCATGACGCCCGAGCAGCTGGACGGCCTGTTGATGGAGCTGGGCAGTCTGAGCCCGGAGCGGGCCGCGGACGCCCTGGTGGACGCGGCCATGATCGCCGGCGCCCGCGACGACACCACCATCGTCGTCGCCGACCTGGTCGCCGACGACACCTCCGGGCGCTGACCGGCCCGCGTCCTGYCCGGTCCACGCGGACCTGCCCGCCCCGACCGGCTTCTGCCGCAGCTGCCCTGATTCGTGGCCCAGCGGTAAACTCGACCGTGTCCAACGGGTAATCGGTACTGTGGATATCGGGCTCGATTTTTGATCATATGGTCATCTGGTCATCGGTCGGGTGGTAATCGGGTCGGCTGTCTCGCCGAATCCCGCCGAGACGCGGGGCTTGCGGTGGTCATGATGCGGGAGCATCCAATTATCAACAACAGGTCGCCAGCAGTCTCCATGAGCACCAGCGACATGCTCGTGGAGAACCGGATCCATTGTGGACGCCCCCGATGACGACAACGGAGAAACAACCGACGCCGCATGCCACACGCATCGGCCTGTGGGGCGCTCCGCAGAGCGGTAAGACCACTTTCCTGGCCGCGCTGCAGATCGCCATCGTCAACCAGTCGAACGACGACGGCTGGCTCATCACCGGCGTCGACGACGCCGCCTCGGACTTTCTCAGTACCAGTACCAGCCACATGAACCGGGACCGGATCTTCCCGAACGCGACATCGGCAAACGACGTCCACGAACTGCGGTGGCGTTTCGTCCGGCCCACCCGCGGCGGGACCGGTAGGACATGGTGGCGCAGGCCCGGCCACGCCACGTCCGGCCAGGCAGTCTTCGAGGTGCAGCTGCTCGACGTCAGCGGCGACATGTTCGCGAGCACCCGGACGCCGAACGACCTGGCCGGCCCGGCGGCGTCCCTCTTCGCGGAGGACGAGGACGAGCTGGACATCTTTGACGAGCCCGGGCCCAAGTTCGACACGGCCGATCCACAGAACCAGACAAAAGGTCTTCTCGATCACCTGGCGACATGCGACGGGATCGTCTACCTCTTCGACCCCTTCCGCGAGCGGGATTCCTACGAGTACTTCCAGCGGACGCTGGAGCAACTGGCCCGCCGGTCCTACGAGACGGGCCGGCTGCGGGACGGGCGGCTCCCGCACCATCTCGCCGTCTGTGTCACGAAGTTCGACGACCCGGCGGTCTTCCGGAAGGCACACAACTACGGGGTCGTGCTGACCGGGGACGACCGCGCCATGACCCCGACGGTCCCGGACGACCTCGCCGGTGAGTTCTTCCGGAAGCTGTGCAGCGGCCCGAACGGTGCCTCCTCCCTGCTCGTCATGAGAAGCATCGAGCAGTACTTCCACACCCAGCGGGTGAACTATTTCGTGAGCTCGGCCGTCGGCTTCTACATCGGTGCCACCGGCGTTTTCCAGAGACGCGACTTCACCAACGTCGAGACGACTCCGGACGGTGATCTCCGTATTCGCGGCCAGGTCACGCCCATCAACGTGCTGGAGCCGTTCCTGTGGCTGGAGAAACAGATCCGCCAGTCCCTTCCCCGAACATGACGAACCGGGCACCGCGCGACCCGGGCCCGACCGTTCCGGCTGGTTGGGCGCTGATGGGAAAAGAGCCGGACAGCGACAGCGACTACGCCGTGCTGCGGTCGAGCGGCGGTTTCTTCTCCCGAGCCGGCTTCGACGAGATCCTGCRGCGCTTCACACCGGGCACCCCGTCATCGGGATCGATCAGGGAGGCGCTGCCCGATGCCCTGCCGTGGGTGACGGTGAGCTATGCGCCTCGGGGCGGGAGCAGCGTGCTCGGGATCGCGGAGCGCACCTGGTCCGACCAGCGTGACGGCGCGCGCAGGCTGATCGCGACGACCAGCTACCTCTGCGTGCCCTTCCCCGATCTGGCGGGAACTCCGGTGTCCTATGCGACGCTGCATTCCACGCTCAGCAAGGCAAATATCGCTAAACGTAACGACGGCGACGAACCGTTACGGATCGCTCTCACCCCGCTGGATCCCGACGAACTGGCGGAGCACATCGAGCGGTTCGGCTTCCAGTTGGTCGCGACCACCGCCGCCCTGCTGCTCGCGCACCGGGTGTCGGTGTGTGGCGGCCCGACCGGCAGCCCCAACGAGCGGACGATGCTGCGGCTGCGCTTCCTCGACGCGGTGGCCGCGCTGCTCCCCTACGGCCAGCGGTCGAAACTGGTCGCCAGCACCTGGGCGGACGGCGGGAGCACCCACCGGATCAGGCTGGCGTTCACGAACCGCCCCCGGCCAGGGCACGCAGCCGTCCACTGGCCGTCCCCGGGCAGACCGCTCTCCCCCGCCCCGCCCCTCGACGGCAGGTGCGCCGACTACTTCGACCTGCTTACGACCATGAAGAAAAGCGGCAGGACGGTCAGCGAGATCGTCGAACATCTCGCCTCGGCGGTSGAACCACACCGGACGAACGATCCGGAACACGCCATACGCCGCCTCGGCAGGCTGGACTCACGAGTCCATATCGCCCAGGCCATCCACGACGGTACGGCACGGGCCGAAGAAGTACGCGAGCTGCTACGGGCGGGCAAGATCAGCCAGTCTGATCTGAATCTCCGGCTCGAAGCCGTGCGGCTCCTGCTCCAGGCAGCGGACACGGAGGACGTGGAGACGGTCAGAGCTGTCTGGCCACAGTGGATGGCCGTGGATCCGGACGTGGAGGAACTGGACGGATGGCTGGCGGACACCGTGCGCGCTCTCGGCCGGGAGCATCTGTGGGCGGGCCCCGCGGACCTCGCGACGCTGAACCGGCTGCTGGACCTGGCCGACGACCGCGGCTTCGCGGGCCAGGTACTCGCGGCCCTGCTGGACGCCGGTGCGGCCCGGAACGAACTTCACCGGCCCAGGCGTCGGCAGAAGACCCGCCGAGCCGAACCGCTGACCGACATCCCGGGGCCCTTCCAGGCGTCCGAGCAGCAGCGGTACACCACGGCGGCGTCCCTCGTGGTGGAACGGTTCCTCAGTGGCCGGTTGCTCACCGGATCCGCGACCGCCAGCACCGACGAACAGCTACTGGCGACGATCACACGTAACGTGTTCACGCGGCTGCCGCTCGAGCTGATCCGGCAGTTGACCGAATCCAGCGAGGAGACGACGGACAAGCCGGTCCGGGTCCTGCTGGGATGGCTGGAGACCTCCAGCCCGCTACGGGGCGTCCTGCGGCCGTTTCGCGATGCCCTCGACGGCACACCGGGCCCCAAGACCATCCCCATGGCCGACGAGCACGACAAGCAGGGRCACACGTACGTCCTCACGCTGCTGCAACTGGCCTGCTGGGCGGGCCCCGAGCCGACCCGCGGACTTCTGCCGTACATGYTGCCCTGGCTGCTGCGCACGGCACCTCGGCTGCTGTGGCGGAAGGACCGCCCTGCGTGGATCAGAGCGCTGGACCGAGCCACCGGGGACCCGCTGGAAGCGGACGAGCACGGGGCCGTTCACGATACCGCCCATGATGCCGCCCACAAGGCTGCTCACAGGGCCGCCGCGGATCTGCTCCTGCTGATGTTCAACGTACAACCGCACAGGCCGCCGTACCTACGGGTGGCGGGATCCACGGCGTCCGCCGAGGCCTACGTCAGCTCCTTCAGTGAAAAATTCGCGGAACTACACAGAAGAGAAACTCTCGGCGGCCGGCGAAACAGGCAGCTGCCCGAACAGGTTGTTCTACGACTGGTGACATACATCGAGCACACCGGCTGGCCACGGTCACCACATTCGGTCGAGCCGCTGCTCGGGCTGCTCCTCGACGTCGTCGAGATATGCGACGACGTCGACGGCGGACCGGCCGCCGTCACCCTCAACAGCGGGCAGATCGCCGCCGCGCAGGCCGTCCGGGAACTTCTCGACAGCCAGCCGGATCTCACCACGCTCACCTCGGCGGCAGCCTGGCTTACCTGGATCCAACGCAACTGTCCAGACCTGCTCAGGGACAGCGGCCTGGACAGAACGGCCCGACGGCGTCCGAGACTCGGCTTTCGAACCGGTCGGGATCGTAGATGATCACCTGTGCCGATCAGGAAACGGCGGAGCGGAAACAGCGGACCGGACACGCCGACACGAGTCGTCACCACCTGCCGCCGTGGGGCCCGGGCGAATCCGATGTGATCATGCTGCATGCCACGGCGCCGTCGACCGCGCCCACGCGCCGGCCCACCGCTGCCGCCGCGCTTGCCGTCGCCGTGATGCTCACCGTTGCTCTTGCCGTCGGTGCCGGTGATGGGAGGGCGGCAGCGGCCGTGGTCGCGGCGGCGCCGGCCACGCCCCCGCAGGCACCGGCACCGGGCGCCCCGCAGGCAGAGCTGGGCATCCCGCAGGTGGATCTGAACGCCGTCATGACCGCGCTGCGCCTCAACGACGTGGCGGCCGACTATGTCGTGCTCGTCGACACGTCGGCGTCGATGCAGGATGGCGCGCTCTTCGACCAGGTGCGTGACTTCCTGCGAGGTTATGTCGCCGGCCTCACGCCCGCCGACCGTTTCATCCTGATCGGTTTCGACGCCGTTCCGGCCCTGCTCTACTCCGGTTCCGCGGCCGACGCGGGYAGTGCCATCGACCAGCTGCCCCTCGTCCCCAACGGGGGAGCCACCGACATCGGCGCCGCCATCAGGGATGCGGTCAACGAACTCGACCGGCGCGACGCGTCCCCCGTCTCCGCGGTCTTCCTGCTGACCGACGGCGCCCACAACCCGCCGCGCAGCAGCGATTTCCCGGACCCGGAAAGTAACGACCAGCCGTGGCAGGCGCTCCGGGACCACACACGGCAACGGCTTGACCTTGCAAGGGTCCATGGCCACGGCATCGCTCTGCGTAACAATGATCAGGCGATGGCCGGCGCCAGCCTGCTCAAGTGGGCGCTGCCCGCCACCAAGGTGCTCGCGCTGCCCCCGGACCAGCTGCGCGCCTATCTGGACCGTGCCAAGGAGGGCTCCCGCAGGCTCACCGCCGCCGGCCTGCTCACGCCCGACACGCAGGAGCAGGTCACGGTCTCCTGGGAACCGCGGCTGGCCGATGTGAACCCGGGCGCGTCCCATCTGGTCACGCAGGTGAAGCTGACGTCGCGGGCGAAGTGGCTCCCAGTGGAGCTCACCGATGTCTCGATCACGCCTTCGCGTCCGGACGTGCGAGCGGATGGCGTCCCAGATCGGATAATCCTGCCACCGGGGCAGAGCGTCACCATTCCGGTCATACTGACCTGGCAGCAGCACTCCGCCGGCTGGCTGCGCAGGTCACAGGTCGTCACAGGTGAGCTTCGGCTGGGCGCGACCATCGACTCGCCGTGGCGGGACGTGGCCGACCAGGACTTCAAGCTACCGCTTCGGGTGCGTTTCGCCKACGAGAGCACCGTGCTGCACGGCTCGAACCCGGACGGCTGGAACCTGTGGGGGGTGCTCCGGCTCCTCCTGCTGGTGGCTGCGGTCATCCTCACGGCCATCCTCGGACGACTGTGGTGGTGCCCGAGGCTGGCCGGCGTTCTGTTGGTGGAATGGCCGAACGGCCAGGTCGTCCAGGTGGAGCTGTCCGGGCGGAAGGCACAGATCAGCACGCGGCACCGGATCGACGCTCCCGGCACCGGATCGGTGCGTGGCCGGCGCGCGCGGACGGACGCCGAACCCCCTCGGACCGACATCCTGGTGCGTTACCGGCCACGGCAGGTCAGCGGCAGGCTGCCCCGGGTCCGGTTCTCCCCGGGCCAGTCCCGGATCGTCGGGAACGTCACCTTCACCTACCCGGAGGGCACCCACGCGGGGAGTACCCACGCGGAGGGCCGGCAGCGGGAGGCCGGACCGTTCGCCAGGTTCCCCAGATTCCTCCGCGGCCGTCGAGGCCCCCGCGACCGCACGGGCGGCAGCTCCAGGACGCCCCCCACCCAGTGGTAAGGCGCGTCGAGCAGGCCCGTAAGATCATTTGTTGTCTCCGGGGAAACAGCTGGTGTGGTTCCGGTCATTCGGCCACCGGGATGTCGTTCGCCTCGGCGCTGGCGGGCAGCCTGTTGGGGACGTCCGGCGCGAAAAACCGCCGGAACGGTTCGGCGACCTGGCCCCAGCCGGCCGGGAGACGTTCGATGAGGGCCGGTAGCCGCCACGCGCCACCGCGCAGGTCCAAGCGGTGGGCGAGCTGCAGGAGCGCCCGCATTCCGTCCTCGGGAAACTCCGCTGGACTCGGTATTTTGTTGGGGAGTCGATCCTGGGCCAGGAGCGCCCAGAACGGGACAAGTACCAACGGTGCCGAATCTCCGGCGCTGTGCATCCGTTCAAGCCAGTCCCGCAGTCCGTCGACCGAACCGGCGCGCATTTCCTGGATGACGACCTGCAGGGCAGCATGGCCGCTGCAGGCCAGCCCGCGGTCGACCGCGGGCCACCGGGGTTCGCCGTACGCCCACAATCTGTCGGCGCAGAACTCACGGGCCAGCGCAACGGCCCCGGCCTGGGCCTGGYGGGAGCGGTCGTCGGCCTTCTTCGGCGAGCGGGCCAGCAGCTCGCCGAGCACCCGGTCCAGGCGGTCCTGGTCGCGCAGACGCAGCGCGTAACGGTGGGCGGTCTCCACGGCGGGCAGGGCGCCGTCGGCAAGCAGTATCTCAAGCGCCCGGACATCGTCCTCGTCCCTACCGGAGCCGGAACGCCCGGCAAGGACATCCAGCACCCGTTTCTGCCACTTCTCCGGGATCTCCCTGCTCTCCCGCCCCGACCCGAACAGCGCGCCCTCGGAGATCAGAACAGCCGAGAGGCCGTGATCCGGTATTTCCAGATTCRGCGACTCACTGTCCGCGGCAAGTATCCGGACAATATCGTGAGTAGTCTTGTGGAACAGCGTCCGCAGCAACAGGAGGCGACGATAGTATGTCCGGGCAAAACCAGATCGAAACGACGGGACCGCTGGTAGTCCCTGCCAGAACACCACATGTCGTTCTGATATTTTCGTATTGTCACTGAAAGCAATGCGAAAACGCCTGACCCCGTTACCCGACATCCATGTGCAGGCCGTCAGTGACGCATACGCTCCCGCCGGCAGGAGTGCCAGGACGGCATCCAGAAAGGCCAGCCGCAACCGCCGCGGCACGGGCGGCTTCGGCATGGCAATGGTCACCGGCCCGTCGAGTACGAGTGCCGCGGTGGCCGCTACCGCGCCGAAGCCGAACGCGTCGATGGCGGCGGCGACATCGTCGACCGCCGCCATCGGTGACGGCATGCGCAGCCCGGCTCGCGGAGCATTCGACGTGTGTACCCGCTCCTCGGCCGCGTAGTAGAACTTTTCCATCCTCGGACGAATTCCGGAGAACTCTGCGTATGCGRCATAACAGCACCACAAGGAATTCTCCCGCCCAGCTGGCGTGACAGGACCGTGGAAGAGTACGGCCACGTTTTTCACACCGTCGCCGAAGAAAGAGACCTCCGTCGGTGCGCCGGGAGAGTAGCGGGCTACCAGCTGCGCCACAGCAAGATCATCATGCTTACCGGGAAAATCGCAGTTCATCCAGCTCGCCGCGATGTTGACCGGGACGTCCGCAGGAGGACCGTCGACCACAGCGCGGCCACCACCACGACGTAGAAACCACCAGCTCCTGGACTCGCCCGAGGCCGCTTTCAACAGCCGCCTGCGCAGGCCACCGCTGATTTTCAGCTGGTCGAGGAAATCGGCCCACGCCTCCCGCCGCGGCTGGTCGAAGTGCGGGCTCGCGGCCTCGAACCAGCTCTCGAACACCGGCCGCACCTCGTCAAGCCGCCCGGTCCGGGCAGCCCGTGCCAGCAGCGCCCACACCCCCAGGTCGTCAGCCCCGTCAGGCCCGCTGAGACGGCCGACGTCGGCGGCGCTCACCGCCTGTGGGAACGAGGAGGCGACCTCCAACGCGCGGAAGACATTCAGAACGTCCCTGGATACCGGCTGGTCGGCGGCCTCCAGCCAGCCCACCAGACGCAGCAGATCACGCCCGCCCTGGCCCTCGGCCGACTCGTCGGACTCCACCTGCCTGTACAGCGTGTGGATCGTGTACGTGTGATCGGCCGCCAGCAGGTTCCGAACCTCCTGCCAGCCGGCTGTGTCGCCCCGTTGTTCGATCACAAAGTCGATCACAACCCGGCGTATCCTCGAATCAGCCTCCTCGACACCACCCCGCATGTTCAGGAAGTCGACGAGAATCTCCGGGACACAGTCGAGACGCCCCGCCATGGCCATCAGGGCCGTGAGCAGCCGGCTGTCGGCGTCCACCGCGGCCAGCCGGCGGCACAGCGCACGTAGCGCCGGCAGCGCCTCCGCGACCCAGTGCCGCTCGACCAGTTTCACGTCATCGGCGATCGACCCGGCATCACCGGATTCGCCGATCTCCCACAGAAAAGCGCTCAGCAGCTCGGCCGCCAGATAGCCGGCGGGCCGCACCGAACGCAGGTGCCCGCGTATACCGTCGATGAGATACCGCAACGGGGCGGATTCTTCTTCCGACGACACCACCAGGCCGGCCCGCGATGTCTCCGAACCCGTGGCCGGCGAAGACGCCGGATTTTTCTCCCGGGCGCGGTCGACCAGTATGTTCCGCTCCGCCGTGACGAGCGCGTCGACGATTTCGCCCGGCTGTTTGAAACTGTATGGCCTGTGGTCGGCGGCGAGCCACCGCAGGACGGCGTCAGATCCCCAGTGGTGACACAGCTTCTTCAGGTTCTCGGCATAAATATGGCTGTGGCCGCTGTCCCGGGTGGGGTCACCACCGCGGCCAGGGCCGTCACCATGCCCGTCGGTGACGGTATCGGCTTCTGGTGGGTCGTCCGGGTCGATTTCTCCGAGGCCGTCCCGCAGGCGGTGGGTGAACGCGAGCCGGATCTTGTGGCTGGTCCGGTTGTCCACCCAGGTGCCCGCGGACAGCGTGGCTCGCACGCCCGCGGGCAGCAGCGCGGCCACCGCGTCGATGAAGGCTATSCGGTCCGCAAGCGGATACCTTGGCGACTGGTAGCCAGGGGTGAGCGCGACCGGCCCGTCGAGCACCGCCGCGGCCACCGCCGCCGCGGCGGTGAACATTCTCGAGTCACCCAGAAGACGTTGCCGGGTTCTCGATGCCTCGTCGTCGTGCGACTGAACCAACACGGACAGCGGATCATCGTTGTGCTCGGGGACAGCCAGCTTCGCAACGGCCTGATACAGGGCCAGACAGCTGCTGAAATACCGCTCGAAGTCCTCCAGCGGCAGGCAGAAGAAACGCGTCGGGACGATCGGGCGGCCGGTCGCGTCCACCGGCGCCGTCGACTCCCACGGCCACTCGCGGATCGCGACCCCCACGTACCGGGAGCTGGCGACCGTGGCAAAGGTGAACGTGACCCATGGCAGCGCGTCCGCTCGCTCCCGGTGTTCCCCACCAGGTGAGCTGGGTGATCCGGGCGAGAAGTGGCTGACCATCCTTGCCATGGTCCCCGGGCGGAGGCGGCCGGTGGCGCTGGATCGCAGCAGACCGTAGTCGTCCCGCTGCCCGGGAACCTTGCTGATCAGCGCCCAGTCGAGATCGACCGCGTTCATCGGGACGTGCCCGCCCTGCGAATCCGCCCCACCAGCCTCACCAACGGCTCAAGAACATTCATCGGCTGTGGTCGCGTCCGGATACGGAACTGACCGCGCTCGCTGACGATGTTGGCGTAGTCGGCGGGATCGAAACGGTTGTTCGCCCCGATGTAGAAACCGATCGAGGAGGTCGCGTGGAAACTGACGTGGTCCCTGTGAAAATTCGACACGATACTGTCACGGATGTTCTGGGCGGAGTTATCGGGCCGTTCGTGGCACAACATGTTGAAATACCGGAACGCGACTCCTGCCCTGATCTTCGGCTGGCCGGGCGTCTCCGCCAGCGCTTCGAGCTCACGCCGCGACATCGCCCGGCCGAGCACCCGGGGATCGTCGAACTTCGTGACGCAGACCGCGAGCTGGTGGGGTAACCGGTTCCCGATCAGCCGCCCGTTGTCGAACGTCCTGCTCACCACCTCGTCGAGCACCTGGTTGAAATACTGGAAGCTGTTACCGTTCTCCTCCTCCCGGACCGGGTCGAACAGATAAATGATCCCGTCGCAGGAGACCAGGTGCTCCACGAGCTGCTCCTTGGCGGCCTCGTTGCCGGTGGCGTGGTCCGACTCGCCGCGCACCTCGTCGAAATCGAGCTCGTCCTCGTCGTCCTCGCTCTCGTCGCCACCCGTCCACTGGTCCTCGAACAGCTTGCCGGAAACATCCAGGAAGTCGAGGGCGAACTCGACCTGGCTGCCGCGACCCGCCGGACCCACCTGTTTCTGCCCCAGGAACGACCAGCTCAGCCGGGTGTTGGTGCCGTGCTGGGTGCCCTCCGGAAACATGCGTTTGACGGCGAGCACGTGCGCGAGCTCCGACAACCTGGACAACGCGATCGGGTCCTTGCTCGTAACCTTCCAACGGGTCCGGCCGCGCGCCTGCTCGGCGGCGAGCTTCAACGCGCCCAGGTACGTCGTCTTCCCGCTGCTGGTCGCACCCCACAGGCCGATGCGCATGTCATGGCGCGGCCGCTGTACAGGCGCCGGCCAACCGGCGGGCGTCGGCCGATCCACCCACCGGCTCACCACGTGCCACCGCCGGAAGCCCGGCTGTCACCGGAAGAGCGCGTGCCACCGGGCGTCTGGGCACCACCGGGAGCCGGGCCTGCCAGCGGCACCGGCAGCACGCGCTCGCCGTAGCCGGTGAGCAGCCCGAGCGCCGAAGCCAGCCCGGACGCGGACACCTCATCCATGGCGAACAGCGCGTCCGCACCCAGCTCACGCCAGGCCGTGTCGGCCCGCTGCCGCGCGGAACCGCCGGCGCGGGCCGGGATGATCTCAGGTGTGCCCCGGATGGCCACCCGCCGCACACCATCCCGTACGACCAGTTGATCCATCTCCGTCCTCCAGTCGTGACGGGCCGGGCAGGGCAGGATGAGGTCGTCCTCCTGCCGTACGGGATGCGGTGGCCGGGCACCGACCGTGACAAGACAGTGCGTGGCACCCCCGCGCCACCACCGCGTCCCCGCCGGTTCGTTCAGGACGTGCAGCGCATCCTCGACAGGAGCCGCGAAATCGTAACGTGGCTCGCTCGGCGGCCAGCCGTACAGTGCCGTCAGCGCACCCGCCGCCGCCATCGGCGCCGCCGGCYGCACCACCGGCCGCTGTGACCGGTGCCAGTCGAGCAGATCGTGGTCGTCGTAGCCGATCAGGCCGACCATCACGGCCGTCGGATCCGGATGCTCGTTCCCGAGCAGCGTGAGCAGATCCGTGACCACCTGGAAGCGGGCCGCGACCGCCTCCGGCGCACCGCCGAGCTCGAGGGCGAAGACCACGTCCACCGGATCGGCGCCGAACTCGGCGGGGACGGCGTCCAACACGCCCGACCAGCTCCTGCCGCCACCACGCAGGTCCGCCGGATGCAGGAAACRCACCCGGCCGGGCCCGTCGAGCGCGACCCGGACGCGCACGGGCGCACCGGGCGGTGGCGCGCACCCCGCCAGGGCCACCGGATGCCACTGCCGCGGATCGTCCGCCACCGGGGCGACGACCACCAGCGCCAGGTCGTCCGCACGGGTCGGCGGCGCCACGACCGTGACCTCGGATTCCAGCGCCGTCCCGGGGGTGGCCGGCACCACGGTGTCGGCCTCGAACAGCGGATACGCCACCAGACGCACCCGCCGGGTGGCACGGTCGACCTCGGCGAGAGCAAGGGCGTACCCGTGCCGCAACGGCGCCCGTCGCAGCAGTTCGTCCAGAGCCTCGGTCCCGACGGCGGCAGCCTCGTGGCCGTCGGCCAGACCAGTGCGGACGAGGTGGCCGGTGAGCGCCTGGAGCGCGTCGTCCACCATTGGCCAACCGGCGACCTGCCGGACCAGCACCACCACGCTGGACGCGCCAACCGTGCCCAGCACGTCACGCAGCGGCTGGAAGGCCGCGGGCCAGCCGTCGTACCCCACGGTCGGGATCCGGGCCACCCGCCCGCCGCCGTGGGCCCCGATCCCGCCGGCCAGCCGCAGCCACTGGCTGTCCGGCTGCGACGGCAGCTCCGGGAGCAGATCCGACCAGTTCCATGTACGCTGCGCCCCGAGCCGGTGGGGGACGCCCAGATCGTCCGCACCGACACCGGTGACCGCGACGGCGTCCGGTGTCAGTTCGACGACGGCGGCCCGCCGCACCTCACCGGCGACGATCCGGCTCAGCAGCCGGCCGACGGCCACGGTGTCCGTCGCCATGGCCGTCGGTGCGGCCGCCGGCCATGGCGACGCCGTCCGTACCGCGCGCCGGGCGGCGTCGAGCTCACCAGGCACCGGGGGGCCGCCGCGGACCAGGTCCACCAGCCGGTCGGCAAGCCCGGGATCGCCGCTGCCGAGCGCGTCGGCGACCCGGACCACGGCAGGCAGGTCGAACCGGCGGCGCGCCGTCGCCAGCCGTGCGCCGAACTCCCATTCAAGATCGTCAGTGATCTCGCCCCGAACGTGGTCACCGCGCAGGAGCCAGCCGCATCGCCCGCACTCCCGCGACGCCCCGCACACCAGGGCGCAGACCGGGCAGCAGCCCGCCGCCACCGGCCCTGCCCGGGCCGGTCCCTCACGGGCCGCCTCCTCGCGGGCCGGCCCCTTACGCACCGGTCGCCCGCGCGCCGCTGCCTCGCGGGTGTCGTCCCATCCCGCCGCGCGCCCACTCACCGAGGAAGAGCGGCCCGGAGAAGTACCGCGTCCCACCGCGTTGGTCGGACCCGGTGGCGGGCCCAGCCGTGGCGGGCCCAGCCGGTGTGGGCCCGGCCGTTGTGGGCACGGCCGGCGTCTTCGTGGACGCCGGATTCTCGTGGATCGGACGGATATGGCCAGGACAGATATGGCGGGCCTGGTCCGCTGGGTCGACGTCGCGGAAGTACAGGGAGTCACGAGCCGAGCAGAAGGCGATTCGCTCGAAGCCCCCGGCGCGCGGCGTCTCCCACGGCGCTTCCTCGGTGTCGCGCTCCTGGTAGTCACGGCCGACGGGGACATCGTCCATCCCGAGGCCGTACAGCACGAACACCGCGTCGCCACCGGGCCGCACCGCGGCGGCGAGCCGCTCGACCGCCACGGCCCCCGGCGGCCACGACTGCCCGGACGCGTCCAGCCGGGCGGATGCGCCCGGACGGTCGGTTGGCACCGGCTTCCTTCTCCTAACCTGGCCTGCTACCTGACCTGCTACCTGGCCCGTTTACCGAGATCTGCGCCGGCCGGGCAGCCTCGGGCTGCGTCCGCGTCGGCCCCGGGTACCGAACACAGTTCGGTGGCCAGTTCCGCCGGCATGACCAGCCGGGCGGGACGGTCGGGGAGCCAGTCCGGCGCCACACATCCCGCGCAGTCGAACGGGCAGCCCTGCACCCAGACCATCGCTCGCGGGCCAGGGCCGAGGGCACGGGTCAGCCGGCAGGTCGCCGCAACGTTGAGAAGACTGCCTGACCCGCTCGGCCAGGTGCTCATGTCGACCGTTCCCGGCCAGCCGGGCCCTCGGCGTCGGGGAGGTCTGCCGGCCATCCGTTCGAGCGAGCGGTGTCGGCCCGTGGGCCGAACCCCCCGTCCGTCCGGGGCACCCAGGTCGGTTCCTCGTCCGGATCGCGTGGCTGGTTGCCGGCCTGACCAGCGTGGTTGGCATGGTTGGCGTGGTTGGTCCGGTCACTGTGACCGGCGTACCGCCTACCGACGGTGCTCCGATCGGCGGCGTCCCGCGTCATCTCGTCCGGATCCCATGGCCGGGCATCCGGCTGGCCGGCCGGGCGGGCGCTGTCCGGCGTCCGCCACGTGACGTCATCGTCCGCCAGCAGGCGGGTCGCCTCGGTCGGCCGCGTCACGTCCTCCGGCAGGGGATGCTGCGTGCGTCCCGAGTCACCGCCCGGCTCCCACCAGATGGTGTGAGCTGGCAGCCGAGGCTCCTCCTGCCGCCGTACCGGCTCCCGCGGCGGTGTGGGCCTTCGCGGCGGCGCCGGCCAGGGCTCGGGCCACACCGGCTCGTCCTCGACGCTGTCCGGCTGCCGGTCGTCCCGTTCGGGTTGTGGCTCGTGCCGCGGCTGCCCGTCGTACGGCGACACCGTCGTATCGCGCGCCTGGGAGTGGGCGCTTCCTCGCACCGGCTCTGCCGGCGGCCGCACCCTGGGCGCTCTGTCCGCGGGAAAAGGCTCGTCACCGGCTGACGGGTCGGCCCGGCCGTCCGACGGGTGCCGCTCCGTCGGCGGCTGAACTCGGGTGGGCTGCGACGGCAGGTCGCTCAGGTGCGGGTAGTCAGGGGCCATGCCGCGGGGCCGGGTGTTCGTGTTCGGAGCGGACCGCGAACCGGTGACAAGGTAGCTGTCGAGATCCGCCTCAATGCGCCGCAGCTCGCGTTCCCGCCATCTGGCGAGAATCCTCTCGGCAATGTCGGCCTGGGCCTGGATGGTGCTCCGGGTCAGCCGTTCGATCGCCGCGTCCCTTTCCTCACGCCCGATCTGGGCTTCAAGGTAGGTGTCCCCGCCGTTGAGGATTTCCGTTGCCCGCCGGCGACGGCCCTGTTCCTCCTCGATCTGCAGCTGATTGCGCTCCTCGATCTCGACAGCTCGTTCGTAGAGCGTCGGCGCCCCCAGCGACATCAGGAACTTGACGAGGACCGGAAGACACTCGATCGCGGTGATGAAAAGGAGCAGCAGCAGATGGGCCCGGCCGAGGGAGGGCCGCTCGGAGGTCAGCCGGTCAAGGGCCTCGATGCGGATGAGCATCCCGGTGTCGTCGCTGTTCTCGGCGTTGAACGCGGCGATGTCCGCGGCACGGGATCTCTCAAGACTGTCGAGCTGGGTGTTGACCCTCTCCAGCTCCGACTGGGCGTTGGCGAGCGTGGTCGCGCGAGAGGCGTTCTGGTTCGCCTGCGCCGCGCTGACAGCCGCGTCGAGCTGGCGCTGAAGCCTGGCGAGTTCGGCCCCGGCCCTGTCCCGGATCGCGACTTTCTCGTCGTAGGCGACGCCGGCGCCAGGACGGCCGCTGCCGCAGCCCGGCCGTCCTTCCTTCTCACAGACGACGGCCTGCTCGGCGTCGTTGTATCTGGTTCTCGCGGCGTCGACCTGCGGCTGCAGGCGGGCCACCTCGGGATCCCTGTTCACGTCCGTGACGACACCGCCGGCGGCGACGGTGGCCTGCAGCTGTGCCTGTTGGGTCCTGAGATCGCCTATCTGCTTCGTGCGCTCGTCGTTCTGCATGGCACGGTCGAACTCGTCGGCGCGCTCACGATGAATGGTGACCATCTCGGCCTGTATCTCCGGCTCGAAGATGCGCAGCACCAGCGGCGTCGAGATGACCAGACCGATGAGCACCGCCAGCACCAGCCGCGGAAGCGCGACTACCAGATTCTGGTACCAGTGCTCCCGACGTTGTACGGAGGCCACCAGCCATCTGTCCAGGCTCATGATGGCAAGGCCCCAGGCCCCGCCGATGAGCAGGCAACTGGCAATTGGCAGTTGCAGTGCCATGTGCAGGGCGAACGCACAGGAGGTCGCCGCCATGAGGGCGGTGGTCAGCACCGCGCTGCCGATACCGACGTACTTCGCCCGGTCGGTMGGGCAGCGCTGGAGGATCTGGAAGTTCGCCCCGGACAACCAGATGAGCAGCCGTCTCACGACAGGCGCTCCCGCCGCCACAGCCTTGCGGCCACCCGTCGCCACCCACCCTCTCGATCATGACCTGGACCGCGTGTGCCACCGGGCCCGCGGAATCCCACCGGACGCACCAGAGCGGGCGGCAACCGCGGACGCCCGACCTGGTCGAGCAGTGAAACGGTGCCGCCCCAGCCGGTGGCCGGCGTCGTTGTCGCCGCCCGCCCCGCCGGAAAACGGCCAGAACAGGCAAAGGCCGGCCGGTCACGGTTGCCGATGGTCCGGCTCCCGGGCTCCTGGAGACCCGGCGAGAAGACTGGTGGGGCGGACAGCCCGTGTGGAGTACGGGCCAGGATCGCGGCAAACTCGTCCCGGAGCCCGAACAGACCGGCCTGTGACGTGGCGCTGGCGGCGGTATCAACGCCGCTCGGTGGAGTCGGAATCCTCAGGAACCTGATGTCCGGCTGGTTGAAGACACGTATTACCGGTGTCTGCGCCTCCACCACGGCTCCGGCCGGCCCGCGTGCCATCAGACGCAGAGATCGGGTGGCCTCAAGCGTCACCGGAAGAGATCCCTTGGGCGGGAACACGCCACGGCCCTCGACGAACACCTCGTTCGTGTGGAGCGCGGACCATCTGACCACGACTTCCTGGCCGACGACACCGGCACGAGGCTGTACGTCAACAAACTCGAAGCGCGGCTCGTACGGATCAGCGAGCATACCGCTCACACCCACCCCGCCTTCAAGATCTTTAAAGATAGCATCGGAGAGATGGGACAAGAAGCCGAGACAGCGCTGACAAGCCAGCTTGGCATGACGCCCCTCCCCACGGGAACGCCCTGGTAAGCCTAACCCGGCTTTCAGGCTCACGACAAGATTTGTTTCAACATTGTGCGTACATTATCATCACAGTGGACGCGGGCCGTCGGACCAGATCATCGGATTCAGCGACCGGTCACATCCCTGGGATCCCTGTTCAGGTTCTCCGCTCGCAGGCACCATCGCCCTGGGATGCGGATGGGCCGGAGCCATTGCCGATCAACCTGTCAGGTTGCCGACCAGTGCCATCCATCGGCGTCCGTCGGCAGCTCCACCGGGGGTCCGCCGCACCCACGCCATGCGCTGTTGGAGAGGACAGGCAGGGGAGCTCCGCCCGATACAAGCACACCTCCGCCGGCACGGCCACCGGTTATGATTCTGGCCACCAGAGTTCGGCCGGGGCGCCGCCCAGGCAGCGACCGGACGAGAATGGAGCGTCCGATGCCCGGTGCGCCCGTACCACAAGAAAACAAAATTCTGAACCTGATCGGATCTTCATCCGGTTCAGCCTTCCGGATACAACCGGAATCCGAGTCACGAAAAATTCCATGACAGTCACAGGATTTTCAAAAACTTTACGACCGTCTTTCAAGATCAAAATCTTGATCTGACGAGTACGACGCAAGGCGGTACTATCGGCCTGACGAACCCTCGGATAAACTTTTCCGTAAGGAAGCGGCAGCGGTCAACGACAAGTACTTCCCCGGCACAGCTGTTTCTCATGCACAGCGGCGAGCAGCTTCTTTCAGCAGCTGAAGTCGAGCTGTCCGGGCCGACGGACGGTCAGCGGACAGCGCTCCGGCCGCGGGACCCGCCTGCCTTCCATGTGCTTCGTCCCGTGCGCTTCGTCGCGGTGGTCAGTGGACGCGGGGGTCCGGGGGGCAGTCCAGGGCACTGGCCCTGGTCAGGCCGCTGACCGTGAGTTTGGCGGACAGGCGGACCGGCCCCGGCTGCTCGGTGAGGATGCCCGTCCAGCCGTCCGCCGCCTCGAACACGCACGCCTCGTGGCCGTCGTCAAGCTGCCAGTAGGGCGTGAAGTGCACCAGGACGGTCGCCACACCGGGCGCATGAAAGTTCACCGCAAGCGAACTGACCCCGAGCTCGGTCAGCGCCGCCGGCCCTCGCACCAGACCCGGCGAGTCGGTGACCAGCCAGACCTTCCAGTGGGCGTCCGACCAGACGAGCTCCAGATAGGGCAGGCCGACATCGAGCAGCTTCGCCTCCTCCACCGCGGAGGAGTCCAGCTCCACGTCCGGCCGCGCCACGAAACGGACGCCGCGTTCARGCAGCCACTTGTGGTAGGTCTCGGGCGAAAGGGTGCCGTCGTAGAACAGCGAGTTGTACTCCATGTCCAACTGCCGCTCCCAACCGCGGGCCAGCGGGACGTGCGGCGCCACGAACGACGCCTCCCAGTGCGCCCGGGTGAACGGGATCTCCACCCGGCCCACCGCCACCGGGCCGTGGTCGAGATAGTCGAGCAGACCGGTGTAGTAGCCGGCCTGGCCGGAGGCGTCCCCGTAGGTGGCCAGCGCCCCGTGCACCGGGCCGATCTGCCAGCCCAGCAACGGGATCGCGACGACCAGCAGCACCCGTGGACGTCTGGCCAGCAGCATCGCCGCGAGCGGGCCCGCGAGCAGGGTCGCCGGGCGGGCGATGTTCCCGCCGATCTGGGTCGGGACGAAGAAGAAGACCGCGGCCGAGGCTGCCCACAGCATCAGCCCGCGTCTGATCGCCACCTCGTGCCGTGGGACGACGAGCAGCCCGGCTCCGATCAGCGCCAGCAGGGACAGGAAGGTCATCGCCGGGAACGGCTGCACACCGTGTTCGGGGAACAGCAACGCGACGACGATCCCGCTCATGGCCCCCGCCAGCGGCAGCACCCGGCGCCGCGGGAGCGTGCCGAGCAGGGCGACCCCGATCAGCAGCACGAACCCGCCGGCGAGCGGTGAGGCCAGCGACGACCCGATCGCGCCGGCCCACGCCATCTTCGTCCGCCGCTCCCGGACGCCGAGCAGCGCCAACCCGCCGAAGGCCATCCCCAGCGCGAAGGGCATCCGGCCGACCACGAGGTTGGCCACCGTCGCGACGGAGAACCAGACCAGCGCCAGGTCGTGGCCGTGCGTCCGGCCGCGACCGCGCAACAGCCGGGTGACGATCATGGTGGAGGCGACGCACGCGAAACAGCCGAGCGCCTGCACCCCGAACAGCGCCCCCAGCGGAGGGAAGAGCACGCTGTAGCCGGGTACGGTGTGCCCGCCGTACCACTGGTCGTCCCACAGCACCGCGCCGCCGTGCTTGAACAGCCACACGCGATATTCCTGTGCGGGGGTGTCCGGGCCGGTGAGTCCCAGCGCCAGTGACAACCCGCACAGGGCGGCGGTGATCAGCCATGGCTGGCGTCGCAGCAGGGCGGCAACGACGAGGACAGCCCGCGGGAACGCGGCGCGCGGCTTCGGGAAGACCGCGCGAGGCTGCGGAGCATCATCGCCGGATCCCCGGAAGCTGGATCCCCGGAAGCTGGATCCCTGGAGGACGGCGCGAGGTCCCGGACGGACCGCCGGAGAGGAGAGCGTTGCTGGTGCTGTGGGCCCGACTGGCACGTCGTCGCGCCGGATGGCCGCGCGCCACCGTGCGCGACGCGGCTGCCCGCCACCCAGCGGGCCCTGATGTGCCCGCGCGTCACACGGAAGATCGTGGGATGCCCGCGCCTCAGCCGGGACAGCCTCAGCCGGGATGGCTTCGGCCAGGCCAACCTCAGCCAGACCAGTACGAGGCGCTTCCGTCTCGACCAGGACAGCCCGACGCGGCCCTACACGACGTAGGACGGTGCCGAGCAGACCCACCCGACACCTCCCTGTGTCAGACCGCCACGAACCAGCCAACCGGAAGCACGCGGCCCACGCCAGACCACGGCCACAACAACGGCAGCGACGGGTGGAGACGAAGTCCCCGTCCGCGATTCTTTCCGCGGGCGGGCCTGTTTCACGCACCTGTCGGGTGGCCGACCGTGGTAGGCACCGTCGCGGCAGTCACCGCCGTCCTCGCCGAGGCCTGGCTCGGACCGCGCAACCCGGACACCTTCAATCCCTCATCCTGGTGGGGGATTCTCRCATCACAGCCACCGTCGACGGCTACACGGGGCTGGCTCGCGGCGATCGCCRCCGTCGCCGTGATCACCCTGTGCATCTGCTGGTGCGCCCTCGTCCGTTCGATCACTCATTCGGCCGCTCACACCACCGAGGACGCGGTGGATTCGCACGGTAGATGGCATATATCCGATAGACCGTCTATGCCCGATACGCTCCCAGGTGACTCCGAGCATACCCGTGGGACAGCGCGCCCCGCCACGCGCCGTACCACCACCGCCCGGGTGGTCGTTACCTCCATCGGGTGGAATCTGCCGTTCGCGCTCGGCCCGCCACTGTTCAGCCGGGACGTCTACGCCTATGCGAGCCAGGGCGAACTCGCCCGGCACGGGCTCGATCCGGCGACGCACGGCGTCTCGGCGTTACGCGCGCTGGGTCCACAGATGGAACCCTTCGTGACCGCGGTCGACCCGCGCTGGCGTGACACCCACGCTCCCTATGGGAGCACGGCCGTTCTCGTCGAGAAGGCGGCGGCCACGGTCGGCGACGCGCTGGCCGGTACCGGGCCGCTCGGTGCCGTCATCGTGCTGCGGCTCGTCGCCGTGCTCTCGGTCGTGGCGCTCGTCGCGCTCACCCCGCGGCTGCTGCCCGGCCGTGGGAACCCCCGACGGACCGCCCTGGTACTCGCGCTGCTGGCCGCGAACCCCGTCACCGCCATCCACCTGACCGGCGGAGCCCATCTGGACGCGCTGGCCGCCACCCTGACAGTCACCGCACTGCTCCTCGACCGCCACCGCCACCGCCACCGCCACCCGAGGATTGGTGACCCAATCCCGTCGAATCGCGAGAACGAGGGAACAAGCGGCTGTCATGGCAGCCACTTCCGTACTCGTTCTCTTGACCAGGGTGGGCTGCGCGGGCGTTTGGGCGGTGGTGTGGGGCGGTGGTGGCCGGGCGGGAAGCGGGAGCGGGTGGGATGGGGGCAGGCGGGGTATGGGCGCCCACGATGGTCCCGGTGGTGGCCACGGTCCCGGTGGTCGACGCGGGCGGGTGCGTTGCGCTGCGCCGCGGTCGTGCTTGCCTGTCTCGCTGGGACGATCAAGGTGACCGCCTTCCTCGCCCTTGCCGTGCTGGTCCTCGTCCACCTGCGTGCACGGGTCGCGGCCAGCCACACCGGGAGGGCCACCGCCGGCCACGGCCGAAGCGACCGCGGAAACCACGACGAGAACGGCGAAGCATCCCCCGCACGCCGGTCAGTGGTCGCGTCCGGCGCGGGAAGCGTCCTCTTCGATCTTTCGGTTGCGGCGGTGACGATGGCGGTGAGCATGGTCGCGGCCGGCTTCGGCCCGACCTGGATCGGCGCGCTGGCCACCTCCGGACAGTCACAGACCGGCATCGCACCCGCCGCGCTGCTCGCCCACCTGATCCGGCTACCGCTGGGCCTGCTGGGTCTGCTGAACCTGCCGGGCCCGTGGGATACCGGCGATCAGGCCGAGACGGCGCTCGCTGCCGGGCGGGCGGTGTCGCTGGCCGTCGCCGCGGCCGTCATCGCCTGGCTCCTCGTGCGCGCCTGGCGCAGACCATGCCTGCCCGCGTGCCTGCCCGCGCCATCCCGTCCGGCGCTGTCGTCCACTCCGGCACCATCCGTCATGACGCCATCCGGCCCGGCAGCATCCGGCCCGGCAGCATCCGGCCCGGCGCTGCCCGTTGCGGTAGCGGGCACGTCGGCGTCGGCGCGAGGGTGCGTGCCGGACGATGTCGCCATCGTCGGAGTCGGGGGGATGGCGGTCGCCCTGGGTAGCCCGGTCGTCTACCCGTGGTATCTGGCGCCCACTGTTCCGGCGCTCGCCGTCATCGCAGCCAGCGGCGGATCCGCGGCGGCACGCCGACTGGTGATCGTCACGTCGGTGGTGCTGTGCGTGACGTCGCTGGCATCGCTGGCTCCGACCTGGGCCCTGCTGGGCCGGGCGGCCCCGGCAGCCGCATCCGCAACCATGATCGTAACCGTTGCTGTCGGGGCCGTCGCCCTGGGCGCGGCAGCGCTGGCCGCGCTGCTCGCGCGACGGCGAAGCAGCAGACGATGACCAGCAGGAGATTGCGCACCACCAGCAGCAGGCTCGCGACGGCCTGCCCCGCGAGCAGGTCGTCATACCGGATCGGGTAGACCACCAGCGAGATCAGGCAGATCGCCGGCAGCCCGACGGTGATCCATCGACGTGACGGGGCCGAGCGGGCCGCCCGAGCAGCGACCTGGCCCACCCCGGCGTCCGGGCCGGCGAAGGAGGGCACGCTGGCCTGATCCAGAGCGCCAGGGCCCATCCCGGCGACCGGTCCGGCGCCGGTGGCCGGGTCCAGCCCGCTGTGGCCCGCCGCGAGGTCCAGACCCTCCGTCGGCGCCGTCCCCGCGACCGAGCCGGCACCGATAGCCGCTCCCGGGCCGACAACAGGACTGGTACCGGTGGCCAGGCCCGGGGCGCTGGCCGGGCCGGTGGCCGCCGGGTTCGGCCACAGGGAACGGCAGGCAGCGACCGCCAGCAGCCACACCAGGTACTGGGGGCTGAGCACCCGGCTCGTCACCAGGACGACCAGGAGCAGCGCCAGCATCCGATCCGCCGGATTCGCGGCCGCGCGTGACCGTAGGGGTGTCCACCACCACACGGTGGCACCGAGCACGGCCACGATCTCCACCACCGAGCAGGCCGTCGCCACGGCGCGTGCCGCCGGGGAGCCGAACTGGAACGATCCCCAGTCGTAAACCGGGCCCGAGCCCAGGCCGACCATGTGCGCCAGGACGAACGGGGTCGCCGGGACGGCCTCGGTCTGCAGGCCGCGAGCTTCCTGCGCGCCGAGGAAACCGAACGACTCCCGCCACCAGCCCGTCGCGAACAGCACCACGGCCACCAGCGCCACCGCCGCCACCAGCCCGCCGGCCAGCCTGGCCAGGGCCGGCCACGACGCCGCACCGGTGGCACGCACCACCAGTGGGCCCGGACGCGCGTCGCGGGCCGGTGCCGGGCCCGCGCCAGGGACCGGGCCGTGTGCTCCCACCACGCGGCCGAGCGCGGGCAGGAGCAGCGCCGGCCACACCTTGAGCAGGACGCCGAGGCCGACCGCGAGCCCCACCCGCCCCCACCGCCGGTCGGTGGCACCGACCAGCGCGGCCACCACCAGGACGGCCGGCAACAGGTCGAAACGGGCCAGCGCGACCGGTCCGAGCGCGCAGATCCCCAGCAACCAGAAGCGGGCCGCGGACGCCGAGCGCCGGGCCAGCATGCCGGTGACCGCCGCGTCCGCCGCGAGGATCATCAGGAAGAAGCCGACCTCGTAGGGCAGCCTGGTGACCGTCTCCAGCACGGACGGGACGGCAAGCGCGATCGCCGCGGCCGGCGGGTACTGCCAGCGGTCGTCGTCGACGGGGAGCCCCGCGCCGTGCACCAGGCCGTGGCCCCAGTGGTCGTAGAGCCGGACGTCGCCAAGCACCCCGTGCTGCGCGCCCAACGTCCTGCCCGCGACGGCGAGGATGACCAGGAGCACCCGGGAGACCAGCCAGAAGATCCGAATCCGGCGGGCCGACCAGGGCCTGAACCATGGCTGCGTCCACCGCCGGGCCTGRCTCGCCCACCGGGACAGACGCGCCGGCGGCACGGGCCGGCCGGGATACCCGGGGCGTGGTGGGCTCCGTCGCGACACGGACAGGCGCCGGCCCGGCCGTCGTGGCGCCGGCCCGGCGGTACCGATGTCAGCCGTCCGCACGTTCCATGACGGTATCCGCCGCCAGAGTGCCAGGTCCCGCCTACCCGGCTGGGCCGGGGTTGTCCCGGTTCGGGTGGCGCCGATCCGAGCGGTTCCCACGGCCGGCCCCCTCGTAGCCGGACCCCTCGTACAACTGCCGTGGCCGGGCCCGCCCGCGCCGGCCAGGCCGCTCACGTCCGCCCCGCGGAGCGCGGCGCGCGGCATGATCCGGGACGGAACCGGCATGGTCGACGCCGCCCTGCGCCGACAGCCGCAGGACCGCCTCAAGGTCGTCCGCTGGGGACGTCCTGTTCCGCCGTTGGTGACCGCAGGCCTCACAGCGGTGGAGCAGGATGGTTCGCCCGGCGCGCACCTCCACCGCGACCGGACGCATCGGCCCCGCGCAGTCGGCGGCCCGATCGCCGGGGTTGACGTCCACGTGCCGGGACCACAGGCAGCGCGGGCAGTGGTTGGTGTAGCCGTCGCCGCGCACCGGCGTCCCGCAGGCAAGGCAGCGGAAGTCCTCGGCGGTACGGGTGAAGCGACGGGTCACCGCATGACAGTAACCGCATGACAGTAACCGCATGCCAGCAACCGCATGCCCGGCAGTGGCCGCGTGACAGTATGGGACGGGCGGCACGCGGGCGGCGACAGTGATCGACTCCGTCCGAAGGTGTGATCTTCTTCATGCGGTGCCAGGCAGGCGGGGCTGACGAGGGAGGATCCCGCGTGTCGACCGGCTCGGCCGAAGTTGTCGGACCCAGCCTCTGAAATAGTGGACGGCGAAGCACATTCCTGTGATTCGCGGATCCCAGCCGGAGGAGGTTGATCATCAAAGTGAACGCCGCTCACGTCCTGGCGCCCGAATCGCAGGCCTTCCAGGGGCCGCACGATCCCGTGCGGACGCCCGCATCGTCCGACCCGCCGGAATTCGATCACCAAACGGCGTCATCCGACCACCAGCCGCGACTGGCGCATAATGCCGACGCGGCCGGCCCGGCGGCGGCGCTCGACGAACGCCAGCGCCGGGTGCTGGAGTTCGAACATCACTGGTGGCGGTACGCGGGCGCCAAGGAGACCGCGATCCGCGCCGAGTTCGGCATCTCCGCGACCCGCTACTACCAGATCCTGAACGCCCTGATCGACTCCCCGGCCGCGCTCGCCGCCGACCCGATGCTGGTCAGACGGCTGCGCAGGCTGCGGGCAACGCGACGGCGCGCGCGCTCGGGCCACACCGGCCGACCCGACCCCGCCGAGATCTGAGTACCGCCATGACCGAGACCATCTCTTCCGTGGCTCCCCCCCGGCCGCCGCGGCTGCGCCGGGGGGACCGGTTGCACGGGATCGCCGCCGGGGCCGTCGCCGTGCTCGCCGTGTTCGGCTGCATCCTGGTCATCAACCTGGCCAACGACCCCTCGCCGGACACCGCGACAGCCGCCGCGACCGCTTCCCCGGCCCAGGCCACGGTTGCGGCCGCGCGGTCCGCCGGTGGCGTGTCCACGGCCGCGCCGGCGGCACCCGCCGCGCCGGCGACGAGCGCCCGTCCGTTACCGGTAGAAACATCACAGCCGCCGAAGGCGGTTGTTCCCGTCCCGCCGTCGACCGCGCCGAAGCGTGTCTTCGCCCCCGTCGTGATCCTGAACAACTCCAGGGAGCAGGGGCTTGCCGACGCTGCCCGGGCGCGGCTGGAAGCCGCCGGCTTCACGGTGACCCGGGTCGGCAACTACAACGCGACGTACAACGTCGCGATACCGACCGTGTTCTACGAGCCGGAGCAGAAGGCCGCCGCCGAGACCCTGCAGGAGTTGATCCCGGATGTCAGAGCCGCGGCTCCCAAAAGCACGCACTTCATCTCGGACGACCCGCTCATCCTTGTCATCACCAAGGATTTCCAGATCGACCCGCCCGAGTGACGGACCTGAACCCATGACTTCCACACCCGGTACCAGCAACACACCTGGTACCAGCGGTACGCCCGGCAGCGGCCCGCTCGCCGAGGCGCCCCGGACGCTGGCCGGCGGCTCCGGGCTCGCCGCGCTGCTCACCGACCCGCGGCATGCCCTGGTCGCGCTCGACTACGACGGCACCCTCTCACCCATCGTCAACCGCCCCTCCGACGCCGTTCCCGCGCCCGGTGCGCTGCGCGCCCTGGCCCGGCTGGCCGAACGGGTCGGATCGGTCACCATCATCACCGGTCGCCCGGTCGAGGCCCTGCTCTCACTCACCCGGTTCGCCGACGAGCCGGGGCTGCGCTCGCTGTCCGTCCTCGGCCAGTACGGGCTACAACGCTGGGACGCCTCCACCAGAACAATCACCAGCCCCGAGCCGCTGCCCGGAGTGGCCGCGGTCCGGGCAGCGCTGCCCAGGCTCCTGCAGGACGCACCCGCCGGGACCGTCGTGGAGGACAAGGGGCATGCCCTGGTCGTCCACGTCCGCCGCACCGCCGACCCGGATGCGTCGCTGGCCTCGCTCACGCCCGCGCTGACCGTCCTGGCCAGGGACAACGGGCTGGATGCCGCGCCTGGCAAACGGGTGCTGGAACTACGCCCGCCCGGGCACGACAAGGGCCGGGCGCTGCGCGACCACGCGGCCGAGCTGGGCGTCCGCTCCGTGCTGTTCGCCGGCGACGACCTCGGTGACCTGCCGGCCTTCGACGCGGTCGACGAACTGCGGGTCGCCGGTATCCCCGGGCTGACCGTGTGCAGCGACGGCCCGGAGGTCCCACGGGCGCTGCGTGAACGGGCCGATCTCGTCGTCCCCGGCCCTGAGGGAGTGGTGGCGCTGCTGCGTCTGCTCGCCGACCGTCTCGCCTAGGACGCCGGCCGCCTCCAGCGTGGCCACTCCGGCAATGCGGTCACTCCACGTGGTTACTCCAGTAGTGCGTCGAGCTGGTCGCGGAACCACTTGCGCGGGGGGAGCCTGCCGGCGACAGCGGCGAGCCGGGCRCACCGGTCACGGCGCTCGTCGGCGGCCATCAGCAGCGCGGTATGCAGCGCCCGGGCGGTCGCGCTCACGTCGAACGGGTTGACCACCAGCGCGTCGTCGGCCATCTCCACGCATGCCCCGGCCTCGCGGGAGAGCACCAGGGCCGCGCCGGGCCGGGAGAGCACCGCGCCTTCCTTTGCGACCAGGTTCATACCGTCCCTGATCGGGTTCACCACCAGCACCTCGGCCAGYGACAGTGCCGCCAGTGACCGTGGGTAGTCATCGTTGACCTCAAGGCGGACGGGCAGCCAGGTCGCGGTCGCGAACTCGTCCTCGATCTCCGCCACGATCCGCTGCACGGCAGCCGTGTACTCGCGGTATTCGGGAAGATCGTGGCGGGACGGATAGGCGCACACGATGTGCACCACCCGACCTTGCCACTGTGGGTAGTCACGCAGGAGCTCCCGATAGGCGTCCAGGCCGCGGACGATGTTCTTCGACAGTTCGGTCCGGTCCACCCGCACGATCACCCGCCGGCCCGCGGCGAGCTCGCGCATCTCGGTGGCACGGGCGGCCACGTCCTGTCCGGACGCGCGTTTGAGCAGCCAGTCACCGTCGACTCCGAGCGGATGGACGCCGATCCGGACGACGCGGCCGCGGTAGCGCAGCCACAACCCACTCGCACCGCCCGCCCCGCCATGACGCAGGCCCGCACCGTCGTCGCGGCCCACACCGTCGTCGCGGCCCGCGGCGGCCACCATGCCGTCGGGACGGCGTGCGCCATCCGTCCCGCTGCCGGAGTGACGCGCGTCGTCACCGGCGCGACGCGGGCCGGCGCTGTCGCGGTCAACCTCAACCTCGGCCTCGGTGCCGGCCGCGAGCTCGACGTCGGCGGGAAGCAGCGCCTTGGCACATCGGCAGAAAGCCTCCGCCCACCCAGGGGTGAGGAAGCCGAGCCGGTCGGCACCGAGCATGCCCTGGACGACCGCGCGGGCGACGTCGTCCGGCAGTATGCGGAAATACTCCGACGGCGCCCACGGTGTGTGACTGAAATGGGCGATCCGCAGGTCCGGGCGCAGGTTGCGCAGCTGCGCGGGCACCAGCGTCAGGTGGTAGTCCTGAATCAGGACGGCCGCGCCCGGCGCCGCCTCACGGGCCAGCGCCTCGGCGAACATCGCATTGTAGATCTCATACGCCTGCCAGTCGCGTTGGAAGGCCGCGCCGAAGGAGGGCTGGGACGCCGGCGCGTAGAGCAGGTGCAGAACGAACCACAACGTACGGTTGGCGACCGCGTTGTAGGCCCGGTCGAACACGACCCTGTCCACGTCGAGCATGTGGACGGCCGCACCCCCGGTGTCGTGACCGGCAAGATCCAGACGGCCGTCCGGCGTCGAGCGGGTGGCCCGCCGGTCGGCTTCGCTGAGCGCCGCGCACACCCAGACCAGCCCACCACCAGCCCCGCCGGCAGCGTTGGCATCGCCGGCAGAGCGAGCCGGGCCAGCCGATCCGATGTCGCCGCTGGCGACCGCGTGCAGGCCGCTGACCAGCCCACCGCCACCACGGCRCACGACAAGTGACCCGTCGTTACCCGTCGCGAACGCCACCGGGCCGCGATTGGAGGCGACAAGCACTCGGGCGGCCCCTCCACCGGCCACAGGACRCAGCGTTTCGTCGACCGACCGGACGTGACGCATCCTGCGAAGAGTAGTACCTCGRCAGACGGCCGCGCGGCCGTCACTCAGGCCGCGGTACACCGATGCGTGCGGCCAGGCCACCGATGCGTGCGGTCAGGCCGTTGTCGGGGGGAACACTCGAGGGCCTGCGGGCGGTGCTGCCCGGCCCGTGCCGTGTGGGCACCCGCCTGACAGCACCCGCCTCACGGAGCTGTCGCTGGTCGGCATCCGACGACGTGTGGACGGCTGTTGTCATGTCGTAGCAACTACGGATTTGGCAACTTGTCGCCTGAAGTCGCATGAAGAGTCAATCTGGTCGGCCTGTGGCATCACCGGCCTGCTCGTGTCACCGATCTCCTGGACGCACCACTGGCTGTGGGTGCTGCCGGCGCTGGCCACACTGGCAGGTCCACGACGGCCGCGTGGGGGGCGTCTCGCGCCGCTGGGCGGCTTCACGCTGCTCGTCCTCTCCCCGCTGTGGTGGTTACCCAACGAGGACGACCGCGAATACCGGTGGCACGGCTGGCAGCTCGTGATCGGGAACTCCTACGTGATCGCAGCCGTCCTCTTTCTCCTCGTGATCGGCGTCCACGTGTTCCGCCCGCATGCTCCTGCCGGGCGGCACGGGGATCAGACGGCGGCGGGCCGTGGCGTGGGCAGAACCGAACGCACCGCGCTCACCCACCCGGCGCCGAGGGTGCCGTCCTCCACGACGACGTTGTCGTAACCGGGCAGCAGATCGATCAGGTCCGTGTGGTGCAGCGCGTTCGCGACAAGGTGCATGCGGCCGACATGGTCGGCCATGACCAGGTCGCTGGCGGAGTCCCCGATCGCGATCGCCTGCTCCGGGCGCAGCCCCCGGCGAGCCAGGTCGAAGGCCACCGCGGCCCCCTTGCTGACTCCGTCGGGCACCAGGTGGTAGACGTGCGGAACATCGTCCAGATCGGGCATGGTGGCCCGCGCGATGATGCCGTTGTCGCGCATGGTCAACCATCCATAACCTTCCGCGGCAAGCCACGCGTCGGCCGCGACCACGTCGATGTTGCCCCGCAGCATGATGTCGATCTCACGGCCGCGGATCCAGGAGCGGTGCGCCTCCAGGCGTCCCGGATACTGGGCGACCAGCGCCGTGACCAGCTCGTCGGGTATCCGGTCGAACGTCTCGGGCATGGCTCCGCGCAGGATCTGGCTGCTGTGCCCGTGGTCCCAGCCGACGATGGCACCGAGTTCGGCGATGAAACCGTCCGCCCCGAAGATCGAGGCAGCCTCCGTGAGCTGAGGCCGGGTCCGTCCGCTGACCAGGACCAGCGCGATGCCGGCCCGGTGCAGATCGATCAGAGCGTGCGCCGGGTCCAGGGTGACGGAGTGATCTTCGCTGCGGAAGAAGCATCCACGTGGCCCCACCATGGTCCCGTCGAGATCGGTATAGACGACCCGGACACTCATCGGTGCTGTCCTCCTGTTCACGCTGTTCGCGCTCTTCATGGCGTTCACGCTGTTCGTGGCGGCTGGGCGTTCGTGGCACGTGGGACGGGGCGGCGCGGGCGTTTCGTGGGGCCGTGCCGCGCCACGGCGTCGGGGCTGTCACCTGGTGCGGGCCACCTGTCCGGGACAGACCGTGCCCTGCCCACGGCGGCCCGTCTGGTGCGGCAGGGCCACGGTCAGCCGCTTTCCACCGGACCGTGGTACAGCCGGGCGTAGCGGGCGGCGTACTCCGGAATCGTGATCATAGGTGGCCGCTCCCGCACCGCCACCTGATGGGTACGCGGCTCCAGCCCGCTGTCACCGCGCCTGAACTGGGTCAGCGTCCCGCTGAGAGAGTCGGTGTGGACGCCCAGCCTGGTCCACGCCGCATGGATGATCTCCGCGGCCATCCGTCCAAGAGCCTCGTCGGACTGGTGACGGTGGACCTTGCGGCCGACCTCGACCTGAGCGAGGGCGTCCACTCCCAGCAACGAGCACACGTCCACGACCTGGGCGAACTCGATGCCGTAGCCGGAGACGAACGGTAGTTGTTCCAGCAGGGCCCGCCGGCCTGCGAACTCACCGGCCAGCGGCTGCACCAGCCCGGCGAGCTGTGGCCAGTGCAGGTTGAGCAGGGGGCGCGCGACGAGTTCGGTGACCCGGCCGCCGCCGCCGGGCAGCAGCCCCCCGGCCAGCGGCCGGTCATAGGACGCYTTGACGTAGGACACCGCGCCCTCGGTCAGCAGCGGCCCGAGCAGCCCGGTGACCAGGCTCGCGTCGAAGTCCTCCAGATCGGCGTCGACGAAGACCACGATGTCCCCGGACGTGGCGTACAGGGACTTCCACAGGGCCTCGCCCTTGCCGGCGACCCGCCCRTAGCCGGTGAGGATGCGCTCCTCGGYGAACACCGCCGCGCCCGCGGCGGCCGCCTCGGAGGCGGTCGCGTCCACCGACCCCGGATCGATGACGACGATCTCGTCGACGAGAGGCACCGCGGCCATAAGATCGCGGCGGAGCGCCGAGACGATCGCGCCGACGGTGGCCGCCTCGTTCAACGCGGGCAGCACCACGCTGATCGGCCCTGCCTTACGGGCCAGTAGTTCCCCTGGTGAGAAGTCCCGCCCGTAGTACGTCCTATGCTCGAACCAACGGTATACGTCAGACCGCACACGGACTACAGTACGGACTGACAACCGCATACGGCTCATCCAGAGGGGCAGAGGGACCGGCCCAGTGAAGCCCCGGCAACCACCCGCATCAGTGCGCGGCAGGTGCTAATTCCGTCCTGAGATGCATCCGGCTCTCGGGAAAGATGAGGAGTTTCACAGATGACAGTCGCTCCCGAGCGCGTCGCAACGATCAGCCCGGACGTCGTCAATCCCGCGGTTTCCCTGTCGTGTCGCCACTGCGGCGCCACCTATCCGCTCTCCCCGACGCATGTCTGTATCGAGTGCTTCGCCCCGCTGGAGATTGCCTACGACGACTCCGTGCTACGCCGGGTCACCCGGGAGTCCATCGAGGCCGGTCCCGCCAGCCTGTGGCGCTATGTCGGGCTGCTGCCCGCCGGCCACGACCCCGCGCGCCGGGTGTCGCTCGGCGCGGGCTGGACGCCGCTGCGCCCGGCCCCCCGCCTCGCCGCCGAGCTCGGGATGCGGACACTGTGGGTCAAGGACGACACCGCGAACCCCACCCACTCGTTCAAGGACAGGGTCGTGTCGGTGGCGCTGTCGGCCGCGCGCGAGCACGGGTACACCACGGTCGCCTGCGCGTCCACCGGCAACCTGGCCCAGTCGGTGGCAGCGCACGCCGCGTCCGCCGGGCTACGTTCGGTTGTGCTGATCCCGCATGATCTGGAGGACGGCAAGACCGTGTCGACCGCCGTCTACGGCGGCACGCTGGTCGCGATCGAGGGCAACTACGACGACGTCAACCGCCTGTGCAGCGAGCTCTCCGGCGAGTACGAATGGGCGTTCGTCAACGTCAACGTGCGGCCGTTCTACGCCGAGGGCTCCAAGACGCTCGGCTACGAGGTCGCCGAACAGCTCGGCTGGCGGCTGCCGGAGCAGGTCGTGGTGCCGATCGCGTCCGGGTCGCTGCTGACGAAGATCGACAAGGCGTTCGGTGAGCTCGGCCGGCTCGGCCTGGTGGAGCCGACCCCGCACCGGGTCTTCGGCGCGCAGGCGCAGGGCTGCAACCCGGTCGCGGCGGCCTTCGCCCGCGGGGCGGACACGGTCGCACCGGTGAAGCCGTCCACCATCGCCAAGTCGCTGTCGATCGGCAACCCGGCGGACGGCCCGTACGCCCTCGACGTGGCCCGTCGCACCGGCGGCGCGATCACCGACGTCACCGACCCCGAGATCGTCGAGGGAATCCGCCTGCTGGCCCGGACGGAGGGTGTCTTCGGCGAGACCGCCGGCGGCGTCACCGTCGCGTGCCTGCGGCGGCTGCTGCGCGAGGGCCTGCTCGACCCCGACGCGGAGACCGTCATCTTCAACACCGGCGACGGCCTGAAGACCCTCGACCCGCTGATCCCGACAGGCCGGCCGACCGCGACCATCCGCCCGTCCCTGGCCGCCTTCGAAGCCGCCGGCCTCGGCGACTGACCCCGACCGCCCAACACCCTCCGCAGGATCTTCCGCTATTCAGCACCGCCGACATCTCCGGGACGACGCAAACGGCGGCGCGGCCACCTGCCCGCGCCGCCGTTCCGGCAGACCACTGAGAAGAAGCCCGTGTCGATTCATTCCGACAACTGGCCGGTAAAGCCAAGATTGTGGACACCGAACCGGAAGACGAGAACTTCGTTCACTTTCGCCTGCCCGGGGGCCGCTTTGAACATGGCCGAGGCCTGCCACTGACGGCAGCTTCCGAACTCGCGGCCCGACGAAAGAATCGAGCTGGGCTCCCCTTCGAGTCGATGAGTATCGAACCATGTCCGCCTCCTGCGATCTCGACAGCTTCGAGCGGCTCGGGGACACCMTGGGAGTCAACACCCAGCCCATAGTGATCGACGGATTGGTCCGCTATTCCGAAGACGAACGACACGCGGAACCCAGAAACAAAGATCTGTGGATCGCGGGGACCTCACGGTCGTCGACGAGCACGACGCGGCGGCCTGGTTTCAATCCGGCTCGGATTTGTAGATCGCGGGGACCGCTGTCCGAATTGTACCCCGTCTGAGCTGGGGGTTTGCAAGATCCAACCACAACCTCCTTTTGAAGATCTTTTAGATCATGGTGAGATGATCTAAAAATTCTGTGTCGTTGCAGGTCAGGATGCATGTCGATCTCTCACCACAACCTCCCGGGTTCGTCGGCGTGTCGGAGGTTGTGGTGGATGATCTCCCTGGGGCACGCGTCTGTCCGTCCGGATCGGGTGCCGGGGACCCTCCGGTGCCGGATCCGGACAGGCCGATGGAGCGCATGCCGATGGTGACACCTCCGCGACTTCGCTTCGACAGCCGTGGCGTGGCCATCCCCGCGAGCACCTCCACGACCGACACGGACGACTCCCATGATCCCACCGCCGTCCCCTTCCCGGATACCACCATGCCCGGAAGCGGCGCCGGCCTGTCCGCACCTCATGGAAACCACACGAGGAGGTGGCGATGGCCCGCACCATCCGTATCAACGGCATCGACGTCCCCGTTATCAACGGTGATCTGATGCCGATCGTCGTCGACATCGACGTGATGCTGGCCAGGCGGAAGATGTCCGTGGGCGAGCTCGCGGACCGCGTAGGGATCACGCCCGCCAACCTGGCGGTACTCAAGAACGGCCGCACCAGGGCAGTGCGCTCCGCGACGCTCGCCGCGCTCCGCGAGGTGCTCAGGTGCCAGCCGGGCGACCTGCTGCGCTGGGAGGCCGAGGACGCCACGGACGGACGACGTGCCCCATGGCGGGCGTGAAAACGCCTGGCACCACCGGCCCGTGACACGGCACATGGACCGCATGGACATGGATCGCCGATCACCCGCAGCACCGTCCCGGCCCCGTTGGGTAGATTCAGGTTGACCTGTACCGCACCGTCCTGGTCGGCGATCGCGACGTGCGAACGTGCCCCAGCACCGCGAACCCCCGTCCTTCCAGCGCGCAACGGCGGGGGTTCGTCGGTGGGCGGGCAGCCAGGGCTTCGCCGTAGTCGCTCGACGCCCGCGTGGCGATCTGCCAGTTCGACGGAGTTCTGGGCACGTGACCGGCACGGGGTTCACCGATGGTTCACGGGCCGGACGATGGCATGCGGCCGGCGCGCGGCCGCCACCTGGCCGGGCCCGTGGCGGGCCGTCCGGCCGTGCGGCGCAACGGGGGGCGAGCTTGCACTCACCCACCTCGAGTGCTAAACAGGAGCTGGCACTCACCCGCTTCGAGTGCCAGGGCTGAGCGACGAGGCCACCGGGCCGTCCGTCGCGGGCGTCGTCTTGGCCAGGCCATTGAACAGCCATTCCCCTGGGAGGACCACGACACCATGCCGAAGATCATTGCCTTCGATGAGGAGGCACGGCGCGGCCTGGAGCGCGGCATGAACCAGTTGGCCGACGCCGTGAAGGTCACACTCGGCCCGAAGGGCCGCAACGTCGTTCTGGAGAAGAAGTGGGGCGTCCCCACGATCACCAACGACGGTGTGAGCATCGCCAAGGAGATCGAGCTCGAGGACCCGTACGAGAAGATCGGTGCGGAGCTCGTCAAGGAAGTAGCGAAGAAGACCAACGACGTCGCCGGTGACGGCACCACCACCGCGACGATCCTCGCCCAGGCACTGGTCCGCGAGGGTCTGYGCAACGTGGCGGCCGGCGCCAACCCGCTGGGTCTGAAGAAGGRCATCGAGGTCGCGGTCGAGCGCGTCTCCGAGGAGCTCTCCAAGCAGGCCAAGGAGGTCGAGACCAAGGAGCAGATCGCCTCCACGGCGTCCATCTCCGCGGGCGACCCCGCGATCGGCGCGCTCATCGCCGAGGCACTGGACAAGGTCGGCAAGGAAGGCGTCGTCACCGTCGAGGAGAGCAACACCTTCGGCCTCGAGCTCGAGCTCACCGAGGGTATGCGCTTCGACAAGGGCTACATCTCGCCGTACTTCGTCACCGACGCCGACCGTCAGGAAGCCGTCCTCGACGACCCGTACATCCTCATCGTCAACAGCAAGATCTCGGCGGTCAAGGACCTGCTCCCGCTGCTGGAGAAGGTCATGCAGGCCGGCAAGCCGCTGGCGATCATCGCCGAGGACGTCGAGGGCGAGGCCCTGGCCACCCTGGTCGTCAACAAGATCCGTGGCACCTTCAAGAGCGTCGCGGTGAAGGCCCCCGGCTTCGGCGACCGCCGCAAGGCCCTGCTCGGTGACATCGCCATCCTCACCGGTGGCCAGGTCATCTCCGAGGACGTCGGCCTGAAGCTGGAGAGCACCACGCTCGACCTGCTCGGCAAGGCCCGCAAGTTCGTCGTCACCAAGGACGAGACCACGATCGTCGAGGGCGCTGGCGACCCCGACCAGATCGCCGGCCGGGTCAACCAGATCCGTGCCGAGATCGAGAAGTCGGACTCCGACTACGACCGCGAGAAGCTGCAGGAGCGGCTGGCCAAGCTCGCCGGTGGAGTCGCGGTCATCAAGGTCGGTGCCGCCACCGAGGTTGAGCTCAAGGAGAAGAAGCACCGCATCGAGGACGCCGTCTCCAACGCGAAGGCCGCGGTCGAGGAGGGCATCGTCGCCGGTGGTGGCGTCGCGCTGCTGCAGGCGTCGGTCACCGCCTTCGAGAAGCTCGACCTCGCCGGTGACGAGGCGACCGGAGCGAACATCGTCCGCCTCGCYCTGGAGGCGCCGATCAAGCAGATCGCCTACAACAGCGGTCTTGAGGGCGGCGTCGTGGTCGACAAGGTCCGCCACCTGCCCGCCGGCCATGGCCTGAACGCGGCCACCGGCGAGTACGTCGACCTGATCGGCACCGGCATCATCGACCCGGCCAAGGTCACCCGTTCGGCGCTGCAGAACGCCGCGTCGATCGCCGGGCTGTTCCTCACCACCGAAGCCGTCATCGCCGACAAGCCGGAGAAGAACCCGGCCCCGGCCGCTCCCGGCGGCGGTGGAGACCTCGACTTCTGAGGCCTACAGCCTGAATACCGAACAAACCGGATAAAAGGGGCGGTCCCAATGGCGGGACCGCCCCTTTGTCATGCCTCTGTCGTTTGTCATACCTCTGTCGTCTGTCGTGTCATGTCCCTGTCGTGCCTGGGACATGGCTGGACGGCGGTGGCGGCGGTTTACCGACCATGTCGGGCATACTCGCGTGAAGCGTCGATTTCGGTGGGGTTACCGCTGCCACGGGTTCGTGGTGGGCCGCGAACAGCACCATGACCGGGAGTGTGTACGAGATGACCCAGACCACGCCGCCGGCCGGCTGGTACGCCGACCCGTCCGGCCAGCACGGCTTCCGCTACTGGGACGGCACCACCTGGACCGACCAGGTCAGCGACGTGCCATCGGGACAGCCGGAATCACCGGGCAAGACGGCGCCCGCCCAGGGCTGGGGAACTCCACAGGGCTACCAGAACGCGCCGGTACAGACCAACTACACACCGGACCGCGTCCAGCGCCAGGTTTCCGAAGGCGCGGGTGTACGACCCGTCCACGGTGGCGGCGGGACGCTTTTCACCGAACCGGTCCTGGTGGTCAACCAGAAGACCAAGCTCATCGAACTGACGAACGAATATGCCGTGTTCGACCAGGCCGGCAACCAGATCGGTTCGGTTGTCGAGGTCGGCCAGAGCGCGCTGAAGAAAGCAGTGCGGTTCGTCAGCTCGCTCGACCAGTTCTTCACCCACCGGCTTGAGGTGCGCGACAGCGCCGGCGTGGCCCATCTGGTCCTCACCCGGCCGGCGAAGGTCTTCAGGTCACGTGTGATCGTCACCCGGCCGGACGGATTCGAGATCGGCCAGATCGTCCAGCAGAACATCTTCGGCAAGATCCGTTTTGCGCTGGAAACCGGCGGGACGCCCATCGGAACGATCAAAACGGAGAACTGGCGGGCGTGGAACTTTTCGATCGTCGACCACGGCGGCACCGAGATCGCCCGGGTGACGAAAACCTGGGAGGGGCTGGCCCGCACCCTGTTCACCACCGCTGACAACTACGTCGTCCAGATCCACCGTCCGCTGACGGATCCGCTGCGCAGCCTGGTGGTCGCCTCCGCGCTCACCATAGACACCGCGCTCAAGCAGGACTCCCGCGGCCTCGGCTGACAGCGGTACGGCAAAGAACATTTAGACAGTCTCCGGGTCACAAGGCACCATTACTGGCGTGCCTTCTCCCGGCCCCGCGACACGCTCGCTCCGTCCCGTCCTGACGCTGCCCGCGCCGCCGCTCACCGTGACGGACCTCGACGAACTCGCGCTCGACCCCCGCTTCGAGCTGGTCGACGGGATGTTCGTGGTCCGCCCGTGGCCGACGCCGCTGGAAACCCGGGTGACCAAACGCCTGGTCCGGCTGCTCGTCGAGGCCACCCCGGCCGACATGCGCGTCCACACCCGTGACGTCAGCGTCCGGATCGAGCCGCGCAGCGAGGTCGTCCCCGACATCGTCGTGGCCGCCGCCGGCGACGACGACCGCCCACAGCGGATCACCGGTCTGCCGTTGCTGGTCGTCGAGGTCGCCGAAGCCGGCAACCGCCGCTACGACCGGACGCTCAAGTTCGACCTCTACCGTGACCACGGCGTGCCCGACTACTGGCTGGTCGATCCGGACGGCCCGCGCATCGACGCCTACCGGCTCGTCGACGGTGCCTACGTACCGGCGGCATCCGCGACCGGAGACGAGGAGCTGACAGTGATCACGCCGGTACCCTGCACGATCATCCCAGCCACCCTCGTGGACCCACCAAACCCAGAGTAACCATACCCAGAGTAACCACCGGACGGTTACACAGGGCCAGACGATCAGTCGGTATCGGACGGTTGGCCACCCGGGGCCGGACGGTTACGCGGGATCGGGGATGTCGTCAGCGTCCACGATCATGTAGACGTACCCCTGCTCGGTGAGGAAGCGCTGGCGGTGCGCGGCGTACTCCTGGTCGATCGTGTCCCGGGAGACCACGGTGTAGAAGTGCGCGCCCCGGCCGTCCGCCTTCGGGCGCAGCACCCGCCCGAGCCGCTGCGCCTCCTCCTGGCGTGACCCGAACGTGCCGCTGACCTGGATGGCGACCGCCGCCTCCGGCAGGTCGATCGACACGTTCGCGACCTTGGAGACGACCAGCGTCCTGATCTCCCCGGTCCGGAACGCCTCGAACAGGCGTTCGCGCTCCCGGTTGCGGGTCGACCCCTGGATGACCGGGGCGTCGAGCAGCTCGCCGAGCTGGTCGAGCTGGTCGAGGTAGGCACCGATGACGAGCACCTGGTCGTCGGCGTGCCGCTGCACCAGACGGCGCACCACCGCCCGTTTGCTGTGGGCGGTGGCGCACATGCGGTAGCGCTCCTCCGCCTCGGCGACGGCGTAGGCCATCCGCTCGTCCTCGGTGAGGGTCACCCGCACCTCGGTACATTCGGCCGGCGCGATCCAGCCCTGCGCCTCGATCTCGCGCCAGGGGGCGTCGTACCGCTTGGGGCCGATCAGCGAGAAGACGTCGCCCTCCCGGCCGTCCTCGCGCACCAGGGTTGCGGTCAGGCCGAGCCGGCGGCGGGACTGGATGTCGGCGGTCATCCGGAAGACCGGCGCCGGCAGCAGGTGCACCTCGTCGTAGACGATCAGCCCCCAGTCGCGGGCACCGAACAGCTCCAGGTGCAGGTACTCGCCCTTACGGCGGGCCGTCATCACCTGGTAGGTGGCGATGGTGACCGGCCGGATCTCCTTGCGCTCGCCGGAGTACTCGCCGATCTCCTCCTCGGTGAGCGACGTGCGCCGCAGCAGCTCCGAGCGCCACTGGCGGCCGGCGACGGTGTTGGTGACCAGGATCAGGGTGGTGGCGCGGGCGTGCGCCATGGCGGCGGCCCCGACGATGGTCTTGCCGGCACCGCTGGGCAGCACCACCACGCCCGAGCCGCCCTCCCAGAAACCCGCCACCGCGCCCTTCTGGTAGTCGCGCAGCTCCCAGCCGTCCTGGCGCAGCTCGATCGGGTGCGCCTCGCCGTCGACGTAACCGGCCAGGTCCTCGGCCGGCCAGCCGATCTTCAGCAGCGCCTGCTTGAGCCGTCCCCGCTCGGACGGGTGCACCGCGACGCAGTCGTCGTCGAGGCGCGGCCCGAGCATCGGCGCGACCTTCTTCGACCGGACAACCTCGGTGAGCACCGCGCGGTCGACGGTGCGCAGCACCAGCCCGTGCACCGGGTCGTTCTCCAGCCGCAGCCGGCCGTAGCGATCCATGGTGTCGGCGATGTCGACGAGCAGCGCGTGCGGAACGGCGTAGCGGGAGAACCGGACGAGCGCGTCGACGACCTGTTCGGCATCATGGCCGGCGGCCCGGGCGTTCCACAGCGCCAACGGGGTGATCCGGTAGGTGTGCACGTGCTCGGGTGAACGTTCCAGCTCCGCGAACGGCGCGATCATGGCTCGGGCGTCGCCGGCCAGTGAATGATCGACTTCTAGCAGCAGGGTCTTGTCCGACTGGACGATCAACGGACCGTCGGTCACGTCTCACCACCCTTCCGAGGGCCTTCCGAGGGTTTCGGGATTTCCGAGGGGCTCAGGGTTCCCGAGGCGTCCGAAGGCTTCCAGGACGCCGATTTCACGGCGTCGCGTCAGGCGGACCGGCAAGCGGAGCAGACCGGCCGGCCAGCGGACACCGAGCGCGTCCGCCGATTCTCGCATGTTCGCCGGCGGTCCCGGGCAGGGCCGACGCCGCCGCCCGCGGCGGGCGTCGTCCGGACGATCCGGCCGCAGAGCGGCCCGGCCGCCGAAATCCGGTCATCGGGAGGCGAGGCGGGCCCGGCCGTTGTCAGGGCAGGTCGGGCTGTCAGGGCAGGTCAGGCTGTCGTCAGGGCAGATCGGAAATGTCCTCCGTGTCAAGCGGCCGTGGAGGCGCCTGGCTGGGCACCGCCGTCGGCGTCTCGGGGGTGTCCGTCCCGGCGGTGTCCACCGCAACGGGGTCCACGGCAACCGGGCCCAYGCCCGCCGGCCCGGCACCGAAACCGGCTCGGGAGGCGGAAGCCGCCCTGAAACCGCCCGGCCCGCCCGGCTCGTAGAGCCAGGGGTAGCCGTTGATCTCACCACTCGGGAGTATGTCCTCCACATCGAGGACGCCGGTCACACGGTGTAACGCAAACCGCCGGGTCGCGCTGGTGCGCTGATCCCAGGCCGTGACCCAGCCACCCTCGACGGTCAGCGGGCGGACCACCTGGTCCCTGGGCGTCCCCTGCTGGTCGACGTATCCGAGCAGCACCCGGCGGCCAGCGCGGGCCGCCCCCTGCAGCGTCACCAGGATCAACGGCGCGGAGCGCACCATCCCGTCGGCCCCGTCGGCCAGCGAGCCGGCCGCGGCGGCGGCCGCCCGCGCCGTGCGGGTACTGGCGTCCCCACGGCGGATCATCCGCACCATGTCGCGCAGCTGCTCGTCACGGCCGCCCCGCGCCTGGGCACCGCCCGGCGGCCGCGGCCGGCCCGGCGTGCGGTGCACCTCCGGCCGGCTGAGCACCACCCGCCCGTCCGGGCCCTCTCCCACCGGGGAGAAACCGGCGGCGCGCAGCCCGTCGAGCAGCTTGGGCATGGGCAGCGAGCAGACCACCACCGTCGGCGCGATCCGGCGCAGCCCCAGCGCCTGGGTCCGCCGGGAGGCGACCACCTCGGAGAGGACAGCGGTGTCGTCACAGCGCAGATAGGACGCGGCCGGCCCCGCCCGCAACCGCCCGTGCCGGCGAGCGACGTCGTCCACCAGGTAGTCCAGCGTCTGCGGTACGCCTCCACGGGCCACCCGGGTGAGAAAGTCGCGGATGTCCTCGACGGTCCGCCCGGCGTCCAGTGCCCGCCGCAGGGACGTCTCGGAGAACCGGTAGACCGTCGCCGCGCCCGAGGACTCGACATCGGCCATCTGCGCCAGCTCGGCGGCGATCTCCGGCACCAGCGGGCCCGGCGCCACCGCGGTGAGGTCGGCCTGCACGAACAGTTCGCTGACGGGCTCGGGCAGCATCGGGCCGAGCGCCGCCGCCAGCTCGGAGCGGCTCGCCCCCGCTCCTGCCTCGCCGCGGGCCAACGCCCACCCGGCGGCCGACAGCGCGCCCCGGCCGGTGACGCCCAGCAGCTCCGCCTCGGCGAAGACCCAGTCGACCATCCTGTCCAGCAACGGCCCGCCACGCCGCGGCATCCGCCAGGCGAGCAGCTCCCGCACCGAGGTGGGGGTGGGCGCGAGTCCGCGGGGCGCGGCGGCGAACGCGTCCAGTACGAGACGGCGCAGCTCCGGCGCGCTGCGCCGCCGCAGCTCCAGCGACAGCGCCGCGAGCTGGCGGCCCTTGTCGTCCCGCTCCCCCACCAGGCCGGGGACGTCCGGGGTGTGCAGCCACGCCTCCACCAGGACGGCCCACCGCATGGCCGGGGTCTCCACACACCACCGGTCGTAGGCCGTCGTGGGCATGATCTGGGTGTCCGTCCCGGTGGAGCCGTCGACCAGCCCGGCCGCGTAGGCGATCTCGACGACCACCGCCGCCACCGCTTCGGTGACGTCGAGCAGCTTCGCGGTGGCGCGGAAGTCCCGGACGCTGAGACCGCCGGTGCGCAGCGGGGTGGGCGGGGCCGTCCCCCACGCCTCGAGCAGGGCCGTCACCAGGCGGACCAGTGCGCCTGCGGCAAGAGCGGCGGCGCCGTCGACCTGGCCGAGATCGATCTGCCGGCCGGCGAGCGCGGGCGGGTCGACGTGCAGCTGCCCCGCCGGCCGGTCGCCGCGCAGGGCCAGGCCCACCTCCCGGGGGAGTTCGACCGTCTCCTCGTCGACGCCGACGAGCAGGCCCCGGGCGAGCAGTTCCTCCACCGGGGTGCGGGCGTCGGAGGCCGCGAGCAGGCGCCCGGCGTCGCCGGTGTGCCCCAGCGCCGGCCCGGTGGCGAGCCGGTCGAGGATCTGGCAGGCCCGCGGGCCGCACTCCTCGACCAGCCGGGCCACCCGCTCCCGCCCGGCCAGCACGGTGGTCAGCTCGTCGAGCAGGGCCGAGCGGGTGGCGGCGCCCCGGTCCCGGCGCGGGTCGACGCCGACCGCGGTGGCGAGCCGGGCCAGCTGGGTGTGCCGATGGCCGCCCAGGCACGCGCGCAACGGCCGGCCGAGCCCGAGCGGCCGCTCACCCAGCAGGTCACGGACCATGCCGACGAGCACGATGGCCGAGTCGTCCCCCCACACCAGCCCGCGTTCGCGCAGCGCCGTCAGGGCCGCCGTCACGTCCGCGCCCCCGCAGAAGGTCGACAGCTCCGCCGCGCTCACCGCCGGCGGGAGCAGCGTCAACGCCTCACAGACCTCGAGGGTGAAGACGTCGAGCCGCTCGAGCGCGCGGGTGACACTCACCCGGATCTCCAGCCGGGCAGCGAGGACGTCGAAGTCGGGCGGGGGCGGGGTGGCCAGGTCCGGCCGCAGGGTGAGCAGCCGGTTCAGCGCGTCATCCGGCAGGCCGCGCAGCCACCCGGCCAGGGTGGTGGGCACGTCGGAGCCGTCCGCCGGTATGGACACCCTCACAACGGTATCCGGCTGCGTGGAAGGCCCGACACGCCCTATCGTCCATCATCAAGATCGAATTCGTCGCTCACGGACACCGGGACCCGACCCACGCCGACCTGGGCCGTACCGACCTGGTCGAGCACCCAGCCGCCGCTGACGTTCCAGCGCAGTACGGCAACGGCCGGATCAAGATCATATTCACGTGGTCGGAGCGCGACGAACGCCCAGTCGGGCGAGCCGGTGGAAATCCTGATGGAGTCCACCTGGAGGCGGCCGTGGGGGACGGCTGCGACCAGCGGGCTGGCGAAGACCGCCCGGGCGATCGCGTCGACCTCCTCCGCGGTCGGCTCCCGACCGGGCGGGGCAGGAGCGGCGCCGGCATCCCGGCCGGCCCGGATGGCGGCCGGGGCTAACGCCCTGGCGTGGGGATCCTCAGCTGCGGGAGCGTCCGCGTCACGACCGGCCGCCGGGCGGATGACACGTGGGCCGTTGCCGTGTGGACGCGTGGAATGTGGACGCACGCGAAGCCTCCTGCCGCGGATGACAGGTCGGGACGTTACCCGGCCAACATCACGCCAAGTCGCACATGCTGTGACAGAGCGCGACAGACCTATCTATGYAGATTCACATGCAGGAGCCCCGAGCGCAAGGGCCGGGAACCGAATTCCTCGCACGGTGACCATCACAATGACCAGCCGCGAAACAGCGACTAGCGTGTATGGGCTATTTGGTGGCTGCTCACCGATTTGTCAATATCTCTCCTGGTAACAGAAAATTCAGGCACAATAAAACACTACCGTCCGACATATTTGTCAATATATGGACAAGTCGCCGACCAAGAACGGCGATCACCAAAACCTTTGATCATCAGAACCCCGGCCAGYGGCACCGGGAACATCGACGATCAACGGAACTTGTCGACGTTCTCGACAAGGAACGTCAGATTATGATCACGAGCCCAGTCACTGACCCGCGACTGCATGCTCACCGAGCCCGGCACCGCGACGGCTCGCCCGATGGAAAACCCGACGACCATGACAACGATCACCAACAGCAGACCCAGCAGGCTCACGGCCGGCCGCGCGCGCGGGGGACGGTGCCGGGCGGACGCGGCACCCGCCCGGGCCCGGGCGTCAGCGGCCGCGTCAAAGCCGGAATCGGTATCAGCGTCGGAATCGTCGGGAGCGGCGGCGCCGTCAGCGGCAGCGGCACGGGCCGGGCCAGGAGCGCCACCGGCGGATGCAACGTCCGCCCGGACGCGCTCGGTGCGCGCCTGAGCGGGACGACCAGCGGTGGCGGAACGGCCGTCCTCGCCGGGAAGCGTGGTGAACCGATCGGTGGCCTCGATGTCGTTCGCACTGGAGACGGGCTTGGCGGAGCCGCCCCACCCAGCCGATGGTCCGCGCCTCGCTGTCTCCCGACCCGCCCCGGCTGGTATCCGGGCCCCGGGCGGGCGAGCAATATGATCATTCTGCCGCTGGCTCTCCGGACGGGCTCGGTCACCGGCAACCGGCCCGCGCGCACCTGCCGCGCCGGCCGCACCCGCCGTGCCCGCCGGACCGGAAGCCGGTCGCGCCCGGGCATCGGGCCGGCCATGCGGGGCGGAGCGGGACCCCACGGGCCCGGAGTCGGGCGGGAGCACCGGCAGACGCGGCGGCGCGGCCGGCGGCATGCCGGCGACCGCGGACGATCGGGGCGAGGGCGGTCCGGATGAACCGACCTGTTCCGCACCGCCATGACCAGGGCGCACCGCCCCCGGCTGACGGAGTGCGGCAGCGGCGGACGCGGACCGGGCGCCGTCCCGACCACGTTCCGGAAACGGGTTGTATCCCTGTGTGGGCTCTCCGGTGTAAGGCGGCCTTCCCTGGTCCGCGCCGGGGCCGGCGCCCGACACCCGCCTCCGGATGACCGGGTCCGCTCCCTGGTCGGGAAGCCCCCGCTCGGCCGGTCGCTGCACGACGGTGGTCATGTCAAGCGGATCAGGGCCATCGGGCCCGCGGGCTCCCCGCTGGTCGGGATAGCCCTCGGCTCGACGGGCGTCGCCGGCGGCCGGCCCAGGCCCGTGCCGTGCGGGCACGGGCGGAGGCAGAGACGAAGACGAAGACGAAGACGAAGACGAAGACGAACCGTGCCCTCTCGGACGTCCGTTGGCAACCGGTGCGGGAGCAGCGCCGGCGTCCACACCTGGTGCGTTGCTGCCCTGCCGGCCCGGCCCGGACCGGCCCGCGGGGGACGCCGTGGACCCGTAGCCGCCCGGCCCACGGCCGCCGGGTCCAGAGCCGCCGGGTCCAGAGCCGCCGGGTCCAGAGCCGCCGGGTCCAGAGCCGCCGGGTCCAGAGCTGCCGGGTCCAGGGCCGCCGGGTCTGTGGTTACTGGCCACGGGCGTCGCGGACCGGTTGCCGCCGACGGGTTGGACGCTTCTGGCGGACCGGTCCGACAGGGTGGCGAAAGCAACCAGGCCCCTGCTCGCGGAAAGCGCCCGTATCTGGCCGAGGACGGGCCGCTCATGCCCGTGATCCACCTGCCCCGCCCCCGCCACTACGGACCGGGACGGCGGCGGCTCAGCCACTGGGCGCCGCGACCCACCCGGCCCGGGCCGGGACGGGCCCGCCGGCTCGTTCGGCGGCCACGTCTCCTCGTCGTTACCATCCGTGATCTCACGCGGCTCACCCCGCGAGTCCGCTCGAGGAGCACCTCGTCGGTCGCCCCGGGAGTCGGGGTCTCCTCGGACCACGCGAGTATCCTCCGGTCAGGTTCGCACGGCGGCGGTTGTGCCGATGTCGTCGGAACAGCGATATTAAGCGTATCCGCCACAGGTTTCCGCGACGCAACTCGCCCGGATCCTCACGGTCATACGCTGACGCTTCGTAACCGACTTATGTCCGAATCCCGACGCTCAACGGACCTGCTCCGCGACTCCCCTGACCATGGTCACGGCCGCGGTTTCTCCCACCGCGTGGCTCCTCCCACCGGCGTCCGCTCAAAGCGCCAGTTCGGTGGACGGGTCACCCCCGGTGGAGGTGACGCCCGGTGGAGGTGTCGCGGGGACGAGGGGAGCGGGCGGGGTGAAAGACCCAGGCCCGCATCAGCACGAACCGCACCACCGTGGCCAGCACGCCGCTGAGCAGCACGGTGACGATCTCGACGAGAACCCCGGACGACGACCAGAGGGCGTGCAACAGCCCGAGCCCGGCGGAGGACACCGCGAGCCCCAGCACGAACACCACCCCGGACTCGGCGAACTGGCGCAGCGCCCCCTCGCTGCCCACCTGCCCGAACGTCAGGCGCCGGTTGGCCCAGGTGTTGCCCACCGCCGTGCCGAGCAGCGCGATGAAGTTGGCCGCGAAGGACGACGCCCCGCCCTCGCGCAACAGCGCATAGGCGACGACGTAGGCGAGGGTCGAACACACCCCGATCGCCGCGAACGTCCCGAGCTGGCGGCCCATGTCACGAGGCAGCCGCGCGGCCCGGACCTGCGGTGGCAGGTCCACCCCGGCCCGGCCGGCGATGATACGGCGCGCGACCCGGATCATTCCGCGAATGTCCTCCATCGCGGTCGCCACGACGTCGACCCGCGAGTCCGGGTCGTCGGTCCAGTCCACCGGCACCTCGTGGATGCGCAGGCCGTTGCGTTCGGCCAACAGCAGCAGTTCGGTGTCGAAGAACCAGTGGTCGTTCTCGACGGCGGGCAGCAACGCGCGGGCCACGTCCGCCCGCACGGCCTTGAACCCGCACTGGGCGTCCCGGAAGGAGGTGTGGAAGGCCACCCGCAGCATCGAGTTGTAGCAACGCGAGATGATCTCCCGCTTCGGCCCCCGGACGACCCGGGACCCGCGGACGAGCCGGGAGCCGATCGCGACGTCCGAATGACCCGACAGCAGGGGCGCGACCAGGGGCAGGAACGCCTCCAGCCCGCTGGAGAGATCGACGTCCATGTAGGCCACGACGTCGGCGTCCGAGGACGACCAGGCCGCCCGCAGGGCCCGGCCGCGACCCTTGGCCTCCAGCCGGGCCACCCGGACCCGGTCGAATTCGCCGGCCAGCCGCCGGGCGACGACCGGAGTGGTGTCGGTGCTGGCGTTGTCCGCGATCGTGATACGCCAGCCGAAGGGGAAGCGGCGGGTCAGGTAGTCGTGCAGCCGGCGGATGCTGCCGTCGAGGGCCTCCTGCTCGTTGTAGACGGGGACCACCACCTCGACAAGTGGCTGTTGACGCCACCGCGCCGGTGGCGTCCCGTACTGCTGCTGGCGCCACCGCGCCGGTGACGTCCCGCACGGCTGTGGCGCCACCGTGCCCCGGGCGGCGGCCGGATCCCAACCGTCGGCTCCGAACGAGGCCTGCGACGGGATCGTCCGCGAGCCGTCAGGCCGGGCTTCCGCCAGGACGCCGGTGCTCCCGGGTGCGTCGAGCCCCGATTCCGGGTGGACGCCGGTAGGCGCGGCGCCGGCGGGCACACCACCGGCGGGCACGGGGGGCGTGACCCTGGCGCACGCGGAGCCGGTGGGCTCCGGGCCGGCGGACGGCGCGCCCGTGGCAGGGACCTCGAGGCCGTCGCCGCGCATGGGTAGCGCACAGGGCGATCCGGGCACGGCCGGGCCGGCGGGGCGGTCGTCCCGAAAAGGTTTCGGCAGGTTCACACCTTCCAGCGTCGGCGACCGCGGTGAGAACGGGCTGAACCGTGCCTGAGAAGCTACTGAGTGGTTGTCACGGCGAATCCCTGGCCCCACCACACGAGAACAGACGCGGCCGCGGAGCGCGGACGCGAAGCGGGAAACCGGAGAACGGGCCCGGGACGGAAGGCGGTGCGCGGGTTCGGCCGCAATACCCGTCCTGTCGCAATACCCGTCCCGTCGCGGTTCCTGCCGCGGTGAAAGCATCCGTCATGGTGAAAGCCCCGCTACGGAGGCGAGTCCCGGAAGGAGGACTTCGGGCGGGCGGAACAGCGGGCCGAACACGCAACAGCGGAAGGACGCAGAAGGACACGGATGGATGCCCGGAACGGGGCAGCCGAGATCGTCGGCACGGCATGCCACCTGCGCCGGCATCCTGACAGCGCATCTCGTTCCGTGCCGGGCTCCCTGCTTTCCCACCGTGGTTCGCTGTTTCCCACTGTGTTCCCCGCTACGGGTGTTCCCCGCGGCCGGTTCCTCCCGGCGCCGTGTTACCGCGCTGCCTCCCGCGGCCGTACGCTGCGTACTCTGCCGTCGTCGCCCCCGTCGGCGTGTGATCCCGGTGGGGGTGTCGGCCGGTGGGCCGTGTCGGGCGGCGGACACCGTCCGGTGCCACGTCTCAGCCGACTGTTGTCTGTACTTCAGTATTCACTCAGCTTGCGAGGGGAAGGTTCGTACCATGAGCACGCGGCCCCCCTTCGTCACCTTCGTGGACGGATCACCTTTGAACGCGCACGTATCCGACGACGGCATCGACGGCGTCGCGACCGGCTCGGACAGCCCGAACTGGGCGGCGCCGGATGCCGACCCCTATCCCGTCGTCGACACGCGGCCGGCCCGGCCGGCCGCCGGCGGTGACCCACCGCCAGGCGGCCCGGGACAGGGCGGACCGGCCCCGTCGAGCCCGCCGACGTCCTACGCGTCCGCCGGCGGGAAGCAGACTCCCGCCAGCCCCGAAAACTCACCGTGGCAGCGGCCGGTCGGCGCGCCGGCTGGCACGCCAGCTGTGGCGCCAGCCCCACCGTCGGCGGCCTCGTCGTCCGGTGGCGGGCCAGGCCAGCCGTCCGGCCGGGTCTGGTGGGGCACACCGTGGAACACGCCGCAGGCAGGGGGGCCGGCCGCGGCTGGCGGCGGCGGCGAGGGAGCGTTTCCCCCGCCCGACCCGACCCGGCCCGGCTCGGCAAACTACCTCGGCGGGCTGCCCGGTGCCGGGAACCCGTTCCACGCGCCGCCCGCACCACCGGCCGGCCCGTACCAGGACCTCACGCGGACCACCGGGCCGTCGGGGCCACCGCACCGCCGCCGGCTGGTCGCCGCCGCGCTCGCGCTCGCGCTGGTCTCGGCCGGGGTGGGCGGCGGCGTGGGGGCGCTGGTGGCCAGCAACAACGACAACGGCCAGGCCGTGGTGTCCTCCGGCGGGCTGCTGCGCAGCACCGACAGCGGCTCGGGTGGCACGTCGCCGGCGGCCGCCGGCACGGTGTCGGCCGCCGCGCAGGCCATCCTCCCGAGCGTGGTCACGATCTCCGTCGCCTCCAGGAACAACGAGGGGAGCACCGGCTCCGGCGTGATCATCCGCCAGGACGGCTACATCCTGACCAACAACCACGTGGTCTCCGACGCCGCGAGCGGCGGTTCACTGAGCGTGAGTACGCAGGACGGCAAGGACTACAACGCGAGGATCGTCGGTACCGACCCGAGCTCCGACCTCGCGGTTATCAAGATCGACGAAACCGGTCTGAAGCCTGCGACCTTCGGCAACTCCGACGCGCTCGCGGTCGGCGAACTGGTGATCGCGGTCGGCAGCCCCCTCGGCCTGAACGGCACCGTGACCTCGGGCATCGTCAGCGCCGTGCACCGGCCGGTGYGGACCGGCGACGCCGACGTCCAGGACAGCAACGCGGTTCTCGACGCCATCCAGACCGACGCCCCGATCAACCCGGGCAACTCCGGCGGCCCGCTGGTCAACAGCAGGGGCGAGCTGATCGGCATCAACTCGGCGATCGCCACCGTGGGATCGGGCGGCCGCGGTTTCGGCGGTCAGCAGCAGCAGTCCGGCAACATCGGCGTCGGGTTCGCGATCCCGGCCAACTACGCCCAGTCCATCGCCGAAGAACTGATCACCGGAGGCACCGCGAGACACCCGTACCTCGGGGTCAGCGCGTCCACGGCGGGCGTGGGCCCGTCCGACCCGACAGGTGAGGGCACCRGCGCCACCATCGGTGAGCTGGTCAACAACGGGCCGGCGCAGCAGGCCGGGCTCCAGCCGGGYGATGTCATCACCAAACTGGGCGACCGCCGGATCACCAGTGTGGACGGCCTCATCGCCGCCGTGCGCTCACACGGCATCGGCAACAAGGTGACAGTCACCTACACCCGCAACGGCCAGACACTGACCACCGACGTGACCCTCGCCCAGCAACCGTCCTGAGCACTCGATGTCACGGGAGCGGCCGACCGGGAGCCGGCCCGCATGGCACCGGGCGGCGGCCCGGGCGCCCGCTCCCGCACTGCCGCGCTGTCCGCCACTAACCCGTCCCCACCACCGCCACCAGCGGACCACCAGCGGTGCTGGGGACGGCGGCCGAGCAGGCCAGGAATGTTACGAGTCCGTCATGTGACAACAAAGTTTTCCCAAGGTTCCGCATGACATGACCGAGACGTTCTACCGTAATAAGTGATGGTGATGTCACTCCGTCCGTGTCAGGGCGCGGCTGCGACAGGAATCACCGATGGGGGATCCGGGAGAGTGCACTGATGGACGGCGGCATCGACCACACCACCTTCGACACGGCCATCCCCGCGGGTGCGCCACCTGTCATCCGTCCCGCCGCCTTCGACAGGAAGCCGCGACCTGAGCGGCCGGCGGTCGGCGCCGACGCCGACATCGACGCCGACATCGTCATGCGGATCCGGCATGGTCAGCGGCAGGCATTCGACGATCTCTACGACCGGTACGCCGACGACGTCTTCTCCGTGTGCCTGTTGATCCTTGGCGAGCCGACCGTCGCGCACGCCGCGGCGGGCACGGCGTTCGCCCTCGTCGCCCGTAGCCGCCTCAGCCCGCTCAGCGATCCCACCCGGCTGCACGCGTGGCTGCTGGAGCTCGCCCGCGGCAGCTCACTGGCGTGGTCGGGCTCGCCGCAGGTACAGGCAGCTCCGGTACCGCACGGGATCACCCCCGAGGAGATGCTCGCCGCGACCCAACTGGTGGCGGCGCCGGCATCCCTGCGGGAAGGGCTTGCGCGTACCTTCGACCGGGCCGCCGCGGCGGCCACCGCCCGCGACATCGCGGCCCGCGCCCACTACCGGGCGCTCGGCACCGGCCGCGGCCCCGACGGCACAGCGGTCATCTCCCGCGACGGCGTGGCTGGCCCCGTCCCCGCGGCCGGCGCCCTCCCCGGCGGCACAGTCGGCGCTGTCGCTGCCGGCTACGGCAACGGGGCCGGTACCGTCCGCGACAGCGCGGCCCACGATGTCGCGGCTCACGACGGCCCAGCTCACGACGGTGCGGCCGGCCCGGGCCAGCTACCGGTTCACGCCGAGCCGGCGGACAGCGACAGGACCTTAGTCATCGGCCCGGTGACAGGCCAGGGCGTTCTGTCCGACCCGACCGAGCCGAGTCGGGCCGGGCCGGGCCGGGCCAGGCCGGGCCCGGTCGGGCCGCTGGCGCCCGGGTACCTCGGTGGGGAGCCCCCGGTGGCCGGATCGCGTCGGCGCGGTCGTCCGGTCGCGGCAGCCGCCGCATCGCTGCTGGTCATGGCCACGATCGGTGCCGTCGTCGCGGTCAACTGGCCCACCGCGGCATCCGACACCACCGCCAGCCGCCCCGGCACCGCGGTGATCATACCGAGTTCGTCCGGAGAGGAGCCCGGCGGCTTCTCCTCGGATCCCTCGTCCGCGTCCGGATCGTCGGCCCCGGTCGACCCCGCGGTGGGTGCGCCGCCCGCCCAGCAGCCGTCCGCCCAACGCACCGGGCCGACCACGTCCGACTTCGGGCCTCCGGCCGGGGTCGCACTGGTGTCCTCCCAGCTCTCCATCAACGACGGCCCGCTCCCCCCGGCCGCCCCACCGCCGGTGAACGCCCCGCCTACGACGATCACGGAACCGCCCCAGCCGACCGCGACGGCGACCCCGCCCGAACCGGAGCCCACGGCAACCACCGAGCCCACCGGTCCCGGCACTCCGTCCAGCAGCGCCGGGACCGACCCGCCGGCGGGCAGCCCGACCAGCCCGGGCGAAACATCCACGGCGGATCCGTCGATCACCGCCACGGCCGTGAGCCCGTCGGCATCCGGCGGCCCGGCGGACGAGGAGGGCGGGCCCGCGACCACCCGCGCGCCCCTGACCTCGGTCTGAACCGCCAGGAACCGGCCGCCCGGCCGGCCATCGCGCCGGCCCGCGGTTCCGGAACGGCTCCGCGTCACCCGGTCGACTGCCCGGCCGACGCGCTGACGGACCCGGTAGAGCTAGCGGACCCGGTAGAAGAGGGTCGTCACGTACTGGTCAAAGTCGTTGACACGTAGCGTCAGCCGCAGCTGCCAGATGCCCGGCAGCGGGACCTGCATGCCTTCGCCGATCACATGGCCGGGTGCCGCCTGGGTGAGCGGCACCGGCAGCGGGCCGACACCGGCGTCCGGCAGTGACAGCGCGGCCGACGTCTCTGCGAGCGGCTGTGCCTTCCCCGCGGGGTCGAAGACGTAGACGTGCAGGGTCTGCGGGCCACGCCTGGTGGGGGCGATGTCCACCTGGACGGTCAGCGGCCCGGCGAAGACCGTGTCGGAGAACGGGGGGACGTACGACGTCCGCGCCGGGACGGAGTTGACCAGCACCGCTGTCACCCCGAGCACCACGGCGGCGACTCCCACCTCGAGGATGATCCCCCGGCGCAGCCGCGCCAACGCGCCCTCGCTGATCCTGGGACGCGGCGGCAGGCCCGGCGAGGACGCGCCCCCCGACGGGCCGGCAGCAATATCATCATTGTTTCTCCGTGCTGCCAGCGGCCCGGCTGCCCGGCCTGTCAGCAGGCCGAGGACGGCACGGCCACGATTCACGTGAATCCCCGCTTCCCGCCGGGCCGGCGGGGCTGACCCGGCGGATCCGGCGGATCCGGAAAGCCCGGGCCCGTGGCCCACGGTCTGGACGGCCACGCCCACCGCCGTACTTCCCCGACCGTCCCCGGCCGGTTCCACGGCGGTGTCCCCGACCTCGTTCCAGGCGTGGTTCCCGGCCTGCCCCGCGGTGGCGTTCGTGTCCGCCCGGTCCGCGGCCGGCGCGGCACGGGGTGGCCGATGGTGGCGCGCGACCCAGTTGTGCCCCAACCAGCCGAATCCGAGCATCATCGCCACGAACCAGAGCTTCACCAGCAGCAGACGGCCGTAGGTGGTGTTCAGCGCCGAGAGCGAGCCGACCTCCCGCCATGTCTGATAGACACCGGTCAGAACGATCACAGTGACAGCCGCCATCGCGACACGTGACCACTTCGGCAGGACCTCGGCGAGTTCGGCGGCCCGGGCAGCCGGCACCTCGACGTCGTCGCCGGGAGGCTGCCGGCCGTCCCGCGAAACGCGCCGGGAGGTGGCCCACAGAAAGATCACAAGGACCGTGAGACCGCCACCCCAGGCTGCGACACCCAGCAGGTGCAGGGTCACGTTGGCGGTTGCCAGCCACGCGTCGTCACCGGCACCCGCATGCCCGGCCGCACTCTGGGTCACCGTGGCGACAAGAGCGAGCCCCGCCAGCTCCAGCAGGGAGCGCCGGTGACCCGCCATGACCGCACGCAGCAGCGGTACCGCGAGCAGCAGCGCGAGGATGCGCAGCAGCACCAGATGCCCGTATCTGCCGTGCAGGGTGGCCGACAACGCATCCCAGCGGAACAGGGCGGACAGGCCCTGACCGGCGCCGTACGGCCCCTGCAGCAGCAACAGCGCGACGGACGAGCCGAAGGTGACCCCCCACCCCGCCCACAGCAGGCGCCGCGGGCCTGGCAGCCCCAGCCCGGCCGGCCACAGCGCCAGCAGGAACAGGCCCGCCCCGACCAGGACGGCGAGCCCGGCGAAAGCGGCGAAACGGGCGACGCCGGCCAGCACGCCCACAACCACCGAGCCACGGGTGGTCGTGGACACCGACGCGGCCGCCGACGCGTCCGGTACCACCCCGACCCCGAAGAAGAAACCACCGGAGACCGGGTGGCTGTCCGCGGAGACCACATGCCAACTGACCACGTACGTTCCGTTGTCGAGCCCGGGACGGATCCCCACCACGGCCTCGTTGCCGGCCTGCCCGTGCCGCGCGGCACCGTCGTCCACCCGCTGGCCGGGCGCGGAGATGACCGTTATCGAGCCGGCGTTCACCGTGACCGACTCGCTGAAGGTCAGCGTGACCCGCGACGGCGCGGCCGGCTGGCTCGACCCCCCGGCGGGATCGCTGCCCTCGAGCACGGCATGCGCGGACGCCGGCAYGGCCGTCCCGACCACCGCCACGAGCATGGCCGCGAGCAGGAAGCCGACGCGACGCGCGACGCGCCGCCAACGCCACCCGGCGTCAAAACATGGTGACGCGGTGTCAACGCGAGATCGGGTCAACGACCCGATGCCAGTCCTGGGCCGGAATACCGGCCCGATGCCAATCCGGAACCGAACCACCGGCCCAGTGTCCACCTCGCCGCCCGCGAACGGCGGCAACGCCGGCATCCGCGGCCGGCCACCACGTCCCACAACTCTCCCGGGAACAGTGGAGGCCAGCGTGCCGGGAGCCGGGAGCCGGGAGCCGGCGGAAACTCCGGCCGGCCACGCTCCGCAGGAATCTCCATGGTGCCGCGGAAACCCTGTGCCCTTCCGGGAACCTCCGCGGCCCGCTGGCAACTTCCGAGCGTGCCACATCTTCCAGGGCCCTCCGAGCATTCTTTTCAAGATCCATAAATCCACTTCCCGTGGATCGCCGAGCGGTTTTCCGCGATCGTCGTCGGACGAGGAATCACCGGCTCCCGCTCATCGGCCGGCTAGAATCCGGCTGCATGAAGACCGCGCGCCCATGAAGATCTCGTGAACGCCGCTGTCGGAAGGCTGTCCGGCCGGGTCCGGCCGGTCGGCGTGTCGCGGCGTGTGCTCGTGCTTCTGGGCGCCGTGGCCTGCTGGCTCGTCTTCACGGCCGGGCCGGCGCAGGCGCATTCCGTCAGCGGTGCCTCGGCCACGAACTTCCGCACGACCGTGACCGGCCTGCGGCCGCCGGTGGACGGGGTCAGCCTCGTACCCGTGGAGAACGGCAGCCGGGTGCGACTGACCGTCACCGGCAACCACACGGTCGTCGTCAAGGGGTACGACGAGGAGCCCTATCTGCGGGTGGATTCCACCGGCGTCTGGCAGAACACGCTCTCACCCGCCACGTATCTCAACCGTGACCGGTACGGGTCGAGCGGCTCCGTCCCGGCCGGCGACAGCCGGGCCGCCAAGGCGACGCCACGCTGGGAGAAGATCGCCGACGGCCGGACCGTCGTCTGGCACGACCACCGCGCCCACTGGATGGGCACGCAGGACCCGCCGGCCGTGAAGGCCGCCCMGGGCCGCTTCCACCAGATCTACGCCTGGACGATCCCCCTGACCGTGGACGACCAGGCGGTCCTCACCGCCGGCACCCTCGACTGGGTTCCCGGACCGTCACCGGTGCCGTGGCTCGTCCTCACCGTGGCTGTCGCCGCCGCGGTAGCCGCCAGCGGGCTGTACCAGCGCCGCGACGCCGCGCTGGCCGCAGCCGTGACAGTGATCGTCGGGGTGGACGTCACCCATTCGGTGCTCGTCGCCTGCTCCCGGGCCAGCGGCCGGCTCTCAGGGTTCGTCTACGGCAACATCGTTGAGATGACCGCCTGGATCCTCGGGCTGGCCGCGGCCGTCCTGCTGCTACGGCGCTCGAGCGCGGGCCGCTACCTCGCCGGGACCGCGGGCTTCGTCATCGCCATGGTCGGCGGTTTCGGCGACCTGGGCGTGCTGTACCGGTCCAGCGCCCCGATCGCCGGGCCGATCGGCCTCGCCCGGACGCTGACCGCGGTCACCATCGGTATCGGCTTGGGCCTGCTCGCCGCCACGGCACTGGCGTCCCGCCAGCGCGCGTCACGCGGGCCGGGCGGTACGGGACGGAAAAGYCGCCACCACAGCGACCCGGGACAGGCCGGCCCGGATCACGCCGGCCTGCCACACGACGGCCGGCAACCGGCCGACATGCTCCCTACCCGGCGGGATATGGCAAGCTGACCGCCGTGAACGCGCGCACGGCGCTGCCCGCCGTCGCCAGGACGCCCGCCGCCGCGACACCCGCTGTCGCCGGGACGGCTGCCGGGCGGGGCATGCGCGCGTCCGTCTTCGCCGGCTCCTCGGTCTGCCTCGCCGTGGCGGCGCACACCGCCGCCGACGGTCACCGACCGTCAATGGCGATCTTCCTGGGGGCCTTCGGGTTGATCACCCGCATCGCGTACGGGCTTGCCGGGCGGGAACGCCATGCCATCGCCGTACTCGCCGGGGTCGGCCTGACCCAGATCGTCCTGCACGCCACGTTTGCGGTCACAGCGCACGGCGCCGGCACGGCGTCCGACGCGGTCCTGCATGACGGAGCTGTCATGAGCGCCGTGCACGCCGTGGCGGCCGGGCTCGTCGCCGGCATGCTCCGCCATGCCGAGAAGGGGCTGTGGAGCACGAGCGTCCTGCGTTCGGCGGCCGCCCGGTTCGGGATGCTCGCCCGCCGCGTCGGCAGGCTGCTGCGGGCCACCCACCGGTTCGCGGCGCGGTGCGGCATCCCGCTCACGATCGGGCCGGCGGCCACCCGCGCCCCCGGCATGCCCGGTGGATGTCCGCTCGCCGCGTCCGCGCCGTCGGCGTCCATGGGCGGATGCCTGTTCGTCCGCGCCGGCAGACGACGTGGGCCGCCGGCCCGCCGTACGGCCGCCGGCCGGTCCCACCCGAGGGCCCGGCCACAATCGGCCTGACCGTCACGCGTCCGCATCCGCCACGCGTCACCTCACTCCGTGCCCTGCCCCGCCTGCCCTGTCCTGCCTGTGGACGGCGTCCGCCGCCGGACCGGCCGGCTCGGCGAGCGCTGGCCCGATGCATGCCCGCTGCCCGGATTCGCGTCCGTCGGATCCGGCGGCGGCGAACGGGCCTGCGGGGCGACCGGCACCGGCTGACCGGCACTGGCCCGACCGGCACTGGCCCGACCGGCATGGTCTACCGGCCGGCCCGCGTCAGGCCGGTAGGCCTCGGCGCGCCGGGCCGGGTTCACCGTCTGTGTGGGTGAGGTGTACGCGGGTCCGGGCTGACGCCCCGTACGCACATGCTCCCGCCGCTCCGCCGGCGACGTGAAAAACCACTGTCACGCCGTCCGCGGGAGGCAGGTTCCCCGAAAGGATCGGTATGTCCCGCACCACCCGTGGCATCGCCGTGCTCGGCGCCGCCCTCACCGGCGTGATCGCCTTTGCGCTGCCGGCGTCCGCGCATGTCACCGTGCAGCCGAAATCAGCGGCTGCCGGCAGTTACAGCACCCTGTCATTCAAGATCCCGACCGAACGGGACGACGCCTCCACGACCAAACTGGAGATCCAGTTCCCGACCGACACCCCGATCAGCTCGGTGACGATCGAGCCACACCCGGGCTGGAGCTACCAGGTCGCGAAGACCAAGCTGGCCGAACCCATCAAGACCGACGACGGCTCCGTCTCCGAAGTGATCTCTCAGATCACCTGGACCGCGTCCTCCGCCGATACCGCGATCAAGCCGGGTGAGTTCGCCGTGTTCAACGTCTCGGCCGGGCCGCTGCCAGCCCAGGCCGGCACGGTCGCGTTCAAGGCCCTGCAGACCTACAGCAACGGCGAGGTCGTGCGCTGGATCGACGTGGCCCAGCCCGGTCAGGACGAGCCCGAACACCCGGCGCCGTCCCTGACCCTCACCGCGGCGGCCGCTGGCGGCGCGGACGCGCACGGCGCCTCGGCAGCCAGCGCGTCCCCCGCCGGCACCGGCACGGCCGACAGGGCGGCGTCGCACAGCGTCGACAGCTCCGACGGCACGGCCCGTGGGCTGGGCATCGCGGGCCTGGTCGTCGGCCTGATCGGCATCGGGGCCGGCGTGGCTGCCCTGCGCGGCGGACGCGGCGGTACGACCACCTCCTGATCACCGGTGCGCCGAGGGCGACACGAAAAATCTTCGTGTCGCCTTCGGCGCTGCCAGCCACGGCCTCCGGCGACACGAAAAATCTTCGTGTCGCCTTCGGCCGGTGCCCGCCGCGGCTCCCCGCCGGCCGTCGTCCCCGGCGCCTTTGTGTCGGCGGCCGTCCCTGCCGGTAGCGTCGGGAGGGTGCCTCGGATCGCTCACCTGTACCGATATCCGATCAAGGGCCTGTCGGCTGAGATGCTGGACTCGATGACGCTGTCAGCGAGCGAGGGCCTCCTTGTGGACCGGGTGTACGCACTGGCAAGGCCCGAGACCGTTTTCGACGAAGCACATCCACAGCGACTGCCGAAGACCCGCTTTCTGATGCTGGCGAAGAACTCGGAGCTGGCCCGCGTCGCGAGCCGGTACGACGCCGCCACCGGTCTGCTCACCCTCGACCACCCGGTCGGGAAGCTGACCGCCGACCTGGGTAACGCCCGGGACCGGGCAGCGGTGGAGGACTACTTCGCGACACTGCTCGCCGACACCCTGCACGGAGACCGGCCACGGCTGGTGGCCGGCTCCGACAGCCACCGGTTCACCGATGCCTCCATTGTCTCCGCCGATATGATGCGAGCCATTTCGATCATCAATCTGGCCTCTGTCCGCGACATCGCGGACCGGCTGGGAACGGACGTCCACCATCTGCGCTTCCGGGCGAACATCTATGTGGACGATGTCGACGCCTGGTCGGAACTGGACTGGGTCGGACACGAGATCGACCTCGGTGGGGTGCGTGTCAAGGCGCTCGTCCCCACCGGCCGGTGCGCCGCGACCACGGTCAACCCGCGGACGGGCGAGCGTGACATCAGGATTCCGAAGGAACTACAGGCCCACTATGGACACATCAACTGCGGGGTGTATGCCGCCGTCCGTTCCGACGGCACGATCAGAATCGGGGACCAGGTCACGGTGGACGATCAGGCCGCCCCGGAACAGCCCTGAATGATCTGAAAGTCGACCGGCGCGCCCTGGCCCGGCGGCAACGGACATCCCCCGCGCCGCGCCACCGACTTCAAAACCGCTATGGCCTGTTCACCCCCGATGAGTAGACACACCCGCATGCGCTACTGAAGATCTATCCGGGACGCTTTAGGCTTCTGGTCCTGTGAGCCCCGTTCTCGCGTCAGGCCGGGCCGGGAACTTCGTCCGGGCGCTGCTGACCATCCTCGTGATGGCCCTGGTGTTCCGCGAGATATATCTGCTGTGGTTCTTCCACACCCCCGCATGGACGAGCAGACCCAAGGAGATCCGCTGGTGTGGGGCGTGGTACGAACGGAGCAACGAGCGTGACCGTACGCTGGTGGAGGCCCGCGACCTCGCCGGCGGCTCCCTCGTCCAGGTCTCCCGCCTGCCCGTGTGGAAGCCGATTGTCGCTTACAAGCCGTCCGACGACTGCCCGCCGTACATCTTCGGCAAGGTCGGTGATGACACCTTCACCACCTATCTGATCAGTGGGGACTGACCCTCAGTCGGGAGCCGGCTATGGTCGCCGGGTCCGCCCCCGGCTGGGGCTGCTGGAGAACGTGCACCCGAGCATGGATCGAGTTGCGCTGCTGCAGCGCGGCACGGACGGCCCGGTGCAGTCCGTCCTCCAGGTAGAGCGTGTTGTCCCAGTCGACGACGTGGGGGAACAGATCCCCGTAGAAGGTCGAGTCCTCGTCGAGCAGGACGTCCAGCGCGAGCACTCGTTTGGTGGTGACCAACTGGTCCAGCCTGACCTGGCGCGGTGGAATCGCCGCCCACTCCCGCTGGCTCAGCCCGTGATCGGGATAGGGGCGACCGTCACCCACCCATTTGAAGATCACCCAGCACCTCCTCGCCGAGGCCGCGACGTCGCGGAACATCTGATGGCCAGTTGACCAAAGGCCGCATGATCATGATCCTCCTCGCGCTCGGGCTCCCGCCGAATCCGGGGCTCCCGCCGGAGCGGCGAAGCCGATCCAGGAGGTCCGGATGCCGACCTGGGAAGTCCGGAGGCTCCAACAGCCTACCGACCAAAGGCCAGATGATCGCAATCCTTCTCATGCGACCGGAGGCCTCACAGGATGCCGGAGACCTCCGTCAACCCAGCGGATCGCGGCCGTTCTCTACAGTAGTTGTTCGTATATTGTTTTGGATCGACAACGTCATCCAAACTGTCATCCAAACTGTCATCTAAAATCAACACTTCACGTATTATAGCCAACCGAAAACCGTTCACCGTCGGAGTCGAACGGCGCCGGTCGGGCATCACCCGGGGCGACCCCCGCTCCCCCACCCATGCCRCCGTCCCGTCCGCGACGCGCCGGGCGCCGTCCACGACACGCCGAGGGCCGCCCGCGATGTGTCGAGCGACACCGACCGGAACCGCTCCCGGAGCAACCTCGCGACCTCGGCCCTGTCGACGTCCCGACATCCCGACACCCCGAGCGACTTCCGCACCGCTGGCTCCAGCGGACCCAGCGGACGCTGTAGGCAGACACCGTAGAACGCGGAAGAAACGTAGAAGAAACGTAGAAGATATCTACTCTTCATACTCAATCTGCCGGCGACCGCACGCCGTGGACGGTGGACGCCGCCCACGCGCACTCGCCGCTTTTACAGCACCACCAGCATTCTTGTCAATGCGATCAACATGACCTAGTGTGATCTTTTGCGATCCGTCGCTGTTCCATTGCACGCAGACCGACGGCTAATTAGGTTAGCCTTACTTGAGAACAGGTAACCATATTTTAGCGGAGGGCATCGTGACGGCACCGACACCGCTCGAGGAAGCGACGCCCAGCCGGGCCCGCACCGTGATCGCCGGAGCCCGACACGCTCTGCTGACGMTGCCATACGAACGCCTCTGCGGCCGGGTCGGCCTGCTCGACGACGGTGGCGAGCCGATCCTGCTCGTCACGGCCGGCAGCCCGCCCGCGCACGCGGCCGGCAGCTCCCCGACAGCGCGGGTCGACATTCACGGGCCGCAGGGTGAGCGCCTCGTCCTCTCCGGCTCCCTGCGCGTCGTTCCCGGCCCGGCGACGGACGTCATCGCGCGGCTGGCCGGGCCTGGCTGCCCGACACCGCGGCCACCCCTCGGCTCGTGCGGGCACGATCATGATCTCGTCGCGATCGCGATGATCGTCGCCGAAGTCGTCCTCTACCTGCTCACTCTCACGGATCCCGGCGGCGCGGCGGCCCAGCCGTCACCAGATCATGACAGAACAGACCACAGCGGAACGGATCGCGGCGGGGCCGGATCGGCAGACCCTCCCGGACCGCGGCCGACAGCGCCCGAGAAAGCCACGGCAGGGAGCAGCCGGCGGGCACCACGGGCCGCGGGTGAACGCGACCGCAGGCGGGCCCGAGCCGCCGGTGGCTGTGGGACCCGTATCGACCTGATCGCCTACGCCCTGGCCGAGCCGGACCTGATAGCGGCCTACGCGCCGGATCTGGTGGCGCATCTGAACACGGTGCACGCCGAGCAGATCCGCCGCCTCGCCGAACACGCGGTCGCCGTCGACACCGACCAGGGCCGCGGGGCGCGGCAGCCCGCCGGCCCCAGGCTGGTGAGGATCGTGCGGTCGGGGCACGCGCGGGAGTTCGCCGGCGCGCAGATCACCCGGCTCGACCACCAGGGCCTGGACATGTGGCGGATAGGGCCTTCGGGAGCCGAGGAGATCCATCTTCCGTTCCGGGCACCGCTGCGCGAACCACGCGAGCTCGGCAAGGAGATCCGCTGGCTGCTCGGGCTCGTCTGAAAACCCGTCCGGGCCTGCCCTACCCGGCTGGACCGGCCCGAATCCTGTCCGCATCCCCTGCGGAACGGTCCCGCCCTTCTGACCGGCGGCACCGCGCGGAACGGTTTCCTGCCCCGCGGTGGCGCGGGCTCGTCCGGCCCGGCCGGCGGCCCCGCACGGAATGGCCACCCGCCTGAGACGACGGTCGTTCACAGGCTGGTCGTCCGCGGGCGGATTATCCACAGATCATTCCGCGGGTCGGCCACCAACGGGCCAGTTGTCCACAGAGCCGGCCACCGATGGGCCGTGGGCCCCGGTCTGTCCGCATAATCGGGATCGCGCACCGTCGTCGCATCCATGCGGGAGGTCCGGATGCTCCACCGGATGAGAACCCGGCTGACGCCGGTCACCACCCTCACCATCCTGATCGGCGTCATCACGCTGTTCGCCATGGGCTGCTCCAGCTCGTCCGACACGCCCGCATCCGGCGGTACGACGGCCCCCGGGCCTGCCGGTACGGCCCAGACGGGCCAGGCGGCTTCCGCCGGTGTCCCGGCAGCCAGCCGGACGGCCAGCTTCCGCGCGCCCGGCAGCACCCCGGGGACGGTCGAGGTCGGCCTGGTCGGTCTGAAGGCGGACGGACGTCTGAGCACGCTCACCCTGCTGTGGACACCGAGATACACCGGCGCCCCACAGGGGAAGGAGATTTCGGTCTTCGACATGTTCGACGGGCACAGCCCCGCGGTGACCCTGGTCGACAGCGTCAACCTGAAGCGCTACCTCGTCGTCCAGGACAGCCGCAACGTCGAGCTGGGCGCGAGCGGCCCCCAGACGAAGACCTCCAACAACACCCCGGTCAGCGCCTCGTACACCTTTGCCGCGCCGCCCGCGGACGTGCGGACGATCGACGTCTACGCCGACGACCGGCTGCTGTTCGACGACGTCCCGGTCGGCCGGTGAGCCCCGTGCGGACGCGGACGCCGAGCGCGCTGACCGGCCCCGCACAGCCCGGCCCCGCGTGGGCCGGGTCCACGCTGACCCGGCCCACGCTGACCCGGCTCGGYGCGGTCGTGCTGGCGTCGGTCACCGCTGTGGTGTCGTGGCTGTGCGTGCCGACAGCCCGCGCCGCGACGGACACCCCCACGACTGCACCCACAGTAACCGATCAGGCGATCATCGAGTCGATCCGGGAGATCGATCCAGCGGCGGCGATCCGGCCGATCGACGTCGAACGGTCTGTTGTCACGCTGCGTACCGAGAGGCGTGACGGCTCCGGCGTGGTCTTGACGATCAGCTCGGACGTGCTCTTCGCGTTCGACTCGGCGAACCTGACCAAGGCGGCCCGCGAGCAGCTCGACGGCATCGCGGCACAGCTCGGCAGGGTGACCGGCACGATCACCGTCAACGGGTATACCGACAGCACCGGTACGCCCGCGTACAACGTGATCCTGTCCCAGCAGCGGGCGAACGCCGTCGCGAACCTGCTGCGTCCGAAGGCCCCGCCCGGCGYCCTCGTCTCGGCGACCGGGCACGGCGCCGCCAACCCGGTCGCGCCGAACACCAACTCGGACGGCTCGGACAACAGCGCGGGCCGCGGCCAGAACCGACGGGTCAGCATCATCTATCGCACATCATGACCGTCACACATGACGATCGACCACACATGACGATCGATGCCGAACCCGTTCCCATCGCTCAAAGCGGCGCTCCCCGCCGTGCCGTACCTGATACCTGTCATCATGATCTTTTTGGATACGGCCGGTATCACGGTCTGGAGCTGCGGCGGCGGGTCCGTGGCCGTTCGTGCCCGCGTGGACCGCATCAACCTGTGCGGGTGAGATGGCCGGTGGGGAAGCGGCCCGCAATGCCGGACGCGTCCAGTGGTCGTACCGTCTCGGAGCATGACCGAGGCAACGCGGTGGTTGTCGAGCTCCACATTCAGGAAATCAGTCGTATGGTCGGTGGATCTCGCGGAACAGGACACGGTCACGGCCGCCTGGCGGCCAGCCCGACCGGACGGCCCCATTGGTCCGGTCGCGTCGGATTCGCGGGTCGTATCCGATCCACCATCTGATCCGGCCGTATCGGATGAAACGCGAGGGCCCGGAACGTCCCCGGCCGTGGTCTTCGACCGGGCGACGGTCGCCTACGACCGGGTCCCGGTGCTGGAGAACGTCCATGGAACGGTCGAAAGCGGCCGTACCGTAGCCGTCATCGGCCCGGACGGCGCCGGAAAGTCGACGCTGATGAAAGCGCTGCTCGGGCTTGCCCCGGTGGTGAGCGGATCGGTGACGGTACTCGGCTGCCCACCGATGCAGGCCCGCCGCCGGGTCGCCTACGTCCCGCAGGTCGACGCTCTCGGGCCCGACCCGCGGGTGACCGTCGCCCAGGCCGTCCTCATGGGTCGTTACCGCTCGCTCGGCTGGGTACGGCGGCCCACCCGCACGGACCGGGCCATCGCGGCACGTGCCCTGGAAACGGTCGGGCTCACCCACCGCGCCGGGGACCGGTTCGAGGCGCTGCCCGGCGGGCAGCGTCAGCGGGTGCTCCTCGCCCGTGCCATCGCCCAGCAGCCGTACCTGCTGCTGCTCRACGAGCCGTTCGACGGTGTGGACGTCCTTTCCCAGCAGGCGTTGCTGTCCGCGCTGGCGRCCATGCGCTCGGCCGGCACCAGCGTCATGATGTCCACGCACGATCTCGCGCTGGCCCATCTGACCTGCGACAGCGTCTGGCTGCTCAACCGCCGCCAGTTCGGCTCCGGACCGGCGGCAGTCACCCTCACCTCGGAGAAGCTGCGCACCACCTACCACGGCGGCAGCCCCCAGCACCTGCCGCATCATCGGCCGCGGCACCATCTGTCGCGGCACCGCGCCGAATAGCCGCCCAGACATCCGAATCCAGCTGTCGGAACACGGCCGGTATCGAATGATCCGCTGGATGCCCCGGCCGGGCGCCACGGCTGGACATCCCTACCGGGCATCGCGAGCGGGCATCGCGAGCGGGCATCGCGAGCGGGCATCGTGGCTGGGCGCGGGACCCACGGCCGCGAGTGATCCGTACCGGGTAGCCCGGCGGATCCGAATGACCCGGCAGACCTTCGGGCCCGCGTGCCTTCCGGGCCGAAAGCCTTCCGGACCATCGGTATCCGGACCATCCGGATCGCTTTCCGGACCACCCGGACCCGACGGAAACCGGAGCCGGCAAACGCATGACCGCCCGTCTTCAACCCACCATGCGCCGGAAACCCGCATGGCCCGAAAAGTCCGCCTGCCGGCAGCATGTCGCAAACATGATCGCATCGCCGTTGGCCGTTGGTCCTGCACTGTGCGTGCCCGAGGTTCCGAAAAGCGTGGCCCACTCGTCATGGGCGAGAAAACCCGGTGGACGGTGCACCTACCCTTGGCTCATGGAGTTCACCCAGTCCGACAAGCTCACCGGCGTCTGCTACGACGTCCGGGGCCCCGTCCTGGACCAGGCGACGAAGCTGGAAGCCGCTGGTCAGCGCATCCTCAAACTGAACATCGGCAACCCGGCGCCGTTCGGGTTCCACGCGCCACCGGCGGTCCTTGAGGCAGTGGTGAACGGCCTCGCCGAGGCACAGGGCTACAGCGATTCCAAGGGCCTGCTCTCCGCCCGCACGGCCGCGGTCCGGTACGCGAACGGGAAGGGCATCACCGGTATCGACCCCGACGGGGTCTACCTCGGCAACGGCGTCTCAGAACTGATCATGATGTCACTGCAGGCGCTGCTCAACGACGGCGACGAGGTGCTGCTCCCGGCGCCGGACTACCCGCTGTGGACGGCTGTGGTCAGCCTGTGCGGCGGGCGGCCCGTCCACTATCTGTGCGACGAGCCGGCCGGCTGGATGCCGGACCTGGACGACATKGCCGGCAGGATCACCACGCGCACCCGCGCCATCGTAGTGATCAACCCGAACAACCCCACCGGCGCGGTCTACGACCGCGAGATCCTCGAGGGCATCGTCGAACTCGCCCGCCAGCACAACCTGATGATCTTCTCGGACGAGATCTACGACCGGATCCTCTACGACGACGCCGAGCACATCTCCACCGCGGCCCTCGCCCCGGACGTCGTGTGCGTGACGTTCAACGGGCTGTCCAAGGCGYACCGGCTGGCCGGCTTCCGCTCCGGCTGGATGGTGCTCTCGGGCCCGCGCACGCACGCGTCCAGCTATGTCGAGGGGCTCAACATCCTGGCCAACATGCGGCTGTGCGCCAACGTCCCGGGCCAGTTCGCCATGCGGGCCGCGCTCGAGGACGACAGCGGCGCGGGCGACCTCGTCCTGCCCGGTGGCCGCCTGCACGAGCAGCGGGACGTGGTGTGGAAGCTGCTCAACGACATTCCTGGCGTGTCGTGCGTGAAGCCGAAAGGGGCGCTGTACGCGTTCCCGCGGCTCGATCCGGACGTCTACCCGGTCACCGACGACGAACGGCTCGTCCTGGACCTGCTCCTGGCCGAAAAAATCATGGTTGTGCAGGGCACGGGTTTCAACTGGCCGCGGCCTGATCACTTCCGGATCGTCACGCTGCCGGACGTGGACGACCTCACCGACGCGGTGGGCCGCATCAGCAGGTTCCTCACCGCCTACGCCCAGGGGGAAACGGTCCACCGCCGGGACGGACTGCCCACCTTCGAGCCACAACACGTACCGGGCTGACCCGCCCGCGACAGGATGCCCGGATTAACCTTTTTCGTACAGAAGAGTCCGAACGGGCAGAATTCGAACCAGTCGGAGATGACGGAATCGCTGGCCGGGTTTACCCGACGTATTCATTTCGCCGGATATTGGTGGTTTTTGGCGGCCCCGGGCACGGATCTGACGATGACGGCCGTAACCGGTTCGGGTCTGGTCAGGAACGGCGCCGGGACGAGGTGGTGGCTGCCGCGCAACCGTACCGACCGAGGGAACTGGGCCGCCGCAGTACCGCCGGCACCCGCCGATGGCCGCCGACGCGGCTGCGACCGCCCGCTGGCGGCCGTCCCACCGCGGAAGCCGTAGGTGGGGCAGTGGAGGAGTAGGTGGAAAAGGTTGCGATGACAGCGTTTTCCACCTACACCCACGCAGGCCGTAGGTGGAAAACGGCGTGTCGGCAGCGGTTTTCACCTACGACTGAGGAGCGCTGGATCTGCCACCGCGGGATGTCGGACATGAGTAACGGTGTGTGATGCCAGCCGCGAAGACGCCCGTGTCGAAACCGTTCCGTCTTCCTGGTCTGACGTTCCGTCTCCTGATCTGACAGAGACCCGTCGTCCGGGGCCCCGGCCGCCGTACGGTGAGAGAGTGAAGGCTGTGTCCAGTGCCGAATCCAGCCGAGCGACCCCCGCCCCGACGGCATCGTCCCGGGGGGCCGCGCCCACCACGGAACCATCGCGGGCCGGGCCGGGTAGCGGTGGCCGCCGGGCCATGCTCGGCCGTGGAACCACTGTCCGGGCCACCCGTCAGGGAGACGCCGTCTGCGCCGCGCTGGCCGAGATCGACGCGTTCACCAGCGCCCAGGACCTGCACGCCCACCTGCGCGACATGGGGCAGGCCGTCGGCCTGACCACCGTCTACCGGCATCTGCAGGTCCTCGCCGACCGGGGCGAGGTCGACGTGCTGCGCCGCGACGACGGGGAGACCCTCTACCGCCGCTGCGCGACCGACAACCATCACCATCACCTGGTCTGCCGCCACTGCGGCCGGACCGTCGAGGTCGAGGGGCCCGAGATCGAGGCGTGGACCGACCGCGTCGCCGCGGCCGCGGGCTTCACCGACGTCGCCCACACCCTGGAGATCTACGGGACCTGCGCCGACYGCGCCGCCGCGGCCACCCCAAGCTGAACGACATCCGTACCGTAACCATACGTAGCCGCGCAGACAGCGAGGCCAACGATGGCACGGACGTGCGCTCCCGACCGCCAGGAAAGATCACCGCGAGTTTGTCGCTGTGTACGCTCACGGGCCGAAAACCGTACAGAACGACAAACACTTCTTGATCATTACCTGTGCGGACGGTCGCGGACGGTGTCCGCGACCCGTTGTTGAGCGGCTGCCGGCTCGGCCGGCTGTCGGCTCGGCCTGGCTAGCGGCCGGCGCCCTGCTCCGGACGGCTCCCGCCGGGTGGGCTGACCAGCGCCGGGGCGAGTTCCCGCCACTGCCGGCGGGGCAGCCCGCGGCGGTCCGGGTCGAGCACCTGGACGCACACGTGGTCGGCGCCGGCGTCCAGATGCTCCTTGATCCGGCCGAGCAGGACGTCCGGGTCGCCCCAGGGCACGATCGTGTCGACGAGCCGGTCCGAACCCGCGTCCGCGAAATCGCTGTCGGTGAAGCCGAATCGGCGCAGGTTGTTCGTGTAGTTCGGCAGCCGCAGGTAGGAGCCGGTGTGCCGCCGGGCCAGTTCCCGCGCGGTCTCGGGGTTGGTGTCCAGGACGAACGCCTGCTCCGGGACGAGCAGCTTGCCCGGCCCGAGGATCGCCCGGGCGCTCGCGGTGTGCTCCGGCGGCACGAAGAACGTGTGAGCGCCGTCCGCCCGGGCGCGCGCCAGCTCCAGCATCTTCGGCCCGAGCGCGGCGAGCACCCGCGGTGACGACGCCGGCGGAACCGCCCGGTACTGCTCCCGGGCGCTGGCGTCCATCTCGTCGAGGTAGGCGCGCATCTGCGTGAGCGGTTTGGTGTACGGCACCCCGCGGATCTCCATCAGGGACGCGTGCGACACACCGACGCCGAGCAGGAACCGGCCGGGGAACGCCTCGGCCAGCGTCAGTTGCCCGGCCGCCATCGTCTGCGGGTGCCGGGCGAGGATCTGCGCGATGCCGGTGGCGACGGTCAGCCGTGGCGCCGCCGCGAGCATCAGCCCCGCGGTGACCAGCACCTCCCGGCCCCTGACCTCGCCGGTCCAGACCGCGGGATAGCCCAGTTCGTCGAGTTCGGCGACGGCGTCGCGCACCACGGACGCCGGCGAGTAGTCGAACTGGCCGCTCCAGATCCCGACCTGGCCGAGCGTCACCGAGGCGGACGGGTCGGCGGGGCGGGCCGCGATGGCGGGTACGCCGGCCTCCGGCGCGGCCGGCCCCGTCCCAGCCGACCTTGTCCCGGCCGGCTCCGTCCCGACCGGCTCCGGCTCACCGGCGGTGATGGGCGTCTGCGCAACTGTCACCGCACCACGCTATCCGGGCCGAGGCACCGACCGCCCGTCGGGCGACCTGGCCGCGAGGGAGTGTCGCTCGCGCGGCCGGCACCCGGCCGGCACCCGGCCGAGCAGGCTCCGTCCAGACCCGGGCCGAGCCGGACGAACGAGCCGGATGAATCGACCCAGAGCAGGTCCGGGCCAGCCGGATTCGTCGAGGTCAGGCCGGGCGTCCGAGCTTGCTCACCGCGTCCGGACGACTATCGTCTACTGCGCGGCGGTCCCGCCGACCCGCGTGGCCGGCCGCCTCGGGCGCGTCCGGTGGATGTCGACACCAACAGAGATCCACCGGGTACACCCATCGCGCAGGCCGTCACCGACGATCTCGGGAACGGCCGAGGACGACCGGAGGACGCCATGTCCGCTCCTGACACAGAGTCCGCTGAGACAGAGTCCGCTCCCGACACAGACCGCCTCGACACCGTCGCCGCACCCGTCCCGCGCGACCCGGCGGACGCCGGCACCGGCAGTGTCGCCGGCGCCGGCGACGATGACGACACCGCGCCGGTCCGGCTGCTGACACCGGACGGGCGCCGGCTGCCCCTGGCCGACTACGATCCGTACCTCGCCGACCTCACCGACGCCGACCTGATCGGGCTCCTGCGCGACATGGTGATCGCACGCAGGCTCGACGAGGAGTCGACCGCCCTGCAACGCCAGGGCGAGCTCGGTCTGTGGGCGAGCCTGCGCGGGCAGGAGGCGGCCCAGGTCGGCTCGGCGCGGGCGCTGCGCACCGACGACATGGTCTTCCCGACCTACCGTGAGCACGCGGTGGCCTGGTGCCGGGGCGTCGATCCGCTGGACGTTCTCGGCCTGTTCCGCGGGGTCGCCCACGGTGGCTGGGACGTGGACGAACACGGCTTCCAGACGTACGCGATCGTGGTGGGCTCCCAGGTCCTGCACGCGACCGGCTACGCCATGGGGGTCACCAAGGAGGTCAGGACGGGTCTGGGTCGCCGGCCGGTCGGGACGGCCCACCGGCCCGCCGCCGCCACCGACAGCACCAGCGGCACCGGCGGGAGCGGCGGGAGCGGCGGGAGCRGCGGCACCGCCGGTGGCGGCGACGACCTGCCGGCGACCCTGGTCTACTTCGGCGACGGAGCGTCCAGTCAGGGTGACGTCAACGAGGCGTTCAACTGGGCGGGCGTGTTCGAAGCGCCGGTGGTCTTCTTCTGCCAGAACAACCAGTGGGCGATCTCCGAGCCGACACGGCGGCAGACCCGCGTCCCGATCTACTTCAGGGCCCGCGGGTTCGGCATCGCCGGCGTCCGGGTGGACGGCAACGACGTGCTGGCGACCCTGGCCGTAACGCGCTGGGCGCTCCACCAGGCCCGCCAGGGACGACCGGCCCTGGTGGAGGCGGTCACCTACCGGATGGGCGCGCACACCACCGCGGACGACCCGTCCCGCTACCGCCAGGCGTCGGAGCTCGCGCGCTGGGGCGCCCTCGACCCTGTCCAGCGGATGGCGGCCTACCTGCGTGGTCGTGGACTGCTGGACGACGACGCGGCCGCCGCCCTGGACCGGGAGGCCGACGCGCTCGCGGCCACCCTGCGGCAACGCTGCCTGAACCTGCCCGACCCGGCTCCGCTGAGCCTGTTCGACCACGTGTATGTGCACGACACCGAGGAACTGGTCAACGCGCGGGCCACGTTCGCCGACTTCACCGAAGCCGACCTCCCCGAGGCCGGCTTCACCGAGGCCGAGCAGACCGACCAGGCCGAACCGGCCTACCAGAGCGAGCCGTCCCATCGGAGTGAAGCGTCCTACTGGAGCGAGCCGGTACCCCGGAACGAGCCGTCCCGACCGGCCGGGACGGCCCAGCGAGCCGAACGCCCGGGTGGCCGGGCGGCAGTGGTCCGGCCGGCGTCGACGGTCACCGTGGCGACGGCCCGCGGCACCAGAAGGGCGCTGTGACCATGCCGCGCCAGCAGGATGCCGCGACCACCCCACGCCAGCAGGGCGCTGTGGCCACGTCGCACCCGCGGGTCGCCGCGGCCAGGTCGTCGACGCTGACCCTGGCCAAGGCCCTCAACGCGGGGCTGCGCACGGCCATGGAGGACGATCCGAGAGTCGTCGTGATGGGCGAGGACGTCGGCCGGCTCGGCGGGGTCTTCCGCATCACCGACGGGCTGCTGGCCGACTTCGGCGAGGAACGGGTGATCGACACCCCGCTCGCGGAATCCGCGATCATCGGGACGGCGATCGGGCTGGCGATGCGCGGGTTCCGGCCGGTGTGSGAGATCCAGTTCGACGGTTTCGTCTACCCCGCCTTCGATCAGATCGTCACCCAGCTGGCCAAGATGTACTACCGGACGCGGGGCCGTGTCCGCCTGCCCGTGACGGTCAGGATCCCCTGCGGCGGAGGCATCGGCGCGGTCGAACACCACAGTGAGTCACCAGAGGCATATTTCTGCCACACCGCCGGGCTGAAGGTGGTGGCCTGCTCCAACCCGGTCGAYGCCCACACGATGATCCGCCAGGCCGTCGCCACGGACGACCCGGTGATCTTTTTTGAGCCCAAGCGCCGCTACTGGGACAAGGCCGAGGTCACCACCGGCCTGCCGCTGTCGGCGGCCGCTCCGCTGCACGTCAGCCGGGTCGTGCGCCCCGGGGACGACGCGACGCTGGTCGCCTACGGCCCGATGGTGCGGACCTGCCTGGACGCGGCCGCCGTCATGGCCGAGGAGGGGCGCGCGCTCGAGGTGATCGACCTGCGCACACTGTCCCCGCTCGACCTGTCGCCCGTGTTCGCGTCCGTCCGGCGGACCGGGCGGCTGGTGGTGGTGCACGAGGCGCCGTCGAACGTGTCCCTGTCCGCGGAGATCGCCGCGCGGGTCACCGAGAAGGCGTTCTACTCGCTGGAAGCCCCAGTGCTACGTGTCACGGGATACGACACCCCGTATCCGCCATCTCGTCTGGAGGAGCACTACCTGCCAGACGTCGACCGGGTGCTCGACGCCGTGGACCGATCGTTCAGCTACTGACCGGCATCTGCTGACCCGTATCGACCCCTACCGACCCGTATCTACCCGTACCGGCCGCCCGCCGACAGCGAGATGTTCAAGAGCCTTCGTGATGCCGCAGGACCGGGTGCCGGTCATCGGCCGTTCCCGGTCATCGGTTGTCCCCGGTCACCAGTTGGAGGTCACCGTGTCACGTGCGCAGTTCCGGCTCCCCGACCTGGGTGAGGGCCTGCCCGACGCCGAGATCGTCCGATGGCTGGTGGAGGTGGGTGAGCACGTCGCCGTCAACCAGCCGATCGCCGAGGTGGAGACCGCCAAGGCGCTGGTGGAGGTGCCCTCCCCGTTCACGGGCGTGCTGGCCGTCCGGCACGCCGAGCCGGGCGACACGGTCGAGGTGGGGCAGCCACTGGTGACCATCGACACCGGCGCCGGCGGCGAAACCGGCAGCGGAACCAAAACTGTGGACGCCGCCACCGACAGCGCCGAATCCAGCGCCAACGGCACTCACAGGACGGCTGGCGCGGACGCCACGGCAGGCGGCGCCAGCCCCGTCACGGCCGGTCCGGGTGCCGCGAAGGGCCGGCGGCGCGGTCCGGCGCCGGTGGCCGCGTCCAGCCCGGATCCCGCAGCCGGCCACCCGCCCGGTCCCGCCGCGTCCGGTTCGGACGAGCGGGGCGACGAGCGGATGCCCGTGCTGGTCGGGTACGGTCCGCGCGGGGCGTCCGGGGTGTCCCGGCGGGCCTCGCGCCGAAGCTCGCGCCAGGACCCGGCAGACAGGCGCCAGGCCTCGGCAGGCAGGACGGACGGGGCAGCCTCGACGGCGGTGGCCGGCTGGCCCGCGACACGCGGGTCGGCGCAGCCCGCTGGCCGACCCGGCAGCCCGCGGCCGGTCGACAGCCCCGCCGGGCCGCGGCGGTCGGCCCAGGCCGTCGCCGTGCTCGCGAAACCACCGGTGCGCAAGCTCGCCCGCGACCTCGGTGTCGACCTGGGCACGGTCGTCGGCACCGGGCCGCACGGGACGATCAGCCGCGCCGACGTCGAGGCGGCCCGGACGTTCGCGAACGGCCACGACACCGACCAGGAGCGGGTCCGCCGCATCCCGGTGACGGGCGTCCGGCGGGCGACCGCGCAGGCGATGGTGTCCAGCGTGGCGAACGCGCCGCAGGCCACCGAGTTCGTGAGCGTGGACGTCACCGAGACGATGGCGGCCCGCGACCGGCTGGCCGCGCTGCCCGAGTTCGCCGACGTCAGGGTGACCCCGCTGCTGTTCGTCGCCAAGGCGCTGCTGACGGCCGTCGGCCGCCAACCAATGATCAATTCCCGCTGGGAGGACGCGGTCGGCGACGAGCCCGCGCGGATCGCCGTCCACGGGTACGTCAACCTCGGGATCGCGGTGGCCTCGCCGCGCGGGCTCGTCGTACCGAACATCGCGGACGCGGACCGAATGAGCCTCGTCGAGCTCGCGCACGCGCTGCACGAGCTGACCGTCACCGCCCGCGGCGGAAAGACCACACCGGAGGCGCTGCGCGGCGGGACGATCACGATCACCAACGTCGGGGTGTTCGGCATCGACATCGGAACCCCCATCCTCAACCCGCCGGAAGCGGCGATCCTCGCGCTGGGGGCGATCCGTCCGATGCCCTGGGTGCACGAGGGCGAACTGGCCGTCCGGACGGTGGCGCAGCTCGCCCTCACCTTCGACCACCGGATCGTCGACGRCGAACTTGGCTCCAGGGTGCTTGCGGACGTCGCCCGGATGCTCACCGACCCGACCGTGACCCTTGCCTGGAACTGACCTACCGACGAGGACACGGGCAGCCCACCAGGACAGCAGCCGGTAATCATTTGTCATCAAATAATTACTATTTGCCACGAGCAGGCAGACGGGTTGGACCTTCGAGGGTACCCGCCGGCGTGAACACAACAGATCGAGTAGAAATCCCAACCGAGGCAAAGCGCGTGGGATGGGGTGGACAACGGAGGAAGAAGCTTGCCTGGTACGGTTGYGCCTTGCTTAGGGCTTCCGGTACGGCTTCCGGCACAAAGGGGTGGAACGCATGACGCGCGTGGAGGCACTGCAGGCGGCGGACGAGTTCGTCGCCAAGGTCCTGACCTCCGCAGRCTCCAGCGGACGTTTCAACGGCGCTCTCAACCTTGCCGAACGGGTCGACCTGACGCTGCGGGTCGCCCGGTTCCTCCTGGAGGGGCAGGGCGCCTCCGAGGCCGATGACCTGCTCAAACGGGACATGCGCAACGAACTGGACCAGGCGTTCCCGCCGCTGCGTACGTCCTAGGCACGTCCCAGGGCGCATCCGGCACGCACCGGGGCCGTCCCCGGTCGAGGATCTACCGTCAGACGGCCCAGGACCAGTCCCGGGCCCCGGGACTCCGCCGGGCCTACCCGGCCCGGCACGCCGGATCCGGGCAGGCGACGCGGGCACGGGTCCGGTGGCGCGGACGGGGCACTTGCCCGCGCCACCTTCCTAACAGGCAGCTACCCAGAGCTACCAGATACCAGATACCAGTCTGCTGGCTATTAGAACGCCTCCTCGGGGAGGTCCATCAGGTCGAGGTCGGTGGCCGCCAGGACGCCGAGCCGGGCGGACAGTTCGGGCAGCACGTTCGCGGCGAACCAGCGGGCCGCGGACACCTTGCCCACGTAAAAGGCCTGCTCCTTGGCTGACAGGATCCCCGCCGCCCCCCGCGCGGCCAACGCGTTCTCCGCGACCTCGGCCTGGCGCAGCAGCAGCCAGCCGATGACGAGGTCGCCGACGCTCATCAGCAGCCGGGTGGTGTTGAGGCCGACCTTGTACACGTTGYGGGGATCCTCCGCCACGCTGGTGAGAAAACCGACCAGTGTGCCGACCATCGACTGGACGTTGTCCAGCGCGACGCCGAGGACCTCCCGTTCGCGCCGCAACGAGCCGTCGCCGGCGTCGCCCTTGGCGAACGCCTGGATCTCGCCGAGCAGCGCGCCCAGCGCCGTGCTCCGGTCCCGCACGATCTTGCGGAAGAAGAAGTCCTGCCCCTGAATGGACGTGGTGCCCTCGTACAGGGTRTCGATCTTGGCGTCCCGGATGTACTGCTCGATCGGATAGTCCTGCAGGTAGCCGGAGCCGCCGAGGACCTGCAGGGACGTCGCGAGCAGCTCGTAGGACCGTTCCGAGCCGACGCCCTTGACGATGGGCAGCAGCAGGTCGTTGAGCCGTTCGGCGAGTTCGTCCCGGGTACCCGCCGCATGTGCCAGGGCGACCCTGTCCTGGATCGTGGCGGTGTACAGGACGAGCGCCCGCATGCCTTCCGCGTACGCCTTCTGCACCATCAGCATCCGCCGGACGTCCGGGTGGTGGATGACCGTGACGCGCGGCGCGGTCTTGTCCAGCAGCCGGGTCAGGTCGGCGCCCTGGACCCGGGTCCGAGCGAACTCGAGCGCGTTGAGATAGCCGGTGGACAGTGTCGCGATGGCCTTGGTGCCCACCATCATCCGGGCGTACTCGATGACCTCGAACATCTGGGCAATGCCGTCGTGGACGTCGCCGACCAGCCAGCCGACCGCGGGCTGCTTCTCGCCGTAGCGCAGTTCGCAGGTGGCGGAGACCTTCAGCCCCATCTTCTTCTCGACGTTGGAGACGTGGACGCCGTTGCGCTCGCGGGGCTCGCCGGTGTTCGGGTCCACCAGGAACTTCGGCACCAGGAACATGGACAGGCCCTTGGTGCCCGGCCCGTGGCCGACCGGCCGGGCCAGGGTGAGGTGGAAGATGTTCTCCGGTACGTCCCAGTCACCGTTGGTGATGAAACGCTTCACGCCCTCGATGTGCCAGCTGCCGTCGGGCTGAGGTACCGCTCTGGTGCGCCCGGCGCCCACGTCCGAGCCGGCGTCGGGCTCGGTAAGGACCATGGTCGCGCCCCACTGGCGTTCGATCGCCAGCCGGGCGAGGTTCTTCTGCTCGGCGGTGCCGAGCCGGTCGAGAATCGCCGCGAAGGTGGGCCCGCTCATGTACATGAACACCGCCGGATTGGCCCCGAGGACCAGCTCCGAGGCGGCCCAGGCGACCGAGGGCGGCGCGCCCATCCCCCCGAGGTGCGGCGGCACGAACAGCCGCCACCACTGGCCTTCCATGAGCTGGGCGTAGGACTTCTTGAACGACTCCGGCAGGGTGACGCTGCCGGAGCTGGCGTCGAAGACCGGCGGGTTGCGGTCGGCGTCCGCGAACGACTCGGCAATCGGGCCGGTGGCCAGTCTGTCGAGTTCGGCGAGTACTTCGTGGGCCGTGTCGCGATCCATGTCGGCGAACGGGCCGTGCCCGAGCGTGTTGTCGACACCCAGCACCTCGAACAGGTTGAACTCGATGTCGCGGAGGTTGCTCTTGTAGTGCCCCATGGCTGTCTCCCGGGGAAGAGCCGGCCTCGGTGCTCACCGATGGGGCCGGCGTACTCCTACTGGCCAGTAACTCATACCCATGCTACCCGCCGGTAACCATCCTTGGTACAGATGCGTGGAACTCGGAACAACGAGCCGGAGCGAGCCAGACCCATGACATTGCGTAGCGAATGACATGGCGCGGCGAAACTTTCCGCGTGGACGCGACGGACGCGACGGAAAGGCGTCCGGCTCTGTGGCGCTCTATGGCGCCTGACTCCGCGACGGGAAGGCTCCCGCGCCATCACCGGAGAAAACGATCGTTCTTCTCCCGTGCCCGGATTCCGCCGCGGTTCCTTCACCGCGGCTTCCGAGACCCGGCCGGCCACCTGGAAAACCGTCCCGGATACGTACTCGCCCGGGGTGGACGACGATCCGCCGGAGACGGCCTACGAGACGTCCCCCCAGCGCAGGTTGCCGTCGGGATCGCGCAGGCAGATCACGGGACGCCCGTTGGCCCCCTGGACAACCTGGCCGGTGTCGGTGACGGTGCATTCGGCGTTCGGCACGGGAGCGGCCGGGTCGGGCGGCGGCGGGCTGGCCAGCCCCCAGCGCGGCTGGCCCGGGTCCGTCTGCTGGCAGTACAGGATCAGCCCGTTGATGGCCTGTCGTGGGGCGATGTCGCGTGCGGGTACGCACGGCTGGCCCACGAACACCGCGGGCGGCCAGTACGACGAGTCAGGATCCAGCAGGGTGTCGGGGACGTCGCCCGGCGCGGCGGGATCGGACGCTCCCGGAGATGCCTGCGTGCCCGGGGCGGCCTGCGTGCCCGGGGATGCGGTGTCCGTCCTGCCGGTCGCGGCCGGCGGCGGCCCGGAGCGCTCACTCGGCCCGCCCGGGGAGCCCGTGGCCGAGGCCCGTGGCGCGGACATTTCGATGTCGCTCCCGGACGACCCGCAGCCGGCCARCAGGAGCGCCGTCAGCCCGACCGCCGCGACGGCACCTGCCACGCTTCGGGCACGGGTTGCGGCATTGGCCCATAGACACCCGTGTCCTGCATGTCCAGCCGCCACACCGTCCAGCTTAGGCCGTGTCAGCCGGATGTTGGTTGATGCGGGTGGCCGGCCGGGCGCCGCCCGCGGTCGACGATCGACCAACGATCGATCGGAGATGGACAGGGGATGAACCGGAGATGGCCTGAGCATCGGCCGGCAGGGCACGGCGGCGGACGGGAAACACGATCGATCCGGCGGGCGCCGGCCGGGATTCCCGACTAGCATGAACCAGGCGTGACCGGGTCGGGACGCATCCCTTGCCACTGTGGGACAGATCACGATCACCGGAAACGACTGACATCGCCATCCTGTCCCGTACGACGGTTCTCCGGCCTACGATCCGGCACATGGTCGCCTGCCCGACATGCGGAAAGGCCAATCAGGAGGAAGCACGCTTCTGCTTCTCCTGTGGTACTCCCCAGCCCACGTTCGGGATCGGCGCCCGCAAGACCGTCACGATCCTGTTCTGCGACGTCACCGGCTACACGGCCATCGGTGAGCAGATCGACTCCGAGCCGCTGCAACAGGTCATGTGGCGGTTCTTCAGCGCCGCCCGCGAGGTGATCTCCTCGCACGGGGGCAGCGTCGAGAAGTTCATCGGGGACGCCGTGTTCGCCGTCTTCGGCATCCCCGTCCTGCACGAGGACGACGCGCTGCGGGCCGCCCGCGCCGCATGCGGGATCCGCGCCAGCATGGACGTGCTCAACGCCGACCTGGAACGTGACTGGGGGTTCCGCTTCCGCATCCGCATCGGCATCAACACCGGCGAGGTCACCGTCGGCGGGCCGGGGACGGGCGGCGGCATCACCGGGGACGCCGTCAACGTCGCGTCCCGGCTGGAGGAGGCCGCCACCCCCGGCCAGATCTTCATCGCGGACGCCACCCTGCGGCTGATCCGGCCGCACGTGCGCGCCGAACCGGTCGGGCCGCTGGTCGTCCAGGGCAAGAAGGCACCGCTGCGGGCCCACCGTCTGATCGACCTGGCCCACCCCGGGATCGGGCCGGGGGCGCGGTTCGCGCCCGAGGGCTTCGCCGCCCCCGTGATCGGCCGGGACCGGGAACGCCGCCGCCTCGACGACGCCCTCGAGCAGGTGATCGAGGAACGCACCTGCCACCTGTTCACCCTGCTCGGCCCGGCCGGTATCGGGAAGTCCCGGATGGTCCGGGAGTTCTGCGAGGCGGCGGCGTCGCGGGCGACGGTGCTCRCCGGGCGTTGCCTGTCCTATGGCGAGGGCATCACCTACTGGCCGCTGATGGAGATGGTCCGGCAGGCGACCGGGATGTCCGCCGACGAGAGCGCGCCCGAGGGCCGCCGCCGCCTGCGCGAGCTGCTGGAGGATGTCGGTAACGTCACCAGCGGCGTCACCGGGGACGCCGCCGCCGTGGTGGACGGGCTGGCGCCCCTGGTCGGGCTCGGCGGCGCCGAGGTCGGCGCGCAGGAGAGCTTCTGGGCGGTACGGACCTTCCTCGCCGCGCTCGCCGAGAAACGTCCGCTGATCGTCTGGTTCGACGACGTGCACTGGGCCGAGCCGACCCTGCTGGACCTGATCGAACACGTCGCCGACTGGTCCCGGGAAGCGCCGATCCTGCTGCTGTGCCTGGCCAGGCCGGAGCTGCTCGAGGAACGCCGGACGTGGGGCGGCGGCAAGCTCAACGCCACGTCCATGCTGCTGCAGCCGCTGAGCGAGGAGCGCTGCCAGCGCCTGATCCGCACCCTGATGGGCTCGAACGACCTCGACCCGGCGCTGGTCGCGCGCATCACCGACTCGGCCGCGGGCAACCCGCTGTTCGTCGAGCAGACGCTGGCGGCCCTCGTCGACGACGGGCTGCTGCGCCGCGAGGGCGACCGCTGGATCGCCACCGGCAACCTGGGCTCGGTCCAGGTCGCCCCGACGATCTCCGCGCTGCTCGCCGCCCGGCTCGACCGGCTCAACATCCACGAACGGCGGGTCCTGGAGCGCGCCGCCGTGGTCGGCCAGCGTTTCTACCTGGACGCGGTGGTGGAGCTGTCCGCCCCGGCGGACCGGGCGGCGGTCGCCGAGCACTGCCTGTCGCTGGTCCGCAAGGAGCTCGTCCATCCCGACCGGTCGGACCTGCCCGGGGTGGAGGCGTTCCGGTTCCTGCACGTCCTGCTGCGTGACAGCGCCTACCAGGCGACGTCGAAGCGGCAGCGGGCGGACCTGCACCAGGGATACGCGAGCTGGCTGCAGACCCGGATGGCCGGGCGGCCCGGTGAGCACGACGAGCTCGTCGGCTATCACCTGGAGCAGGCCTACCGGTACCGGGTCGAGCTCGGGCTGCGTGACGCCGAGACCGAGGAGCTGGGACGGCAGGCCGCCACCTGCCTGATCGAGGCCGCCGACCGGGTCCGCCAGGGCGACGAGACGGGGGCGGCCGGGCTTCTCAAGCGGGCGGTCAAACTACTTCCAGTGACAGACCCGCTGCGAATACGCGCCGAGATCGACCTTGGCTGGGCGCTGTACTCCTTCGGCCGCTTCAGCGACGCCGAACGCATGCTGCGCCAGGCAACCGACCGGGCCACCCGGATCGGCGAGGCGGGCCTGCGCGCCCACGCCCGCCTCGCCCATCTGCGGCTGATGTTCGCCACCAGCCCGGAGGGACTGGTCGCCGAAACCCTCGGCGAGGCGACCCGGGCATTACCGATCTTCGTGCAGAGCGGGGACGAGGTCGGCGCCGCGCTCGCCTGCCGTGGCCAGGCCGCCGCCTACATGGCGGCCGGCTGCTACGCCCTGGCGGAACGGGCGATGCAGGCCGCCGTCCGGCACGCCGAGGAGTCCGGGGTGCTGCGCGACGCCCAGACGACCAGACGGGACCTCGTCCACCTGCTCAGCCTGGCCCCCCGGCCGGTCGGCGAGTCGATCGAACGCGCGCAGCGGGCGCTGGCCGGTGTCGGCGACGACCGCGGCCTGCGCCGGTCCCTGCTCGCCCAACTGGCGCTGCTGCACACGATGGCCGGGGACGTCGACGCCGGCATGGAGCACCTGATCAGGGCCGAAGCGATCGACTGGGACGTGCGCAGCCCCCGCGGGGACCCGCTGTACGGGGGTTTCGTCGTCGCCCGGATCGCCCTGCTCACCGACGACCTCGACACGGCCGAGCACGAGCTGCGGCGCAGCTGCCGCCGGCTGGCCCGGATGGGCGAGCGCGCACATCTGGCCACCCGCGCCGCGGCCCTCGCCGACGTCCTGGTCAAGCTCGGGCGCCTGGACGAGGCAGCCACCTACGTGTCGCGCTCCCGCGACGCCGCCGCCGGCGACCAGGTGCCCGCTCAGGCGGGCTGGTGCGGGGTGCACGCCAAGCTGCTCGCGATGCGGGGCCGGGACCGGGAGGTCGAGGCCGTGCGGTTCGCCGAGGCCGCCTGCGATCTCGCCGGCCGGACCGACGACTGGGACGGGCAGGCGCAGGCCTGGCTGACCTACGCCGWGGTGCTCCACCGGACCGGGCAGACCGACCTGGTCCGGCCGAAGGTCGACGCCGCGGTCGCCTGCTACGAGAAGAAGGGCAATCTCACCGGGGCGGCGCAGGCCCGCCGACTGTCGGAGAACCTCACCGCCTCCGTCTGAGGGCCCCGTCCGGAGGGCCTCCTCTGCCTTTGCCGGCCGCTGGYGCCTCTGCCTGCCGGGCCCTTCGGTCTGAGGCCTTCGCCCACCTCCGCCGCTGTCGCTGCCGCCACCTGAGGCCCGGCCCGTCTGTCCGGGCCCGGTCCCCCGGCCGTTCAGCCGGCCGGCCCCTGGCGGTCCGTCCGTCCGCTCGCTCATCTGGTCGCGGGCGGTTCTAGAACCCCGCCGGCCGCCGGCCACCGCCTGCCGGGTCGTCCGGGCTGCCGGGCGTGGCCCCGTGCCCGCGGGCACGGGCCTCTTCCTGCAGGTAGTAGAGCTCCTCGGCCCACACCCGGAAGCGTTCCACCGCGGCCAGCTCCGCGGCCAGCGCACGGGCGATCCGGGCGATCGTGAGACGTTCCACCGGGCTGCGCAGCCACGGGCGGTCGGCCGCCTCCTCCTCGCTGGCTCGCTCGTAGGCCGCTCGGTGCAGGACGATCTCCGCCTGGGCGACCTCGATCTGCTCGATCAGCATCCGCGTCCGCGTCCACAGCTCGGCGTCGCTTGGCATGGCCCGTCCAACCGGCCAGGGCCTGTTGCGGGGCCCGCTTAGCGGCGGGCCCCCCGAGCCGGCCGACTGCGTCACGGCGGACCTCGGCATGACAGACATGGTGACAGGCACCGCTTTACAGTCGGCGCCCGGCTGGGCCCGGTAATGATACCGCCGTCAGCCGCCGCCGTCCGGCGTCCGCGGCGTCACTCACCCCCTATGTACGAAGTCGGCGGCAGGAAGTGAATGCCCTGCGACCATGGGTAAAACCGATGGCGAGATAACGGAAAGGGATTAGATCAGAACTTTCCGTGTTGTCGACGAAGGCCGGGGGGCACGGTGGCCGGATCGGTGGCGGTTGTACTGGGATTTCCACTCCTGCTGATGGTCGGCATGCTGGCCATGCAGCGGGTGGAACAAATGATCGAACGGGTGCGACGGCCGGCGCTGCGGGCCGTCCCGGACCTGGACGACACCTGCGTCGGGGTGGTTGAGGAGACCGGACCGCCCCCGGCCCGGCTTCTGCGGCTGATCGTGTCCCGACACGCCGTCCGCCCCTGACCGACAGCCCGACGTCACCAGCCCCGGCATGCGCCGGGGCTGGTGAGAAGGATGCGTGGAAAAGATGACGCCGGTCAGCGTGGCGCGGAGCCGCTGACGGGCCGCGGGCTGATCAGCGCGCGGAGCTGGTGGCGGTGGCTCTGGGCGTCCCGGTGGCCGGCCGTCGCGGCCCGGGCTCGACCTGCAGCCGGCCGGTCAGGCCGGTGGAACGCAACAACGCCATGAACGCCGGGGACGCCCCCCGGATCCGCACGGTCGAGTGGACCCCGCGCAACAGCAGGTCGGCCCGCAGGAGCGCGGCCATCCCCGCGATGTCAATGGCGCTCAGACCATCGACGTCCACCACCACGTCGGTGCCGCCACGGCCGAGCAGCTCGTGGATCTGCTGACGGAATCGCAACCGGCCACGGGTGTCGAGCTCGCCGTCGAGTACGATGATCACTTCGCACTCGGACTGCGTCACCGACATCCGCAGCCGACCGGCCTGCACCTGCATGCTTTTGCCCCCCGGTGATACCGCCGGTTCCCCGCCACTGTCACCCGTTGCCACACCTCCGGATGAGACCGGATGAGAATCGTCAACAGCCGTGGTCTTTCCCCGAGCCACGAGATACACACACTCGACACAACGATACTACCGAGCGTGACCAAAGATTCCGACTCCCACGGGGCGCGGGCCCGGTGGGAGCTGCCGGGCGGCCAGCGGGCGGGTCCTGACGGTCACCAGGCCAGCGCCGCGGGCCGGCACCGGGGTCACCGCGGGGCGCGTCGGGCCTCGCGAAAGCGGCGAATGAGGCTGTTGGTGGAACTGTCGTGGGCCAGCCGTCCGGCATCGGCGGCCTCGGCGAGATCGTCACCGTCCGTGGTATCCGCCGACAGTTCCGGAATGATGCGCTGTGCCAGCAGTTTGCCGAGCTCCACCCCCCACTGGTCGAAACTGTTGATGTCCCAGAGCACGCCCTGGGTGAAGACCTTGTGCTCGTACAGGGCGATGAGCTGGCCGAGGGTGAACGGCGTCAGCCGGTCCGCGAGAATCGTGTTGGTCGGCCGGTTCCCCGGGAACGTCCGGTGCGGGACGAGGGCGGGGTCGACCCCTTCGGCGGCGACCTGTTCGGCGCTGCGGCCGAAGGCGAGCGCCTCGGTCTGGGCGAAGAAGTTCGCCATCAGCAGGACGTGGTGGTCCGTCCCCCCGCCCCGACCTGTCCGCACGTCGTGGTTCGGGTGGACGAAGCCGATGAAGTCGGCCGGGACCAGCGCGGTGCCCTGGTGGATGAGCTGGAAGTAGGCGTGCTGGCCGTTGGTCCCGGGCGTGCCCCACACCACCGGGCCGGTGGGCGYGGACACCGGCCGGCCGGAGCGGTCCACGGACTTGCCGTTRCTCTCCATGTCGAGCTGCTGAAGGTATGCCGGGAACCGTCCCAGATAGTGGCTGTAGGGCAGCACGGCATGGGTCTGCGCGCCGAAGAAGTCCCGGTACCACAGGCCGAGCAGCCCCAGCAGCACCGGCAGGTTCCGGTCGAACGGAGCCGTCCGGAAGTGGACGTCCATCGCGTGGAACCCGGCGAGCAGGTCACGGAAGTGCTCCGGCCCGATCGCCAGCATCAGGGAGAGGCCGATCGCGGAGTCCACCGAGTACCGCCCACCGACCCAGTCCCAGAACTCGAACATGTTGGCGCTGTCGATACCGAACCCGGTCACCTCCGCCGTGTTCGTCGACACCGCCACGAAGTGGAACGGGACGGCGTCCGGCCCGAGCGCGTCGGTCACCCAGGCGCGGGCGGTGCGGGCGTTCGCGAGCGTCTCCAGGGTGGTGAACGTCTTGGACGAGACGACGAACAGCGTCTCGGCCGGGTCGAGGTCGTGGGTCRCCTCCCAGATGTCGGTGCCGTCGACGTTGGAGACGAAGCGGAACCGTATCGACCGGTCGGAGTAGTCCAGCAGCGCGTCGTACGCCATGGCCGGGCCGAGGTCCGAGCCGCCGATCCCGATGTTCACGACCGTCCGGATGTGCTTTCCGGTGGCGCCCCGCCAGACCCCGGAACGGACCTTGTCGGCGAACGCGGACATCCGCTGGAGCACGGCGTGCACCGCGGGCACCACGTTCACGCCGTCCACCTCGATGACGGCGTCCGCGGGGGCGCGCAGCGCGACATGGAGCACCGCCCTGCCCTCGGTCGTGTTGATCCGCTGGCCGGTGAACATGGCTTCGATCTGCTCCCGCAGCCGGGCCCGTTCGGCCAGGGCGACCAGCAGCTCCACCGTCCGGGCGGTGATTCTGTTCTTGGAGAAGTCGAGGTGGAGGCCGTCGGCCGCCGCGGTGAACGTCTCGCCCCGACGCGGGTCGTCGTCGAACAGGCCGCGCAGATGGACACCGGCAAGCTCAGCGTGGTGCTTCTCGAGCGCCGCCCATTCCGGCGTGCCGGTTATCAGGGAATCGTGCTGGACAGCACCAGGGGACGGCTCGATGGACGACATGATCTTCGGGAACCTCCCGGTTGGACGGCTGCGGGCGCGGGCGCGGCTGCGACATGCCCACGATGCTGCATGCCCCCGCGCCGGGTCCACGTCACCGCATGCCCAGCAGGTCACCGCGCGCGTCACCCGGCGGGCCGCCGCGACGGCGCGGTACCGCCGGGAACCGGCACAGGCCGCCCACCAGTCGATGTGACACTGTGAATGCGAATAGATCATGAACGTGACCGGCTGTCACTGGCTATGATCTGTGTCACCCATCTGTCAGCGTCGGTTGTGACCCGCGACGGGATCGGCGGACGGTGACGGTCGTACACTCACGACTGTTTTGCGGCTCCGACACGGATGCGGGAATGGCTGTCCATACGGTGGCGGACGGAACTGACCTTTGTTGATTGATCGCTCGCTGGTGGAGGCCGCTCTCCCCGGCTACCAGGTCGAAGGCGAACTCGGCCGCGGTGGCTACGGGCTGGTCCTCGGCGGCCGTCATCGGCTGATCGGCCGCAACGTCGCGATCAAGGTGCTGCTCGACACGGCCAACGACGCGGACTTGCGGGCCCGCTTCCTCGCCGAGGCCCGCGTCCTGGCCGAACTCGACCACCCGCACATCGTGCGCATCCATGACTACATCGAGCATCGGGGCAGCTGTCTGCTCGTCATGGAACTGCTCCCCGGCGGCACCCTGCGCCAGCGGCTGGCGACCGGCCCGATCTCCCCGGAGGCCACCTGCGCGCTGGGCCTGGCGGCCGCGGCGGCGCTGCAGGCCGCGCACGCCCACAACGTCCTGCACCGGGACATCAAGCCCGACAACATGATGTTCGCCTCCGACGGGCTGCTGAAGGTCACCGACTTCGGCGTCGCGAAGATTTTCGAGGGCACCGAGACGACCGCCAGCGGGATTCTCGGGACGCCGCGTTACATGGCCCCCGAGCAGATCACCGGAGGGCGGCTGCACGCCTCCACCGATCTCTACGCGCTCGGCGGGGTGCTCTACGAATTACTCGCTCAACGGCCTCTTTTCGGCCGTTCCCTGTCCGTGGGCGAGCTCGTCAACCACCATCTCAACGTCACCCCGCTTCCGCTCGAGGGCATACCCGCCGCCATCAACGCGGTCATCATGCGCGTGCTGGCCAAGGAACCCGCCGCCCGCTTCGGCGGCGCCACCGAATTCGCCCTTGATCTCGCCCAGGCCGCCGCGGGCTCGTTCGGTCCGAGCTGGCTCACCCGCAGCGGCATCAAGGTGCGGGTGGACGACGAGGTGCGGCACGCGGCGCTGGGTCAGGTGTCCGGGTCGAATCCGTCCGCTCAGGGTGCCCAGGCACAGCCCCGACAGCCCGCAACGCCGGGATCCGGGCCCCAGCAGCCGCCGCGGCCGTGGCCGGCTGGCGCGCAGCCGCAGCCGCAGCCGCAGCCGCAGCCGCAGCCGCAGCCGCAGCCAGGATGGTCCGGGCCACAGGCACAACCACAGCCGGGATGGCCGCAGCCGCAACCGGGATGGTCCGGGCCGCAGCAGCCCCAGGCGGCGCAGGCGTATCCGCCTCCGTACGACGGCCGGGCCGCCCCCGGACCCCAGGCCCCCCACTGGGTGCCGCCAGCCGGGTACCCGCCGCCGGCCCAGCCGGCCGGTGGACCGCCGCCGGGCCGGTCCGGTACGGACTGGTGGCAGCCCAACCCGTTCGCTCCCGGCGGCGGGCCCTCCGGGCCGCAGGACGGACGGGTGCCCGCGGGCGCGCAGCCACCCGCGGTACCCGGCCCGGGATGGCCGGCAGGGCAGCGGCGGCCGTCCCGCCGTCGGATGTGGTTGATCACAGGCGTCGTGTTCACGGTGGTCGCCGCGCTGAGCGTCGGTATCACGCTGGTGGTGACCAGAGGCGGGGGCACTCCGGCCCACTCCGCGCTGTTCGTGCCGGGCACCGCCTACTCGGGCACGGCGCTGACCCTGCCCGACCTGGACGCGTACGACGTCACGATCGACCGGGCGGGCGCGCTCTACATCACCGACTGGACCAGCCACCAGGTACGTAAGATCCAGCCGGACGGGACCGTGGTCACCGTCGCCGGCACCGGCACCGGCAACGCGGGCTTCGGCGGCGAYGGCGGCCCGGCCACCCAGGCGGAGCTGAACAGCCCGGCCACGACGGCCGTCGACTCGGACGGCAACGTCTACATCAGCGACTCGCACAACCACCGCATCCGGAAGATCGACCCGCTGGGAATCATCACGACGATCGCCGGCACCGGCACCGCCGGCTTCTCCGGCGACGGCGCCCCGGCCACGGCGGCCCAGCTCAACGAGCCCTACGGGCTGGCGGTCGCCACAGACGGCTCGATCTACATCTCCGACTACGAGAACCAGCGCATCCGGAAGATCGACCCGCTGGGAATCATCACGACGATCGCCGGCACCGGCACGGCCGGCTTCTCCGGCGACGGCGGCCCGGCCCTCCAGGCCCAGATCAAAAATCCCAACAACCTGGCAGTGGCCGCCGACGGCACCCTCTACATATCCGAGCTCGGCAACGCGCGGATCCGCAAGGTCAGCCCCAACGGCGTCATCACGACCGTCGCCGGGAACGGCACCTCCGGCTACGGCGGGGACGGCGGCCCGGCCACCGCGGCCCAGCTGCGCGTCCCCAGCGTCGCCCTCAGCCCGGACGGCGTCCTCTACATCGCCGACTACAGCAACGAGCGCATCCGGCGGGTGGCCACCAACGGCGTGATCACCACTGTCGCCGGCAACGGGACTGCGGGCTCGGCCGGGGACGGCGCGGCGGCGATCCGGGCGCAGCTGTCCAGCCCGACCGGCGTCACCGTCGACGGCGCCGGCAACCTCTACATCGCCGACGACAAGAACGACCGCGTCCGGCGCGTCAGCACCACCGGCATCATCACGACCGTTGCCCAGGCCGGGTAGACCGGCCGGGAACCGTCGGATCATGCTTCTTACCGCGTGTCGCCGGCCATCCGGGCAGCTGGCGGCCGACGGTGGTGTCACCATGTGCGCTCCACACACTTCGTACACTTCAGGMACTTCGTTCGCTTGTGTACTTCGTTCGCTTCCCTGTTTCCCGCGCGCCGGCGACCCCGAGGAATCGAGTAGGACCACGACATGGCAGTCGACCGCGCACGGGTAGCGGCCGCGTTACCGGACTACGACGTCGGTGACGAGCTCGGCCGCGGGGGCTTCGGCGTGGTCTTCGCCGGCCGGCACAAACTGATCCAGCGTGATGTCGCCGTCAAGGTGCTGCCCGAGGAGGACGGCGGGGCCGAGGAGGTCCGCGAGCGGTTCCTGGTGGAGGCGCGGCTGCTCGCCGGGTTCGACCATCCCCATGTCGTCCGGGTCTACGACTATGTGGAACGCGGTGGCCTGTGCCTGCTGGTGATGGAGAAACTGACCGGCGGCAGCCTGCGCCAGCGGTTCGCCACCGGCCCGGACGGCCGGCAGCGGCGCGGCACCGGGCCTTCCGAGCCTGGCGGGCCCGGCGGGTCGAACCAGCCGGCGGCCTGCGCGATCGGGCTGTCGGCCGCCACCGCGCTGGCCGCCGCGCACGCCCGCGGCGTCCTGCACCGGGACGTCAAGCCGGACAACCTGCTGTTCACCGACGCTGGCCTGCCCAAGGTGACCGACTTCGGCATCGCCAAGATCCTCGAGGCCACGGCGACCACCACCACCGGGCTGGTGGGCACGCCGCGTTACATGGCGCCGGAGCAGATCAGCGGTGACCGGCTCAGCCCGGCGACGGACCTGTACGCCCTCGGGCTCGTCCTCTACGAGTTGCTGGCCGGCCGACCTCCGTTCGAGCGGCACCTGAGTGTCCCGGCGATGCTCCACCACCACCTCAACGTGCCTCCCGCACAGCTGACGGAGGCCCCGGAGCCGGTCGCCGCCGTGATCGGGCGCGCGCTGGAGAAGAGCCCGCCCGCCCGGCACTCCTCCGCCCAGGAGTTCGCCATCGATCTGGCGCGGGCCGCGGCCAGCGCCTATGGCCCCGGCTGGCTGACCGCCAGCAGGGTACCCACCAGCCTGCCGGACGCCGTCACCGCGGCGGCTCGAGGTGACGCGGTGGCCACGCCCCGGTCACCGGCGCAGTCTCGACCGGCGACGACCCGGCCGTGGTGGTCCGCGTCCGGCGCGGCCGCTGGCACGGACACGGGTACGGACGGCGACACGACTCGGCTGGTCACCCCGGACTCCCCACCTGTCTCGGCAGCGGATCCGGCGGCCGGGTGGCCGGACGGCCGGGTACCGGCCCGGGCTGCCTGGCAGCCGGCCGGACAGCCTCGGGGAGGCCCGAGCCCGGAACCGCCGGACGGCCGGCCGTCCAACTCGTTCACGGCTCCCACCCGGACCCCACCTCCCGGGCCACTGGACGGCTGGCCGGCTGGCGGTGGCGAGCGCGGGCTGGAGTACCCCGAGGCGCACGGTTCGGGGGCACGCGGTTCGGGGGCACGGCGTGTGGCTGCCCTGTTCGGGCCGCGGCGCAACCGGATCGGCGCCGGTGTCCTGGTGCTCGTCCTGATCGCCGTCGTGCTGGTCACGGTCTCGCGCGGCGGTTCCAGCCCGCGGCCGGGCCGGGCCGCGTACAGCGGCCCCGCCATCGCAGGTGCTCTCTCGTCGGTGAACGGCATCGCCGTCGGCGCGGACGGGACCATCGTCGTGTCGGACGGCAGCGCTGGCCGTGTGCTGACGCTCAGCCCGACCGGGACCGTCGAGTGGCTGGCTGGTTCCCGCCCGCCGTCACCGAGGCCGACGGCCGGGGCGAGCGCACAGCCCACGGCCGACACCGACGCCCGCCGGAGGGTCCTGGCCTCACCGGGCAGCGTGGCGGTCGACACCACCGGCGTGATCTACGTCGCCACCAGCACCTCCGACGGCCAGATCTTCAGGATCACCAGGGACGGCGGCATCTCCGTGGTCGCCGGCAGCGGCCCCGAGCTGGACGGATTCACGGGAAACAACGGGGCCGCAACCGCCGCGGAACTGTCGCAACCACGCGGGATCGCGGTCGACGACAACGGCGACGTCCTCTTTTCCGAAGGCACCCGGGTACGGAAGGTCACAGTCGCCACCGGGAGGATCGCCGCGGTCGCGGGCTCGTCGACCAGCGGAACGTCGGGTGACAACGGCCCGGCCGCCGACGCCCTGTTGAGCGTTCCGACGGACGTCGTCATCGCCAGGGACGGCAGCATCTACATCCTCGACGGAGAGGCGGAAACGGTCCGAAAGATCACTCCGAAGGGCGTCATCTCCCGTTTCGCCGGCACGGCACCGCCAGCGGCCGGCACGGCGGGCACGGCGTCGCCCACGCCGACTGCCTCACCGCCGCCGGTCGGCAGCGCCGGGGACGGCTCCCCGGCAACCGCGGTGACGCTCGGCGATCCCGACGGGATCGCACTCGCGCCGAACGGTGATCTCTACATCGCCGACTACTCGAACAACGTGATCCGGCTGGTGGACGCGGCCACCGGAGTGATCAGCACCTTCGCCGGGTCGCGTACCGCCACCGAGCCCGGGGACGGCGGAGACGCACGGGAGGCCCGAGTCTACGCGCCGACCGGGATCGCCGTCGACGGCACCGGCGCGGTCTACATCGCCCAGTACGGCGGGATCGTCCGCCGGGTCGGGCCGGACGGCCTCATATCCACCATCCTCAAACCCTCCTGACACCACCGGACACCACCGACGCATACCGCGCCGGCCGCCACCGCGGCCTGCCCCGCCAGCCTTGTTCCGGCCGGCCCCACACCGTCCCCCACCGCCTCATATCGGTGTGCCCGCTCCCGGCTGTGCGGGCGCACCGGGCCGCTTGTGGACAGCGCGATTCCTACCGGCGTCGAGCGATGACGGGACGTTCGGCATCGTGGCCGTCAACGGCGCCACCTGCCCTGCTTCCCGGACAGATGACACCCAGAGTCGTTATCTGATTACGCAAACGAGCGGTCAACATGTCGGCGACCGTGGACGGCGGGAGGCTCCGGAGAGCGTGGACGGCGCCTGTCCACCCCGTCTCCCGCGAGGTTCGACATGACCGTGAAGAAGCTGACGCACCTGTCCCTGCTTGCACTGCTGATCTTTTACCTGGCGAACACGCCCAGTGATGCCGCTTATGTGGTCCGCTCGGCGGTCATCGTGCTCGGGGACGCCGCGGAAGGCCTGTCCCATTTCGTCACCGAGGTCGCATGAGACGCCGAACGGGATCGGACGGGGCAGCGTATGAACCGTGACGCAATGATCATTGATGTTCGATGTTCGCCCCGCTCCCACCGCGAGGCCGGCGGGCTCCCCCGACCATGCCCGTGGGGGCGGCCGAGGCTGTACGGGATACCCGGGCGAACGGCGGCGCCCACGCGGACACGCCCGGACACGGCGGACCCACCTCATCCGTGGCGGCACACGTAGCGGCGGTATATGTAGCGGCGGTATATGTGACATACATGGCGGCCTACCTGGCGACCAGCCACGGGGCAGCCAGCCATGTGACAGCTGATCAGGCGGCAGCCGGTCAGGTGGCGGCCAGCGGGCGAGTGACTGCCACGATCGACGTCCAGTCCGACAGGGCGGACTCGACCACACCCCAGCGGGCGCCCTTCGCCGCGATCACCCGGCCGTTCCCCACGTACATGCCGACGTGGCCCGGTGCCGCGGGGGTGCCGTCGGCCCCGGGGATGAACAGCAGGTCACCGGGCTGCGGATCCACGGCGGACACCAGCGGGCCCGCCCGCATCTGGTCCACGGTGACCCGCGGCAGCGACACCCCGATCCGCTGGTACGCCGCCTGCACCAGCGAGGAGCAGTCCCAGGCGTCCGGGCCGGTCGCGCCCCACACGTAGGGCTTGCCGATCTGGCTCTCCATGAACGCCAGCACCGGGGCCACCGCAGCCGCCGACACCGTGCCCGCGACCATGGCGTCGATGACGTCGCCATAGACCTGTGCCTGGGCGAGGATGGTCCGGACGTAGTTACGGGTCTCCGGGTACGGCGGAACACCGGCGTAGGCGARCACCGCGCCCGGCCCGGCGTTGTAGGCCGCGAGCATCTTCTCCCGTGGATCCGCCGAAACGGACGCCGTCGCCGCGGCCACCGCACAGTCGTAACGGGCCGCGGCGGGAATGGCGTCCGCCGGGTTCCACACGTCGCCCTGGCCGTGGACCGCCCAGGTCCCGGGCATGAACTGGGCGATACCCATCGCGCCGACAGCGGAGCGGGCGGACGGGTTGAAACCGGACTCCTGGTGCAGCTGGGCGGCCAGCACCGCCGGCGACACCTCGGCGCAACCGGCGTTGTTCGCGGCCTCGATGATCATCGGCAGGTACTCCGGCGGGATGCCGGCGGCGTTCCTGATCGTCCGGCGCACGTCGGAACCGTCGTTCCCGATGAAGGGGCCGGCAATGATCACGACGATGGCCGTGACACCGAAGACGAACGCGGCGATGCTGCCGGCCAGCCCCAGCCCGCTCCAGAGCATCCATCGTTGCCGGCGCCGACGGGCGCGGGCGCTCCCCCCTGACACGGCGTCAGCGGCCCGGTGCGTCGCCGTAGGAGTTCRCCAGGTCCGCGCCGGCCACCAGCCAGGTGCCGTCGGTCTGGCGGAGCAGGGTGAGCGCCGGGTTCGACACCGTCTCGACGCGGTCGCCGACCCGGTCGCTCACGGTCGTGCGCCGGACGTTGAGCAGCAGCACGACCCGGCCGCTGGCGGTGCTGTCGACACCGCCGAGCGGCGAGGTGGCGAGCACCTCGACGGTGGACCGGCTGCCCAGCTCCCGCAGTTCCAGCCAGCCCCGTGCCGGCTCCTCGGTGGCGGTGGCGGCCCGTTCCCCGCCGAGCTGGGCGAAGAAGTCCGGGGTCATGCAGGTGCGGGCGCGCAGCAGACCGGCGTCCGGCCCGCTGTCGGCCCGGGTGTCGTAGGACTGCCAGCGGGTGAAGCAGTCCACCACGACGCTTCCGGGATCACGGGGGTCGAGCGGGGCGGAGGCCAGCGGTGAGGCGGTGGCAAGTGGCGGACCAGGTGGCTGGCTCGCGGCCGGCGGTGGCCCGGTCGCGGTCGGGGCGCTGCTCGCCCGGGCCACGACGTCACGCACGGCCGAACAGGCCGACACACCGCACAGCAGCACCGGCGCCGCCGCCACCAGCACGCACAACCTGGACGCGCCCTGTACGAGCATCCGCGAAGGCGTCCGCCCGACCGACATGCCGGAAAAGATCACTCCCTGCCGTCCAGCCAGTCCCTGACCCGGCCGCGGCGGATCCGCCACTGGTGGCCGACCTTGCGAGCCGGGATCTCCCGTTCGGACAGCAGCCTGAGCACCGTGCTCTCCGACAGCCGCAGCCACGCGACCAGCTCGTCGACCGTCAGCACGTCATCGTCCGCGGGATCCCTGCCCGCCGCGAACGCCGCCACCGAGACGCCCTCCTGTGCCACGTGACGGCCTCCCTCTCCGARCACATACCGCCGGCGCAGGAAGTTACACCCACCCAAGCCACCCTGACGACCCCCAAAGGAGCCTTGTCATACTTGAACTGCTCGTGTTACATCGATCCGTCCGAAGTTCAAGCCAAGCAACCGTAAGCAGCAGTAACAGGCACTAACCAGCCGGAGAATACCACGGAGGTCGACAGCGCGTGACCGATGTGTCGCGGGAGCCCTACGGCGATGAYGGTGACGCGCGTCCCGTCTCGCTGATCGGTACACGCCTCCCCGGGGCGGGTCCACGGCCGGATTCGACGACCCGTGATGACGTACCCGCCGCCGGAACCACAACCAGCGGCAGCCCGTCACCACCAAGATCTTCCCCCGCTGTCGAGCCAGGTACGGACACCCGGGCCGGACGGATCACCAGACGTCTGCGCCGCCGGTCGCGCGATGATCCGGGCGGGCACGCCTCCGCCGACGCGGACGACCCGCGTCAGGCCGAAGCGTTCCTGCTGCAGGACGCCGGGAGCACCACCACACCGCCAGCGGTCACCCCCGGTGACTCCGAGGGGCCGGCTGTCTCGGCTGCCACCGATCCCGCGGCTGCCAGCCCCGCCGTCACGGCCCCGGTCACGGTCGACGCGTCGGACGCTCCCGAGGCCGTCGAGCCGTCATCCGCGGCGTCGGGAGCCGACGGTCCCGCCGAGGTTCCCCCACCGCGGCCGGCGGGGGAACCCGCGGCGGCCGCGGACGACGCCGCGAGCGCTGGAGCGGCTGGGGCTGGGGCTGGAGCCGAGGAGCGGCGGGCCGGCGCCGGCCGGCCGGGCGCCGTGGAGGCGGCCGCGGGTGGTCACCCGCCAGCGGTCCCCGCCGCGGCGGAGCCAACCGGTACGCCCACCGCCGGACCAGCCGGTACCCGCGCCGGTGACGGCCGGCCGCGAGCCGTCCACCACTCCGACGCCCCTGCCGGGCGGGCCACGCCGGCCACGGACGGTGCCGAGACATCCACTCCGGCCACCCGGGAGACAGCCGCCGAGGAACCCACGCCGGGCGACGACCACACGCCGTCCGTACGGCCGTTCGGCACCGGATCCGGCGGTCGTCCCGCCGCCACGGCCCGCCCGTCGGGGCGACCGTCCGCGCACGCTCCCCGGATGGCGGCCGTCCCAGCGGTACCGACGCCGGCACCGGCAGCCGCCCAGCCGGACGTCCAGTCACCGGTGCGGCCAGCGACCACCTCGGCCGTCACACCGACTGGAACACCGAGCCCGTCGTCACAGCCGTCCTCCGAACAGTCGCCGTCTGTCGGCTCTTCGGCACCAGCCCTCCCGCCGTCGGCGAACGACCCCGCTGGCCCCACCCCGGCGGGACACGGCCGGCGGTCGGCGCTGCTTCCCGCGATCCGCGGCCCCCGCGGCGGACGTGAGCTGTGGCCCTGGCAGGAGCCCTGGGACGATGCCACCGAGCTGGCGCCCTGGGAGGAGATCCCCATTCGGGAGTCCCTCGCCGACCGGGTCGCCGCGCCGCTGGAAGGCTCCCGGCGGATCGCGGTCACCTCGCTGATCGGCGGTTCGGGACGCACCACCGTCACGGCGATGCTCGGGATGACCCTGGCCGGCATCCGCGCCGAGCCCGTGGTCGCCCTCGACATCTCCGGTGACCTGGAACGCGTCACGGCCACCGGCGACTCCGACGCGGAGGTCGAGTTCGGCGCCTCACTCGCGGAACGCGTCGGCGTGCGCCCATCTGTGACGCTCAGTGATCTGGTCGCGGACGCGATCTCCTACCGGGCCCGCCGTGGCGGCACCCCACGACCGCCCCGGGAGATCCGCTGGCTGATCGGCGGCGACGCCGTCGGGGCAGCCACGCCGGCCCAGGCCACCGCGGGCTTCGACGTCCTGCCCGCCTACCGCCCCACCGACGCCCCCCAGCCCGCCGGGCGAGCCACACCGGGCGAGACGGCGGCCCCCGCCCCCGGCAGCGCCGTTGCGGCTCCCGCCAGCGACACCGGGACGCAGCCGGCTCCGCTGGTGGCAGCCGGCATACCGGGCCCGCCCACCCCGCAGGTGCTCGCGGCCGGCCTGCGCACCCTGGAACAGACGTACCCGCTGGTGCTCGTCGACACCCCGCTGGACTGGGACAGCAAGTTCGCATCGATCACACTCGGTGACGCGGACGTGATCCTGCTGGTCGTGCCGGCGCTTCCCAGCGATCTGGCCGAAACGTCCGCCGCCATCCGTGGGGCGGCCGCCCTGCGCGCCCACAGCACAGGCCCGCGACCAGCGGTGATCGTAGCCGCGGTGTCGGTCCGCCGCGGACGGTGGTCACCGCAGACCCGCTCGGCCGCGGCCAAACTGGCCCGGCGGGTCGATGCGCTGGTGCGCATCCCGTATGACACACGACTTGACGACGAACTGCCCGACCATGCCCACGGCGCTGCCCGGCACCGCCCGGGCTCGCTGCCCGGCGGCCGCCCGCCGATCGTCTTCTCCCGGGTGCGGTGGCGCAGCCGGCGGGCATTTCTCCGGCTGGCCGCGACCGTCATCGACGCCTGCGATGATCCCGACAGTGCGGAACCCGAGAGGAATGAGAGCGACAACACAACCATCGCCACCGCCGCCGCCTCCGAAGATCGCGGCTTGATTCCCGGCGTATGATCCGACGATCTACGAGCCGGACCGAGTTCAGAAGGGAACAGCGATGATCGTCCATGCTGTGACCGCGCAGGCGACGATCGTCCTGGCACAGGTAGAGGTCAAGCCCGACGACTCCAAGGCACCCGGGATCAACGCGCTCAAGGATCTCGTCAACGGCCTCGCCGCGTACGCGGTGATCGCCGCGGTAGCCTCCGTGCTGCTCGGCGGAATCGCCTGGGCGCTCGGCGAGCGGATGGGCCTCGACCGCACCTCGGCGGTCGGCAAGAGCGGTGTACTCGCCGGCTTCGGGCTGGCCTTCCTCGTCGGTGCCACAGCCGCCGTCGTCAACTTCTTTCTCGCTACCGGAGCCTCCGCGTCGTCGGGCGCCGTCGATCAGCCGCAGGGGCTGGACAGGTCAGCCATCGTCGAGACGATCAACCCCGGGGAACCGACCCAGACCCTCCRCCACAGCCCTTCTGACCGGTTCTCGTGAAACCTGACGGCTGATATTGGGATGATGGATCCGCTGTCGTCTCGCGAGTAGTCGCGTCCGAGGTTGTCACACCGAGGGAGGGGATGTTGGTCAACCAGGCTGACTGGCCCATGCGCCGTCTCGTCGGCCTCCTGGTGGCAATCGGAGCGGTGACTGTGACGGCCGGCATCCTCATCGGACGCTACGCGATCCCGTCCTCCCGCTCGGTCAGCATCCAGGGGCAGCCCCCGCCACGTATCGACAGCCGTCCGACATCGGCCGCGTCGAATACCACGTCTCCCACCGTGGTACCGGGTACCTCTCCGACCGGAAGCGGTACCACCGCGCCTCCCGCGGCGCACCTGACCGGACAGATACCAGGCATGCCAACCCGCATCAACGAGTTCGGCATCCCCGTCGGCTACCCCCACACAGAAGCCGGCGCCATAAGCGCCTGCGGAAACTACGTCTCTGCATATGTTGATCGACGCAATCGAGATGCTTCTCAGCTCAAAAAAATATTTGGCTCAATTTCTACCCCTGAARCAGTCGACAAACTAGCAGATCAAATAAATTCAGCAGATTCAACGATGGCAAAAAATCTTGGACTTACCTCCATCAACTCTCCCGACATGTTATTCAATATACGACCTCTTGGATACTCGGTAAAATCATTCGACTCTAATCAAGTAACAGTATCCGTGTGGTCAACTGCCGCCGTTGGATCTTACAGTAATAAAGGAATCACTACACCACAGCAAAGCTGGGGTACCGATATCTGCACAGTCACCTGGCAAGACGGAGACTGGAAGCTATCCAATGCAGGAGATGGACCGAATGGACCATCCCTCACTGAACGCGCGGCCGAGGGAATCGGAAGGTTCATCTACATAGGAAGGCCAGCAGAGTGAGCGCCCAGACGTTGGCCAGCAGAGAAGTACTAGCCATCAGCATCGACCCTCTTACCGGAATCAGGAATGCCGTTTCCGATGGAACCGAYGGCTTTCTGGAATCGGTGGGTTCTGCGTTTGCGAACATGGCGGCGGACTTGTCTGCATCCATCTTCAATTTTGCCGCACAGCAGACCGCGATCGATCTAAATAAAGACTACATCGTCAACAATTACAATATTGTCTTCGGTGTGGCTATCCTGGTCGTGACGGGTCTGTTCATGTGTGCGTGCATCGCCGGAGCGATCCGGGGAGACGCGCATCTGTTGGGTCGCTCACTCGCGTCCACGGGTACGGCGATTTTTGGCTCCTTCGTCATGCTGACCCTGCTGCAGATGGTGCTTTCCGCCGCGGACGGCATGTCCGAGGCGTTCGGCGACGGCGCACCTCTGGGCGCAAGTCTGGTCGCTCAGCTCAGGGCCCTCCCCMAGCAGGGGAACTTCGCCCTCGACATGGTTCTGTCGCTGCTGGTCGCACTGTTCTCGTTCGCGCTCTTCCTGGTCCTCTACCTACGCAAAATAGCAATTATCGCGGTTGCGGTATTCATTCCACTATACCTAGCCGGGCAGCCGGCTATATCGACCCGCGACTGGATGAAGCGGGCCATGGAGATCCTCGCGGCGCTCATCCTTGCCAAACCGGTCATTTACGCGATCTTCACCCTGGGTGCGAGCATCGCGGGTGACTCAACCGGGTCGGGCATGGACCAGACGCTGACCATTCTCAGCGGTATTGTGATCATGGCTGCCGCGGTGTTCTCGCCGTTCGCCCTGCTACGTGTGATCGGGATGGCCGACGTCCAGCTCATGCAGGTTGTCGGCGCGGCAGGCAGGCGAGGCGCGGCGAGTTTCGGCCACGGCGCCGGCGCTCTGCTCGGCTCGTCGTCACGGGAGACCTTCCGGGGTATCGGCGGGCGGCTGCAGAGCCGGCAGCGCAGCGGATCGGGTGTGGACGCAGGCCGGCCCTTCACCGGTGACCTCGCTCCGGTCGGCACCGGTGCCGCGGCCAGGGCCGGCAGCCGTCGCGGCACCGGGGTGGGCCCGATGACACGGGTCGGTGCGCCTGTCGCCCGGGCCGGCCGGGCCGGCAGCGGGCAACCGGCGCGGACCGCGGCCCGCGCCGCGGAACACGCGGACGTTGGCTCGCCGGCGCCACGGACCAGGTCGGCAACCGGCACGGGCAACCGGGTCGCGGCGCCGGCCGGCACCTCCGCACGCGCCTCCCAGTCCGTTCCCCGAGCCCTGCCACCCGCCGGGTCATCACCCAAGGTAACCTCGCCGAGACCGCCCATCCACCCCACGCGTACCGGGGGAGGCTGAGTAGAGCGTGGTCGCCGAACGCAGCTACCGCTTCGGGCCGCTGGAACGCGGCGGCATCCTGCTCGGCATGCGCTGGCCCCAGCTGGGCCTGATGGTCGKCGTGATGCTGTGCGTCCTCGGGGCGCTGCGGTCGCCGGTCATATTCGCCCCGGGATGGATCGCGCTGGCCGGTGCGCTGGGGTTCGTCGCGTTCGTCCGCGTCGACGACCGTAACCTCGATCAGTGGGTACCGATCCTCTTCGGTTTCACGATGCAGAAGGTGATGGGCGAGAYGGTGTTCCGCGGAGCGGTGTTCAGGGTCGGCAACAGCTCCGACCATCTGTCCAAGACCGCGCTGCCCGGTCCGCTGTCGTCCCTGGTGATGTTGTCGGTACCGGTGGGCAACGGCCGTTACGTGGCGGTGGTCAAGGACACCAGGCGGGGAACGTTCACGGCTGTCCTACAGGTGCAGGGCAGCCAGTTCGCGCTGCTGGAGTCCGGCGACCARCAGGCCAGGGTGGACGCCTGGGGTGAGCTGCTCGCCGGGCTGACCGTCGGCGGCGGGCGGCTGTCCCGTCTCCAGTGGCTGGAACGCACGCTGCCGGACTCCGGGGACCAGCTGCAACGGCACTGGCGAGTGCGCGGGCAGCACGACGGTTCGTGGGCGGCCGAGGCCTACCAGGAGGTCATCGACGCCGCCGGYCCGGTCGCCCAGCGGCACGAGACCTTCCTGTCGTTCCAGCTCCGCGCGCGCGACGTACGGCGGGCGATCCAACGCGCCGGCGGTGGTGACCACGCGGCCTGCACGGTTCTGCTCGGCGAGCTGCGCACCATGGAGGCCGCGCTGGCCAGAGCCTCGATCAACACGGTCGGCTGGCTGCCGCCACGCGCCCTGGCCGCGGTGATCCGGACGACCTACGACCCGTACTCGATCGAGATGATCGACGCACGTGGTGGCGCGGCCTCCGACCGGGCCGGTGGGCTCGCGGGGCTGCCGTCAGGTGTCGACCCGGCGATCGCCGGCCCGGTGCGCGCGGTGGCCGRCTGGGACCACTACCGCACCGACTCCGGCTTCCACACCACCTATTGGATCAACGGCTGGCCGCGGGTGCCGTCCCCGGCCGCGTTCCTCGCCCCGCTGCTGATGGAGACCACCTGCCGGCGGACAGTATCCCTGATCGTCGAGCCGATGCCTGGCCGCAAGGCCGAGAAGGCGGTCAACCGCCGCCGGATGGCGCATCTGGGTGAACAGCAGATGCGCGACAAGGTCGGCAAGGTCACCACCCAGCGCGACATGGCCGAAGCGTCCGAGGTGGAACGCCGTGAGCAGGAGCTCATCGCCGGCTTCGGCGCCTTCCGCTTCCACGGGTTCGTGACGGTCTCCGCGGACGACCTCGACAGCCTGGCCGAAGCGTGCGGCGAGGCGGAGACGTTGGCGTCCCGCAGCCGGCTGGAGATGGTCCGTCTTGTCGGCGAACAGGATCAGGGGTTCAGCGTTGCCGCTCTGCCGCTGGCCGTGGGGGTCTCATGACACTGCACCGTTCGGGGGGGGCCGGCACCGACCGGGAGACCCGTCGTGAGCTGAAGGACCTGCGGCGGGCCGAACGTGAGGCGCAGCGCGGCGAACAGGCCGCCGCCCGGGCCGAACGGGCGGCCATCCGGCGGGCTCGGATGGCGTTGCGCCGCGGCGAGCAGCCACCACACCTCGTCGGCCCGCACGCTGGCCGGATCTTCCACAAGCTCCGTCTGCCGGCCCACATGGAGACGACCGCACAGATCGCCGGCATCTACCCGTTCGTCGTGGACGCCGGGCTGGACACCCCCGGCATGTACATCGGCCGCCACGTCTGGTCCGGCGACTCCTTCGTCTTCGACGTGTTCGAGCTCTACCGCCAGCAGGTCATCGAGAACCCCAACTTCGCGGTCTTCGGCTCGGTCGGCTCACGCAAGTCGTCCCTGCTCAAGACGCTGATCTCGCGGGGGGCCGCGTTCGGCTACCAGGCTGCCGTGCCCTGCGACCCGAAAGGTGAGTACACCAGGCTGGCCCGCCGGCTGGGCTGCGAGCCGACCTACATCGGCCCGGGCCTGTCTACCCGGCTCAACCCGCTGGACGCCCCGCCACGGCCGCCGGGCATGGCGGACGCGGACTGGTCCCGGGAGGTCAAACGGGCCCGGTCGGCGCTGCTGTCCTCGTTGATCGAGACCGCGAAGGGCGTGCCGCTCACCCCGTCCGAGCACACCGCTGTCGACCTCGCCCTCGACGTCGTGACCCGGCAGATCACCGGCGCCTCCACCGACCGGCAGGCGACCCCGCTGCTGCCCCACGTCCTGGACGCGATGACGAACCCGTCGGAGGCCGACTGCGCGGCACTGCCGGTGACCGCGACCGAACTGCGCGACTCCTCCCGGGACGCGACGCTGACCCTGCGCCGGCTCACCCACGGCGCGCTTGGCGGGCTCTTCGACGGCCCGACCACCTCCCCGCTGGACTTCGACCGTCCGATCGCCGTGCTCAACCTCGAGCGGGTCCAGGGCTCCGACGAGATGATCGCACTGATCATGACGTGTGCGCAGGCGTGGATGGAAGCCGCGCTGATGCGCCAGGACGGTGTCCAGCGCTACGTCGTCTACGACGAGTGCTGGCGGCTGATGCGCTTCGCGGGCCTGGTCCGGCGGCTGTCCGCCCAGCAGAAACTCGCCCGCCAGTGGGGATGCGCGAACGCGATCGTCGCACACCGGATCTCCGACCTGCTCTCGGCCTCCCCGGACTCCGTCGAGGTGGCCAAGGGCCTGCTCGCCGAGACCGCGATCCGCATTCTGTACAAGCAGGCGTCCGACCAGATCCCGGACACGCAGCGGGCGCTGGACCTCACCGACGTCGCCTCGGACATGCTGCCCCGGCTGGATCCCGGTTTCGCGTTGTGGCTCATCGGGAACCGCGCGTTCTACGTCGAGCACGTCGTCGGCGACCTGGAGATCCCGGTCGTTCTCAACGGATCGAAGATGCACGGCGAGGTCGACAACGTCAACCTCGTCCCGGATGATCTCGACCCCGTCCTGCTGGACGGCTACACCTATCGCAACCGGGCCGGGTACCACACCACCGATAACGACGAGTACGCCGGCGGCTACAGTCCCAACGCCGATCACGGCGCCGAACACGGCGTCCGGTTCGCCAACGGGCCCGAAGACGACGGCTTCGGCATCCCGGCCCGGTACGGAGCAGACGGATTCGCCGTTGACGACCCGTCTGCCGGCCAGGACGAGTTTTCCGCCGAAGAGATGATGGACACCTTCCCCTACGGCCCGCTGTCCCGGGAGATCTAGCCGACCGCGGGCCACTCGATCACGCTATCCGTTCCCCGGGCTCCACGGCCGGAACGGATCAGTCGCCTCGAGCTGTCCCTCGGGATCAGCGGTCGGGGAAACCGGCGGAACATCCGGCCCGTCGATCGGGAGGGATGCCCCCTGCCCGGACGGCAGCCCCGGCCGTGCCACCGGTGGCACAGCCGGGYGGGCTGTGGAGGCCACCCTGGGCAGGAGGACGATACCGGGATTGCAGTCGCCGAGCGCCGCCCGACGATCCCCCAGTGACGAGTCGATCAGAACGAAAGCGGTCGGCGGAAGCTGCTGGATCTGCGTCGRCTCGACACTGAACTCGTAGACCCGCTGCAGAACCGCGCCGTCCTGCTGGGAATCAGTGGCTGACAGGCTTTCGGTGTTCTCCCAGAATGCCGACTGGGACACCGTCACCGACCGGCTCCAGCCGCTTGATTTTCCACCCTTCCCGCGCGAACCGCCGCGGCTCTCGGTCTCGGAGAGAGAGACGCTCCCCCCCGCGCTGCTGGACGTTCCCGTGGTGAGGCTGCTGCCGACCTGCCGGGTGATCTGGGAGAAGACGAACTTGTGTCCACGACCGACGAACTCGGCCGCGGTCTCGGCCTCCTTGGCATTCCCCAGCCGCATGACGAGGGTGGCGCTGTCACCCGCGCCGATCAGGCGTTCGGTGCCCTCCCCGAGGTGCTCGAAAAGATTCACCAGACGTATGCCGGCGTTGGCCGCGTACCGGGCCATGCCCTCCAGCGCGGGCAGTCCCATCCGGTCTCCGCCGGCAACCACCAGAATGTCATCGTGGGAAGCGTCGCCACGGCGGCGGCGGAGCTGGTGCAGGACAATGTGGAACAACACCCTGTCGACGAATTCCTTACGGGCGGTCGACGTGTCATGGCTCGACGTTGCTATGATGCGCAGCCCGTGCACCGGCCACCACGGCTGTGGTGCGGCGGTCGTCGCCGTTTCCTCCCGGCCGGCCAGCCGTTCCAGAGACGCCCGCAGGTAACGGATTTCCTGCCGAGTTCCTTCGCTTTCACCCCACGTGCCCGCCCGGTCGGCGACAGCGTTCCGCTCCGCGGGCGACAGAGGATCGGAGCCATCATTCTGCTCGTTCCCCTCCAGCACGCGCAGGCCGGCGGCAAGCCGGCTGAAGGTCAGCGGTGGATCCAGCCGGGTGGCGACAACCGCGAGTATCTCGGCATCGAGCACCCGAAGCGTCGGATCAGCGCCTCCGCCACGTCCCACGTCGACGGCATCCGCAAGAAGCTCCGCGGCATCATCGGGATCCACGCCATGCAGCAGCCCCAGCCCGCCGATATCAGCGGGGAGATCGTCTACCGTGACCGGGCGCCCCGCATCGACCGCGAGCTGGGCAAGACCACCACCGACCCCGCGCTCGCTGAAGTCGAGCAGGAGAATGCCACCACCGGAAGCCAGCGCCGAGGAACCGACGGTCGCCAGCAGGCTCKCCCAGCCGTCGCGAGTGCCACCGAAAACATCGATCCGGCCCGCCGTCGGCCGGGGCGCCAGCGGGTGGAACAGCGGTGCCGTCTCCCGCCGGGTACGGTCAGCGGCCTCGTGACTTTCCACCGCCGCCCTCCAACCGGCGGTAGCGGCCTGATACCTCTCCCACTCGGCATCGCGATTCCTCTGCCATACGACCTTCGTTTGATCAATTTTTCTTTTAAGGCCCACTACTCGATAAAGAATAATTATTATCAGAAATAGTGCAATCGGAAACCAAAAAAGTGCTTTGTTTTCATCAAAGATCTCATATTTCATGCTAAGTATCAGCAGCATGACAGGGAAAATCAAATTCCCAGGAAGATGTCGCATGCGCTGCGCGAGGTCGTCTTCATGTTTTTTGGTGTCTGGTGGAGGTGGTTCGTTCCATACTGGTGGGTGGTCGCGCTGGGGATGTGGATTGACACCGGGATCGACATACTCCCAGCCCCACCGCTCGGCCGGGACGAACAACCGTCGGGCGAGTTCAGAACCGGGGTGCTCAGAACCGGACATCTGGCTTCATGGATTACAGCTCCACCTTCTGACGACCGCGATCGCAACGTTCGCATCGGCTTTGTGATACCAAAGTCGACATGGTAGGCCAACCTACCATCGAGCACCATCTGTGATGCTGCCGTGCAGCTGATATGGACCCGCGCCTGGCCGCCGCGTCTCCCGGCCACCGTGGGAAGCCTCAACCGGCGGCCGACCCGCTGGACGCCCTGCCCGCTGACGGATTCGGGCCCGGCCAGGCAGGGGCAGGCAGCCTCGGATCAGCCTCCCGCCCTGGCTCGTGAACGGCTTGCGGCTGCCGCGGCTGTGGCGGCCGCCGCACCGAGCAGGACACAGCAGACCCCGGCGGCGGCAACCGGGACCTGTCGGCTCAACGTAGCCGCGGACAGCCACACGCCGAACCCGAGGACGGCTCCGAGAGCCCCCGCGGCGAACACCGCGGATCCCTGACGGGAGCCGTCGCGCAGCAGCCGGCGGGTCGACTCCAGATAGGCGAGCGCGAACAGGGCGGCCAGCACACCGCCGGCGCCCATGACGCTGGCCAGCGGTGTCTGCCTCGGCTCGATCGTCACCTCCTGGACGCTGCTCGTGCCCGCCCGATCCAGCCGTACCTGCCCGTGGACGGCTCCGCCGGCGATCCACCGGGTCAGCGGCGGGGCGGTGACGTCTGTTCGCCAGGGCTCGCCCGCGTTCACTGTCACCGGGTCGCCGGTCGCGGTGCCCAGTGGGATGCCCGCCACGGACAGCCGCAGGAGCACCGTCACCGTTCCCGAGGCCGTGGCCGTGCCGCTGATCTCCACCGGCTCGGCCAGGTCGACCCGCGCGACAGCGGGCGGGGTGGCCCCGGCCACCTGGATGCCCTCGGCGGCGGTGGAGCCGGTGGGGACGGCCGGTTGTGGGGACGGCCACAGCACGGCGACCAGCACCATCAGCACGGCCGCGGCCAGCGCGGTCCCGGCCAGTTGCCGCAGCGGCACCGGCACCGACGGCGGGCGACGGCGGTGCGCCCGCCCCTGTTGCTGGCCGGTGGCCGACAGCTCCGGCAGCGGGACGAGGGAGGCCTGGTCGAGGTCGACATCGTCTGGCGACGGCCGGCCCACGGGCGTGCCGGACAGCGCCGGCACCAGGTCGGTCACCAGCACGGACTCCTCGCCACGGCCGGACGGGCCGCGTCGGACCGACGATTCCAGGGCCGTGCGCACCGCCGGGGAGAGGTCCCGTACGGCCAGCCCTGACCGCTCCAGCCAGCCGGGCCCGAACGCCTCGGACGCGACGGCCGCGACGGACTCCGCGAGCTGTTCGGCACTCGCCGGCCTGCGCTCGGGATCCCGGGCCAGCCCGCGCATGAGAAGCCAGGCGAGCCCGGATGGCACCTCGTCGCCGGGCGACGGTGGCTCAGCGGCGTCCTGATGTGCCCGGAACCGGTGGAACCCGCCTTCGGTCGGGTAGGGGAGGCGTCCGGCGAGCAGGTAGTACAGCATTGCCGTCGCCGAATAGACGTCGGTGCGGACGTCCAGGTAGTCGCCGCGGGACTGCTCCGGGGACATGTACCCGGGCGTGCCGGCGATGACGAACCGACCGTCCCGGGAGGCGAGGGTGGTCTCCCCGCCGATGACCCGGGCCAGCCCGAAATCGGTCACCTTGACCGTGCCGCGGCTGTCGAACATCACGTTGCCGGGTTTGATGTCGCGGTGCAGCAGCCCCTGGTCGTGGGCGGCCTGCGCCGCGGAGAGAACGGCGAGCACGGCCGCGCAGGACTGTTCCATGGTCAGCCCGATGCGGCGGAAACGCTCCGCGAGCGTCCCGCCGGGGAGGTGTTCGAGCACCAGCGCGCAGACCCGTTCCGGCGGGCCCGTGGCGTCGACGGCCACCTCTTCGTCCGCGTACTCGTACACCGTGACGATGTGCAGGTGGCTCAGCCGGGCCAGGGCCCGTCCTTCTTCGTTGAACCGCAGCCGCATCTGCGGGTCGGCGGCGATCCGGTTCGGCAGGTGTTTGACGGCGACCGCCCGGTCGAGCCGTGGATCCCGGGCCGCGTAGACGACGCCGAACCCGCCGCGGCCGAGTTCGCCGCCCAGCCTGTACCGCGGCAGGGCGGCCACCAGCGCCCGTGGGGCCACGGACGGACCGGATACGGACGAATTGATCGTCACGAAGGATCGTCCTGACGCGGGCGCCAGTCAGTGCGACGGGTGATGGAGGGGTCGGTCTCCTCGTCGAAGAACCGTGCGGGCGGCTGCCGCGGCTTTTCGTATCCGTGCCTGTTCGCATCCGCAGCGGATTGCTGCGGCCGGACGACAGGCCGCGGCGACGGCCTTTCGTACCCACGCTCCTCCGCCTCCGCAGCGGGCGGCTGCGGGCGGACGACGGCAGGCCGCGACGGGGCTGTCGGACGGGCCCCACCGGCCGGCAGCCCGGCGCCTGCCGGGCTCGGGGCCCGGCGCTCGCCGCCGCCCGGGGGATCGCCCACGGGAACATCGTCTGTGGACGGCGTCTTCCTGGCCGCGGCCATGGTCACCGCGGATGGGCCCGTGGCCGGGGTGCCGGCCGGCACAGGCGCGGGGGCCGGTGCGGGGGCCGAGAGGGAGGCCGGCGCGGAGACTGGCGTGGGGGTGAGGTAGCCCAGCAGGAAGCCGATCCCCGCGGCGGCCGCGATGAAGGTCAGGTTGGACGACGTCGACGGTGCCGTCACCCGCAGTGCCGACAGGCTGACGATCGCGACGAAGCCGGCCCCACACCCGGCGGGCGCGAACCGGACGGCCCGCCGCCACCGGTTGTGGGGAAGACGATGGCGCGCGAGCGCGAACAACGCGGCGGCCCACAACATGGCCGTGACGACCAGCAGGCCCAGCCCGAACATGCCGTATGTGCAGACCAGTGTGCCGCGGATGTCGGCGATACCGTCGGCCGAGGCGAGGACGTCACGCTTCGCGTCGCGGAGAGTGACAGACATGGGTAGCAGCCCGGTCGCCTGTCCGCGCAGCTCCGCCATGTCGATGTCGACGCTCCAGGCCAGCGAGGCACCGGGCGGCACGTCCATCCGCACGGCGGTGTCGAAGACGAAGAAGGTCAGGCCCAGCGCGGATCCGCTGACGCGGATCGACCGTATCTGGGCCGGCTCGTTTCGATTGTTGCGAACTGTGACAAGAACACGGGTGGGCTGCTCCGGATCGAGCACGATCCGTCGCCCGGTGACGGAGACCTCGTTGACCACCGCGTCGAGCTGAAGCCCCCCGCTGCCCGCGGCGACGATGCCGCTGGCGGGACCGCCCGGCCCGTCGCCGGCTGTGGCTGTGGCTGTGGCGGGGCCCGGCAACAGGACCAGGACAGCCAGCACGATGATCACCAAAACGGTGAGCGGCCTCGCGGCTCGCCGCGTCGGCTCCACGACAACAGCCACGACGCCCCCCGAGAATCCGCTTTCTGTTGTGACGTCGATGTTACTGTCATCGCGGGAGCAGGGCTGCGGCTGGACATGCTGTCCGGTACACGACACGCCGCCGCTCCGTTCGCGGTCGGGGGGCGTCGTGCGTTTTTCTTGTGCGGTTTTACGTCGGGCAGGCATCAGAACCGTTCTGACGGCCGTTCTGCCCTCGGTGATTCTGCTCGGCATACTCGGCGCGGCGTCCACGGCCGGGCTCACGACAGCCGTCGCCCCCGCCGCGGGCACGAAATCGATCCACATGGCTCTGGCTGCCGTGGCTACTCCAAGTAGTAGCGCGCCCGCGCCAGGCCCCACCGCCTGCCCCGAGGGGACCCCGGACGGCTGCCTGTGCCCGGACGGTTCCGTGGTGCCCGGCGGGCGGGAATGCGCCCCGCAGCCGTGCCCCACCGGCCAGCAGCGCAACGCGGACGGCGTCTGTGACTACCCACCGTGCCCCGAAGGGCAGCAACGCAACSCGAAGGGGATCTGCGACTACCCGCCATGCCCGGCAGGCCAGGAACGCAGTTCGGACGGCGTCTGCGCCTACCCGCCGTGCCCCGAAGGGCAGCAACGCGGTGAGGACAACACCTGCGGCTACCCACCATGCCCCGAGGGCCAGCAACGCGGCGACAACGGGACCTGCGACTATCCGCCGTGCCCGGCCGGGCAGCAGCGAAACGCGAACGGCGTCTGCGGCTATCCGCCATGCCCCACCGGCCAGGAACGTGACGCGAACGGCACCTGCCGCTACCCACCATGCCCGGCAGACCAGCAACGCGGCGTGGACGGGATCTGCCGGCCGATCTCCGTGACCTGCCCGGACGGCTCCACCGCCCGCAGCCGGCAGCAGTGCCCGCCACCACCGACAACCTGCTGGGACGGCAGCACGGCCGCCGCCGGGCAGCAGTGCCCACCGCAGCGCGAGACCTGCGCCGGCGGGGTGACGGTGGCGGCCGGGCAGCCGTGTCCGCCGCCGCGGCCTGGGCAGACCTGTCCTGGCGGGGCGCTGCCGGACCGCGACGGCGTCTGTCCACGGCCGTCGGTCTCCTGCCCTGGCGGTCTGTTGGTGCCCGCCGGGCAGCAGTGCCCGCAGCCACCGTCACCCTGCCTGTCCGGATCCGTACGGGACGCGTCCGACCGGTGCGTGCCGGTCAGGCCGGGGCCCACGGCCGCCCAGCAGCCCACCTCTGTGCCCTCGCCCGCAGCGGCGCTCCCCAGCCCACTACCCGGGCAGCTGGCGCTGGACAAACCTGTCGTCTCCGCCGGGGACACCCTGTTCGCCACCGGTGCCGGCTGCACTCCGGCCGCCGATGTCGTCATCGTCTCCGATGACGGCCGGACGATCGGCCGGACGGTCGCGGACGCGAGCGGGGAGTTCTCCACGGCTGTGCAGTTCGCCACCTACCGGGCCGGAAACCGTTCGATCATCGCGACCTGTGGGCCGGTCCTGCGGTCCGAGGTGAACATGGTGCTGTCCAGTTCGACCGGCGGCACGTCCAACACGTTCGTCCTGATGCTGTTCTTCCTRTTCGCCGGCTCTCTCGTGGTACGTCACCAGATCGGCCAGAGCATCTGACCGGAGTGCCCGGCCGGCGGTGGACGGCCTAGCCCGCGACGAGCGACGTGGAACGACCTGATCACGAACAACATGAACCGTGAGCGGCAGCCGTCGGGAACCGGACAATGGAAACGGCCGGCCGGGGAGCGCACGCCGGCCCACGCGGCGGGAGGTGGCGGACCGCTGGGTAGGAAGGACGGGAGCGGCGGCGCGGGCAAGGGATGGGCGGTGGCCGTGTACCACCGCTACCCACGCCGCCGCTCCCGTCTCGGCCCGACACCGGAAGGCCCTTCAGGGCTCCCGGCAGCGCGCTTGTTTCGCCGTCGCGCCTGCGGAGCCCTCCGCCCTGAGGCATTCAGGGGGAACGGGCACCATCGGTGTCGGTTCACCCGGCGGCCAGGACACCGTCAGCCGGCGGCCGGGGAGTTGGGAACATGGCTCTGCACAGTGCTCGGGAACGTCGTCGTTCGGGAGCATCGTTGTTCAGAAACGTCGTTGTTCAGAAACGTCGTCCGGGCTGCCCGTCCACCGGTCGAGCCGGATCCGGATACCGCGGCGGTCAGGTCCCGGCGGTGAGCCAGGCGTGCGTCATGGATCGGCGTGACAGCTGTCGCACCGACAGCTCCGGCAGCGACGGCTCGTCCGGCTCAGCCCGTTCCTCGCAGGCCACCGCGGTGTTCTGGACCCTTCCCCAGATGATGCTCCGGCATTCGTCGGCGCCCACCACAAGGGAGGTACGGGTATGCGGGTCGAACACCTCGACGTGCCCGTCGAAACCTGGCGCGAGAATCCTGAAATGGCTCCACAGGTGTGCTGTGTAGGTGTCCGCGAACTTGCCGAGAAGCTCTCCGTCGGCGTCCAGGACAAGTATTCTCTTACCCATTTCAACACCCTTCGCCGGTGGTCCGAACAGTACCGGGTGACTGGCCTGGGAGYAGCTTACGACAAGCCTGCGCGATTCGCCTATACCGAGTTTTCCGTTATCCCCGGAGCGGAATGCGGGTAATACCGGACACCAATTCCGTCGGCACCGGCCCGGCCAACTGCCGCCGGACTGATTCGACGCGCCTTCGCCGGCCCGGAGCGTACAACGGCCGGCGAACACCACGGCGGCCGGAGTTGGCACATGGTATTCCGTCCCGGACGCAACAAGCTGGCCCGGTATACCCGCCGGCCCGGGAAGACGGCCACCGGTAGTCCGGCCCGGCCCGAACAGAGCCCCCTGATCATATGCCGGCCGACCGGCGACATATGCCCGCGCGGAGTGTTGCGTGCCCGTCTCGCTGGACCGGTACGGCGGCGAAGCCGCCCACGACCGGCCGGCGCGGGGCCTGTCTGATCGCCGACCATATCAGGACACCGCCCGTTTACCGGAGAGCCGACACTCCGGGACAAAACGCTCGCGGCGAGCGCCCCGGCATGCCTGGCGCGCCGGCGGCGCGGACCAGGAACGATCGCAGGCCCGCCCGGCTGGCAGCCCCCGGCTGGCAGCCGGTACCCCGTCCATCCACTCACTGTGCCCGACATCGGYGGGGCCCAGGATGCCGAAGGGCCGGCCGGAGGACCACCGGAAACCGAAGGAGGACCAAAGGACCGGCCGTCAGCGGCCCAGTATCCCCCGCAGCCTGGACATCGCCGGCCACGTCGGCGCCGGCCCGTCCACCGGATACGGCGGGAAGGCCCGTTCGGCGACGTCCACCAGAATGGCGACATCCAGGGGCTTCAGCACGACACCGGCGGTGAGGATGTAGTCGGCAACCCCGGCCGCCGGCAGCAGCACCACACCGTCGAGCAGGGCGAGCCCGTGTGGCAGCTCGGCGCGGGAGAACGCGACCACCGGCTGGGCCTGCAGCTGCCAGCCGTCCGGAAGATCGGCCACCAGGTGGCTGGTGACCTCCTCGCCCATCCAGGTGACCAGGCCGAGCATGGCGCGCAACGGCACCTTGCCGGCCCACAGCCCGGCCCGGTTCTGGCGCAGCGGCCCACGGTGGGCGTCCGTCTCGACGACCCACGCCCCGGACGGGCCGATCACCAGATGGTCGACGTTGCCGGCGGAGTCCGCGAGCGCGCGGTCGTGCAGGACCGTGTAGCCGGCCCGGACGAGGCGGTCGAGGGCGCGGGCCGTGCGACGCTCGGCCTCGGCGTCGTGTCGCCATGACTCGATCTCCGACGGGGAACGCAGGAAGCGCGCCGCGGCGACGGCGAGGACGACCAGGACGGCCCCGAGGACCATCTGCAGCACGACCAGCGCGGACAGGCCCACCACGGCACCGAACACGCTGACGGCGGCCACGGTCAGCGCGGCGGCCACGGCCGCGGTGACGACCGCTCGTGCCAGGCGGTCCTTACGTTCGGCTACGTAGAGCTCCCTGCGGCGCAGGTACTCCGCCATGGCCGACCGTCCAGGCCACTGCCCTTCCGGCATCCCGGTCGTCACCACCTTCCGGTCGCCCCGTTTCCGACCGCTCCGCCGCGCCGGCCTGGCCCGCGTGACGCGGGAGCTGGCATGGCGCGGGACCCGCTGCCGCGGGCCCCGTCACCTCCGCCGTTGACGCGTGGGCCGGCGCGGAACGCGCTCCGTCCCCGGTCCGGCTCCGTGCGACCGCACGCGGTTCCACCTGCCCCATGCGCGTCGCACACTGGCCATCACCGAGTGTGCCGCGATGCGGTCACCGAACGCCACAGCAAACCAACTATGCGACGGCCACCATTCCATAAAAATCGCAACAGTCATCCAACATGACACATACTTACACTCTGTCCCAACGGTGCCCAGCACCCTGTCCCAACGGCCCCCAGGCCGGGCGCCGCACAGCCCGGAACGGCGCCCAGGCCGGGCACCGCACAGTCTGGACGCTGCACACACCTCCCATCAGACTCCGGACGATGACCGAACTTTCCGGTGTGAAGGGGGTCGGGTGATGGGCACAATCCGACAGCGGCCCTTCGATGTGCGCCACATCGTTCGCGCATCGGTAACTACCGGGCAACACCCTGCTGTGAAGGTCTGGTCAAAGGGCCGGAAAGCCCACGACGTGGCGGACCGGGACCACCTGACCCGTGCCGACCGCCATCGGCCCGTACCGCGACCCACGGCCAGCGACCCTGGCCGGTCCGGACCTGGAGGGTTCATGAAACGGACACCGGCAGGCATGCCAGCACCCGATCCCGACGCCTGTTGTACCGATCCCTGTTGTAGCGGCCCCTGTTGTACCAACGACAGGATCCGCACCAACGACAGGATCCGGTCCGACGGTGGGCTCCGCGCCGACGACGAGATCCGTTCACGGGAGGACGTCCACCGTTACGCGCACCTGACCTGCCTGACCGATCAGCCCGCCGGGAACGTCGGCATCGAGACCGAGTGGTTCGTCGTCGACATCGCCTCCCCGGCACGCCCGGTGCCCCCCGGCCGCACGCTGGCGGCGCTCACCGGCAGCCCACCGCCGCGGCCGTCACGGGACGGGGAGACCTCCCTGCCGACCTCCCCGGAGCCGGTGGACGACCTGTTCCTGCCCGGGGGGACCCGGCTCACCTTCGAACCCGGCGGCCAGCTCGAGCTGTCCGCCCCGCCCCTGCCGCTGCCGGACGCGCTGGCGCGGACCGCCACCGATCTCACCGCGGTGCGCGCCATGCTCGCCGACGCCGGACTCGCCCTGGCCGCGATGGGCACCGATCCGCTGCGGCCGCCGCGCCGCCAGCTGCACGCCTCCCGCTACGTGGCCATGCAGCAGTACTTCCGGCGGACGGACGGCGGCCGGGCGGGTGAGGCGATGATGTGCTCGACCGCGTCCGTCCAGGTCAACCTGGACGCGGGCGCCACGGCGCGGTGGGCCCGGCGCTTCGAGCTGGCGCATGCCCTCGGCCCGGTGCTGGTGGCCATGTTCGCCGCGTCCCCGGTGCTGGCCGGGACGGCGACCGGGTGGCGTTCCACCCGGCAGTCGCTGTGGGCGGACATCGACCCGACCCGGACCTCCCCGGTGGCAGCCCCCCAGCAGTCGGATCCGGCGAGGGCCTGGGCGGACTACCTGCTGGCGGCCAGGGTCATGCTGGTGCGCGGGCCCGACGGTGACTTCCAGCTCGCCCGGGACGGGTCGACGTTCGCCGACTGGGTGGCCGGTGCCGGCCCGGTGGCACGGCCGCCGACAGTCGCGGACCTGCGCTACCACGCGACCACGGTGTTCCCGCCGGTACGTCCGCGCGGCTGGCTGGAGCTGCGCTACCTCGACGCGGCACCGGCCGGCAACTGGCCGGTGGCGGTCGCGGTGACCACCGCCCTGCTCGACGACCCCCGCGCCGCGGACACGGCCGCCGACGCGTGCGAACCCGTGGCCGGCCGCTGGCTGACCGCGGCCGCGCTGGGGCTACGCGACGACATGCTGCACCGGGCGGCGCGGCGGTGCGCGGGCGCCGCCCGGGACGCGCTGGGACGCCTGGGTGTCGACGATGCCCTGCTCGCCGCCGTCGACACCTATCTCGAGACCTACGTCGAGCCGGGCCGCTGCCCCGCCGACGATCTCATCGACCGGCTGCCGGCCGACGGTCCGCTGGGCCTGCTCCGGGACGAGATCAACGCTGGGATCGGCACCGCTGCCGTCAGCGGGAGCACTGCCGTCAGCGGGAGCACTGCCGTCAGCGGGAGCGCTCCCGCTGACGGAGCCGGTACCAGCGCCAACGGCGGCACCGGTAGCGCTGCCGGCACCGGTAGCGCTACCGGTGCCGGTACCGTCGCCGGCCACGAGCGCGCGACCACCCGGCCATGGGCGACGGCATGATGACCACCCGGCCGACCACCCAGTTGATCACCCGGCTGACCACCGACGAGATCGTCCGGGCGCTCGCGGACAGCCGGGCCCGCAGCCTCGCCTACACCGATCTCGACGACGACGACCTGCGGCGCCAGCACTCACCGCTGATGTCACCGCTGGTCTGGGACCTTGCCCACATCGGCAACTACGAGGAGTCGTGGCTGCTGCGGGCGGTCGCGGGCAGCCGGCCGCTGCGGCCGGGCATCGACGACATCTACGACGCGTTCCGCCACCCCCGGGCGGACCGGCCGGCCCTGCCGCTGCTCGGCCCGGCGCAGGCGAGGTCCTACCTCGACGAGGTGCGCGGCGCCGTCCTGGGCGTCCTGGCGCGGCTCAACCCGGACACGCTGCTGTCGTCGACCACCTGGGTGGTCAGCGACAGCGGGCCGTCCCCGCGGATGGCCGACATGGTCGGCGCGCCCTCGCCGGGCTCGCGCGCGGCGCTGCTGACCGGCGGGTTCGTCTACGGGCTGGTGGTCCAGCACGAGCACCAGCACGACGAGACGATGCTCGCCACCCACCAGCTCCGTACGGGTGCCCCGATCATCGGCGACCGCGCCGCGCCGCCACCCGGCCGGCCGGTGCCCGCGGCGGAGATCCTGATACCGGCCGGCGAGTTCACGATGGGCACCGACGGCGACACCGCCGGCACGGCATGGGCGTACGACAACGAACGTCCCGCCCACCGGGTGTACGTACCGGCCTTCTTCATCGGCACGCTGCCGGTCTCCAACGCCGCGCACGCGGCGTTCATCGAGGACGGCGGCTATCACGACGAACGCCTGTGGTCGGCCGCCGGCTGGGCGTGGCGGTGCCGGGCCGGCCTGACCGCCCCACAGTTCTGGCGTCGCGAGGGCGACGCCTGGATACGCCGGCGCTTCGGCCGGGACGAGCCGGTCCCGATGGACGAGCCCGTGCAGCATGTCTGCTGGTACGAGGCGCAGGCGCACGCGCGCTGGGCGGGCCGGCGGCTGCCCACCGAGGCCGAGTGGGAGAAGGCGTGCGCGCACGATCCCGTCACCGGGCGTTCGCGACGTTTTCCCTGGGGGGACAGCGAGCCGACGCCGGAGCGGGCCAACCTGGGGCAGGCGGCCACCCGCCCCGCGCCGCTGGGGGCGTATCCGGCCGGCGCGAGCGCTTACGGCGTCGAGCAGATGATCGGTGACGTGTGGGAGTGGACGGCCGGGGATTTCGTGGGCTATCCGGGTTTCCGGTCGTTCCCCTACCGCGAGTACAGCGAGGTGTTCTTCCCATCCGCGCCCGGTGCCGGCAAGGGGCCGCCCGCCGGGGCGGTCGGTGCCGCCGCGGCGAACGGGGTGGCCGGGGCGGCCGATGTTGCCGAGTACGCCGGGTTCAAGGTGCTGCGCGGTGGCTCCTGGGCGACGCATCACAGCGCTGTCAGAGCTACCTTCCGTAACTGGGACCACCCGATCCGCCGGCAGATCTTCGCCGGCTTCCGGCTCGCGCGCGACGCCTGACGGACCACGCCACCACAGAAGCCGGCAGGCCGCGGGCGGTGTGGCCACGCCTCCCGCGCGCCCTGACCATCCGACCTGGCCGTCAGAGCTGGCCGTCAGAGCTGGCCACCGCGACAAGCCTGGTCGCCGAAGAGGAAGAGCAACAGAGCCCGACCATCGAGGAAAGAAGGATGATTCCGGTTGTGTCGTCACACGGCGTGGCTGGGGACKCCGCGGACGCTGGCCTCGCTCCTGCATGACCCGCCGCACGGCCTGCTGCGCCAGGCCTGGGAGCCGCGGCGGATGCTGCACGGCAGGATCAACGCCGACGGCTTCGGTGCCGGGTGGTACGCCCCTGAGATCCGCACGGAGCCGGCCCGCTACCGTCGCGCCGTCCCGATCTGGACCGACGCCTCGTTCGCGTCCCTCRCCGGCGTGATCAGTTCGGGCTGTGTGCTGGCCGCGGTCCGCAACGCCACCGTCGGCATGCCTGTCGAGGAGACGGCGACCGCGCCGTACACCGACGGACGGCACCTGCTCAGCCACAACGGACGGGTGGATCTCACGGTGCCGCTGGGCCTGCTGCGGGGCTCGCGGGGAGCGCCGGTGCCCGACTCGCGCTGTGACTCCGCGCTGCTGGCGGCCGTGGTGTGGCAGCGGCTGGCCGCGGGCGCGCACCTCGCCGACGCCGTCGCGGAGGTCGTCGTCGCGGCGGGCGGCAGGGACGGCGCAGCCCGTCTCAACCTTTTGGTAACCGATGGATCGCAAATAGTGGCGACAACCTGGGGTGAAACCCTGTCGTACCGCGTGTCCGGCGGCGAGAACACCGGAGTCGGTATCGGGGCCGATATGGAAGTCGGCACAGAGATCGGCGCCGGAGTCGAGGTGGCCAGCGAACCCAGCGATGACGGAGACGGATGGATCGATCTTGATGATCACCAATTGCTCGTAGCCGACACACGCAATGTCATCGTTAGTAATTTGACCTAAGATTCAGCTACTCTCGGTTGCATTAACGCTCCCGGAGGTTACAGATCATGACAGCGTCCAGCASCGGTCTCACCAACGTCGGTTCCACCAGGGATGATCTCGACCCGAAAATCGTCTTCGATCGGCATCTCACCGCGTCCGACCGGACCACGGCACTGACCAGGGACGTCGGCACCGGACTCACGTCGAATCCGAAGGAACTACCACCCAAGTGGTTCTACGACGCCAACGGGAGCATGCTCTTCGACGCCATCACCCGGTTGCCCGAGTACTACCCCACCCGGGCTGAACGGGCAATTCTGGCCGGCCACGTCCACGAGATCGCCGTGATGTCGCGAGCGGACACCCTCGTCGAACTCGGCTCCGGAACCTCCGCCAAGACCCGCCTGCTGCTCGACGCCCTCCAGCGCAGCGGCCACCTGCGCGGGTTCGTCCCGTTCGACGTGGACGAGTCCGTGCTCTCCCACGCCGCGGCCGCGATCCGGCAGGAATATCCGGCGGTGCGGGTGCACGCGATCGTCGGCGATTTCGAGCGTCACCTCCACCTGCTGCCCGACGCCAACCGCCGCCTGGTCGCGTTTCTCGGCGGGACGATCGGCAATCTCGCGCCCGCGGGCCGGCACGCATTCCTCACCAGCATGCGCGCCCACCTGAAAGGTGACGACATGCTGCTGCTGGGCTGCGACCTGGTCAAGGATCCAGACCGGCTGGTGGCCGCCTACAACGACAGCGCGGGCGTCACGGCCGCGTTCAACCGCAACGTCCTGTCGGTCATCAATCACGAACTCGACGCCGACTTCGACCCGCGCGGGTTCGCCCACGTGGCCCGGTGGGACGCGGAGAACTCCTGGATCGAGATGCGCCTGCGCTCCGTCCGCGACCAGCGGGTCCACGTCGGYGCGCTGGACCTGTCGGTGTCCTTCGCCGAGAACGAGCAGATGCGCACCGAGATCAGTGCCAAGTTCACCCGGGACAGCCTGGCCGCCGAGTTCGCCGCCGCGGGCCTGGCCATGGTCCACTGGTGGACCGACTCCGCGGGCGACTTCGGGCTCGCTCTCGCCGTCCCCGCCTGACGACTCCGGCCGGCCGAACAGGACCGGCCGAACAAGACCGGCCGGCAGGACCCGGCCGACGAACCGGGCCGGCTGATCAGGTGACGGGCCCGGTCAGCCGCCGGCCAGGGAGACGTCACGGGCGGCACCGGTGGACGCCGAGGTCGCCATCGCCGCGTAGGCCCGCAACGCCGCCGACACCGGGCGCTGGCGCTCCTTCGGCCGGTAGCCGCCGGCGGCGGTCAACTCGGCCCGCCGCGCGGCGAGTTCCTCGGCGTCCACCAGCAGGTCCAGCCGGCGGGCCGGGATGTCGATCTCGATGATGTCACCGTCACGGACAAGCGCGATCGCGCCGCCGTGCGCGGCCTCGGGCGAGACGTGGCCGATGGACAGGCCCGCCGAGCCGCCGGAGAACCGGCCGTCGGTGACCAGCGCGCACTGCGGGCCGAGCCCGCGGGCCTTGAGGAAGGTCGTCGGGTACAGCATCTCCTGCATGCCGGGGCCGCCGCGCGGGCCCTCGTAGCGGATGACCAGCACGTCACCCGGGGTGACCCGCTTCGACAGGATCGCCTCCACCGCCTCCTCCTGGCTCTCCAGCACCAGGGCGGGGCCGCGGAAGGTCAGCCGGCCGGCCTCCACCCCGGCGGTCTTGAGCACGGCGCCGTCCGGCGCCAGTGACCCGCGCAGCACCGCCAGACCGCCGTCGGCGGAATAGGCGTGCGCGACGTCGCGGATACAGCCGGCGGCGGTGTCGGTGTCCAGCGACTCCCAGCGGGCCGTGGACGAGAACGGCTCGATCGTGCGCACGCCGCCCGGGGCTGCGTGGAAGAGCTCCACCGCCTCCGGCGCCGGGTCCGGCCGGCGGACGTCCCAGTGGGTGAGGAACTCCGCCAGGCTCGCGGCGTGCACCGAGTGGACGTCGTGGCGCAGCAGGCCGGCCCGGTCGAGCTCGCCGAGGATGGCCGGGATGCCACCGGCGCGGTGGACGTCCTCCATGTGGTAGTCCGAGCTCGGCGCCACCTTGCACAGGCATGGCACCGTCCGGGAGATCGCGTCGATGTCGTCGAGGGTGACCGCCACCCCGGCCTCGACCGCGGCGGCCAGCAGGTGCAGCACGGTGTTGGTCGAACCGCCCATGGCCACGTCCACCGCAAAGGCGTTGAGGAAGGCCGAACGGGTCGCGATCGAGCGCGGCAGCACCGTGTCGTCGTCCTTGTCGTACCAGCGCTTCGCGAGATCCACCACCGTGCGTCCGGCCCGGACGAACAGGTCGCGGCGGGCCGCGGAGGTGGCGAGCGTGGAGCCGTTGCCGGGCAGCGCGAGCCCGAGCGCCTCGGTCAGGCAGTTCATCGAGTTCGCGGTGAACATCCCGGAGCAGGACCCGCAGGTGGGGCAGGCGGAGCGTTCCACCGCGTCCAGTTCGGCGTCCCCGACCGCGGTGTCGACGGAGGCGGCGATCGCGGAGATGAGGTCCAGCCCCGAGCGGACCACACCGTCGCTGACGACCGCCCGGCCGGACTCCATCGCCCCGCCGGAGACGAACACGGTCGGGATGTTCAGCCGCAGGGCCGCCAGCAGCATCCCAGGAGTGATCTTGTCGCAGTTCGAGATGCAGACGAGCGCGTCCGCGCAGTGMGCGTTCACCATGTACTCGACGCTGTCGGCGATGATCTCGCGGGACGGCAGCGAGTAGAGCATGCCGCCGTGGCCCATGGCGATGCCGTCGTCGACCGCGATCGTGTGGAACTCCCGGCCCACGCCGCCGGCCTCGGCGACCGCGTCCGACACGATCCGGCCGAGGTCGCGCAGGTGCACATGGCCGGGCACGAACTCGGTGAAGCTGTTCGCGATCGCCACGATCGGCTTGCCGAAGTCGTTGTCGGTCATGCCGGTGGCGCGCCACAGCGCGCGGGCACCGGCCATGTTGCGGCCGTGAGTGGTGGTGCGGGAACGCAGAACAGGCATCGGGCAGTCCTCATGGCGATCGATCGGCGTGGACGTGGGTCACGCCGGGGCCGCGGGCACACCCATACCAGGCATTCATACCCGTACAGGCATCAAACCCGCCCGGACCCGCCCGCCGGGCCCCACCCGTCCGCTTCAAGCCTAACCCCCGTCGTATTCGAGGCCGCGCGAGCCACCGCGGCGCGGCCGCCACCGATCGCCCGGCCCGCCGAAASCAGCGGGGCCACCGGGGCCGCCGCCGCGGCGCAGCTGCCACCGCCGCCACTGGCGCTGGACCAGCCACACGACCACGAAGGACGCGGCCGTGCCCAGCAGCGGGGCCACATCGTGGTCGCGAGGGCCGGCCACATACTTGACGGTCCCGTCGAGGTGCTGGACCCGCTGGCTCGTCCGCGTCCCGATCACGAGCAGGAACAGGCTGACGACGGCGATGATCGCGTATCCCGTCCGGAAGAGGGTCTGGACGCCGACCCGGCGGCGCGCGACCGCGCCGCGGAAGAGCAGCACCGGGACCATCCAGCCCAGAAAGCCGAAGACGACCGCGAACACCGGCGCGAAGAAGAAATAGCTGGCGAAGGTGCTCACGACAGCTCGGTCACATGCTCCACGCTCGGCGGCTGCGCGAAGAAGGGACCCAGCGCCGCACGCCAACGGGTGAACCGGTCGGAGGTGCGGAAGGTCACCAGGTGCGCGTCCAGGTTCTCCCACTCGACGAACAGGACGAACCGGGACGGTGTCTCCACCCCGCGGGCCAGCCGCGCCGACCGGCAGCCGGGGCAGGTGGTGATCTCGGTGACGACACGACGGTAGGYGGCGGCGAACGCCTCCTCCTGGCCGGGCACGACGTCGAAACGGGCGACTTCCAGCACCGGCGAGCCCTGGGCGCCGTCCTCGGCAGCGGTCATGGCCCAAGTCTGGCACGAATCGGACATGCACGATCCAGCCGCGGCCCGGAACGGGCCAACCCGGACGGATCGGCCCCGACGGATCGCGCTCGTCCCCTCCCGGACCTGCCGGCGGCATCCCGATGGTGCGACCGGGAGAGAACGCCCTGCCCGCCCTCTCCCGGATCTGCCCCTCCCCTTTTCCGTCTGGTTCTGTCTGGCCTTTTCGACTCCGTCCGGTCTCTCCGACCTGCTCTTCTCCCGCCTGTTTCCGTCCGCTTCCCTCCCGSGGGCCTTTCCGCCCGGGGCCGGCGGTACCCGGCCCCGGGCGGAAAGAGAGCCGCTTCTATGTTCAGGCATCCTTTCTCACGACCTGCTGTTCCTCCTCGGGGTGGCCGGAGTTCTCCCGCGGGTGACCGGAGTTCTCCTCGGCAGGATGGGCAGGTTGCCCAGCCGGCACCGAATCCGGTCGTTGCCGGCGGAACCGGTGCCAGCCGGGCCGGTGCTTTTCACCCGGCGGCATCAGCGCCGCGATACCCCCTCGCAGCCGCAGGCCGGCCAGCATGGCGACGCTGGCTGTCACGCTCCGCGTGACATCGTCCGGCCCGGACACCGTGGCGGCGATGGAGGCGAGGCCCGCGACGCCGACCGTCACGACCGCGAGGACGGCCGCGACCAGCAGCCGGCCGCTGACGAGCGCGATTCCGCTGAGCACCACGCCGAGCAGGATCAACGTGTTCGTGGACGGCAACGTGATCTTCTGGTCGCCCTCCGCAAGCGCCGCTACCGCGACGAACACCTGGGCGGTCATCGTGCCTCCCGTCGGTGCCGAGCCGCAACGTGGATCCTGGAGCTGGATACCAAGCGGTTACCTGTCTGGAACAGCGGACGCGGGAGAAGGACTATTGTCGAGAACGGTCCGTTCTCCCACCGGGGCCAACCGGGGTGCGGGTCAAGCTGGTCCGGTTCGGCGGGTGGGTGCGCCAACACCCTCCCGCCGACCGCGCCGGGCGAGCTGCCCGACATGGTCGTTATTTCCGAATAGATGGTCATCGCTGCCTTTCCGCGTCTCTTCCATGTCTTTCGGGAATCGTCTTCCGCGGCCGTGGGCCCCGGGATCGCGTAACCGTCGCCCTGGTCCRTGCGGACCCTGGCCGAAGGGGCGCGCAAGTATGGTTCACCTCGCCTGTCCGAAGGCCCGGAGAGCCCAGAGATGACGAAGAGCGGCCCACCCCTTGCGATCAGGTGAATCCGCCCACCGGGACGCGCCGGAGCGTCCCCGCGCCATACGCACGACAGGAGTGGCCCAGCGCTCGGCGGTCCTCGGATGAACCCGCGAACCGACGCCTGATCAGGCCAGGGCATCGATCTCGCGGTTTGCGGACTCTGCCTCATAGCGCCACATCCTTTGAGAAGGAGGGGCCGCCTCGCTGCGGGCGATGCCTACACTATGCAGACCAAACTGTGGTAATGCAAGAACTATTCACGAAGATCAAATAATTCATAATCCGTCCACCTGTGGCGGATGATCGCATGGACGATCTTGACAGCTCGCCGCTTCCAYRCAACCRCACCAGACAGCCACTCCAGGCCAGCCCGGTCCTGCGGCTGGCTCGGTGAGGTGGTTAAGATGCGGGTCAGCCTCCACAAGGGGCAAGCCATCCGTCGATGCTCCGGCCGGCCAGCTCACCCGCATAGCCGACGGCTCGACGAGCATAGACGACCCGCCGGCGTCCGGAGGATGATGAGCTGGGCCTCCGCGCCCCGGGAGCCGGGAGCCCGGCTCCGCGGGCCTTGTGGACTCCGTTCCCGGAGCCACGACGCGAAAACCACGATCGCGTCGACCCTGGCCCGCTGGGCGCCGGGTCGTCCCGCCATGCCCGTTCATCGCGACCAGGAGCCACCGTGAGCGCCAACACGCCAGGTATAGTCATTGCTACTTCCTGCGACTATTCGGGAAGTTGTCCAACCGTCTATCAGGAGGGCCCCGATACCGTCCTGGTGCAGGGGTACGTGGTCGACTCCGGTCACGACGTACCGGACGGCGAATCCATGGTCCGCATCCCGGTCGCGCTCCTGCGTCAGGCCGCCCAGGCGCTACAGGCCTGACCGGCCCCCCGACCAGCCACCCACACGGCCTGAAGGAACCTGTAACGGCGAACCCGCGACGCAACCCGCCGCGGCGCGGCGACGCGAACGTCATCCGCCACCGCGTCGCTGTCATTCTGGCCAGCCAGGGAGCTGGGCCGCTCGGATCTCCGGACCGACTCGGAAGGGTGTGGCATGAGAAACCTCCCGGACGATGACGCTTCGGCCCGAGCGGCCGGAGCGCAGCTGGGAGCCGAACTCGCGGCCCTGCGGCACCGGCACCGGCTCAGCGGCCAGGAGCTCGCCAGCCGAACCAGGATGAGTCAGTCGAAAATATCCCGAATAGAGACCGGTACGGTCACACCCAGCCCTGACGACGTCGAAGCGATCGTGCGTGCGCTCGACGAGCCGGAGACAGTGGTGTCGCAGTTCCGGCAGGCAGCCGAACGCCTCGTGTCCGGCGCGGACCCGGTCATCGACCCCACCCCCTACATCGGCCGCTTCCAGCCCCAGTATCTCGAGCACGAGTCCGCCGCCCAGGTCGTCCGCTTCTTTCAGCCGACCCTCGTACCCGGCCTGTTGCAGACGAGCGAATACGCACAGGCGATCATCCTGCGTTTCTGCGAGCTGTTCGACATCGACTACCTCGCCGAGGGCGCCCAAGCGGTCGCCCTGCGGATGGAACGGCAGCGGATCCTCTACGACGAACGGCGGACCTTCTACTTCGTGCTGCTGGAGTCGGTGCTCGCCTATCCGGTGGCGGCGCCCGCGGCCATGATCGCCCAGATCGACCGCATCCGGGATCTCGCGGACAGCCGGCCGAACATCACCATCGCCTTAGTCCCCAACGGGACCGAGCTCGTGGTGCCGCCGTCCAGCAGCATAGAAATACTGGACGAGAACCGCGCGCTCACCGAGGCGATACTGTCCGTGGTGTCGCACAAGAAGCCTGAAACCGTCCGGGTTCTTCTCCGGATCTTCGCTGAGCTCGAGAGCAAGGCGACCACCGACATCAACCCGATCCTCGACCGCCACCGCCGCGTCTACATCGACCAGATCCTCTCCAAACAGCGCTGACCGCTCGGCGCGAGCACGGCCCCAGGGGCATCCACCCCAGAAGGCACACGCTTCACCGCCGTCGGAGCGCGGGTCACTGCGCGGGGGCACCGTTCCAGTCGACGAGCTGGACGACGATGCCGTTCGGGTCACGGACCTGGAACGCCCTCTCGCCCCACTCCTCGGTGGTCAGAGGCATGGTGATGGCCACCCCCTCCGCCTGTAGCCGGGCCAGCTCACCCTCGAGGTCGTCGACGACGAACGCGAGTATCAGGCCGGCCGCGTGGCTGTCGCGCTGGTCCGCCGGCAGCGTCGGCAGCCCGCGGCGCAGGAAGACGACGTTCATGCCGGTGTCGTCGCGCGTGAGCGAGGCGAACCCGTCGGCCGCCATCTCCTGCCGGAAGCCGAAGTGCTCGACGAGGAACGCGGCGGACGCACTCACGTCCTCGACGTTCAACGGCACCGCGGACGAAGTGATCTTCGCATGCTGCATCTATCTGACCATAGACACCCACGCTGCTCCGCGCATCAATGATTATCAACCGGCGCCCCTCGGATGAATCCGCGAACCGGCACCTGGTCAGGCCAGGGCATCGATCCCGCGGTCCACGGGCTTTACCTCACAGCGCCATCTACTTAAGAAGAAGAGCCGCCTCGCAGCAGCGGGATGATCCTGTTATGCAGACCAAACTGTGGTAATGCAAGAACTATTACCGCACCAGGTCAAACCGGTCCTGCAGCTGACTCGATGATCTGACTAAGATGCGGGGCAGCCTCCACAAGAGGCACACCTACCGTCGATACCTCAGCCGGCCGGCTCATCCGCATAACCAGCGGTACGACGTGCATAGATGACCCGATAGTGACCTCAAGATCAAATTTTCTGGGCACGAAGCGCGGTCGCCTTGCCTTGGGCACAGAGTCGTCTCGCACCCGTCCGATCAAGTGAGATCGCGCGACGGAAACCGCCGAACCTCGTTGGGGAGTCGTGCATGGACATGACCTGGACTATCCCGCTGGTGGTTGTATCGCTACCTATCGTTGTTGTTCTGATCGCGTGGCTGTCGTGGCTGCTCTTCAGCTATCTGATCTTTAAGCGCGGCGGGGACAACGTCTTCGAGAACATCTGGAAGATCGCTGTCGCGTTTCCTCTTCGCGACTGGATGAGGCTGATCCGCTGGATGAGGAGGCCACCAAACAATCCGCCTGTAGATCAATAACAAGATTCCTCTTGGACCAGCTGCCCCTAATCTTGATCTTTAACCTGTGCGTTGTTGGTAGGCGGTCCTGGTCGGGCCCCGTTTAGCGATCTTTCCGACGTCGCGGTGAGATGCTGCTCGGAACCCCGTCGGACCCTGCGGGGGCCAGCCACCCCGGTGGAGCTGGCTGCTCTCATGGGAGATGCAGATCGCGGATCAGCGGGCGGTCAAGGCGCTCGGTGGTTGTCTCCGCGGGACGTAGCCGACACCATCCATGATCTCAGGATACCGATTTCCCGCAGCCTTGAATGCCGATCACCTGCACGCTTCAGTGCCGATTACCTGCGTCCTTCGATGCCGATCATCTGCAAGATCGATACGGGAAGATGGAGCGGCGGCTGGAGATCTTGAGCTGATCGGCGGTGTGGAGCGTCGCGCCGTTCGGGTCAGCCGGCCATGTCGACGAAGCGGGAGTAGTGGCCCTGGAAGGCGACGGTGACGGTGCCGGTCGGGCCGTTGCRGTGCTTCGCGACGATCAGGTCGGCCTCGCCGGCGCGGGCCGACTCCTTCTCCACGGCGTCCTCCCGGTACAGCAGGATCACGGCGTCCGCGTCCTGCTCGAGGGATCCCGACTCGCGGAGGTCGGAGATCTGCGGGCGTTTGTCCGCGCGCTGCTCCGACGCCCGGTTGAGCTGGGAGATCGCCACCACCGGGATGTCCAGCTCCTTGGCGAGCAGTTTGAGCGAACGCGATATCTCGCTGACCTCCTGCTGGCGGCTCTCGGTGCGCTTCGGTGAGGACATCAGCTGGAGGTAGTCGAGGACGATCATCCGTAGGCCGTTGCGCTGCTTCAGGCGACGGGCCTTCGCCCGGATCTCCATCATGGTCAGGTGCGGGCTGTCGTCGATGAACAGGGGCGCGTCGGCGACCTCGCCCATCCGGCGGGCCAGCCGGGCCCAGTCGTCGTCGGTGAGCCGACCCGTGCGGATGTTCTGCAGGGACACTCGCGCCTCCGCCGACAGCAGCCGCATGGTGATCTCCATCCGGCTCATCTCCAGCGAGAAGATCACGGACGCCATGCTGTTGCGGATCGACGCGGACCGGGCGAGGTCCAGCCCGAGTGTGCTCTTGCCGACAGCGGGCCTGGCCGCGATGATCCACAGCTGGCCGCCGTGGAGACCGTTGGTCAGCTCGTCGAGATCGTTGAAGCCGGTGGGGACGCCGGTCAGCGCGCCGTCGTGCCCCGCGATCGCCTCGATCTCCTCCAGCGCGGGGTTGAGCAGGTCGCCGAGTGGTGCGTAGTCCTCACTCGAGCGGCGTTCGGTGACCTCGTAGACGGCGGCCTGCGCGCGGTCGACCACCTCGTCCACGTCCTGGGCGGGGCCGTAGGCGAGCTGGACGATGCGGGTGCCCGCCTCGGCGAGACGGCGCAGAACAGCCTTCTCCGCGACGATGCGGGCGTAGTAGCCGGCGTTCGCCGCGGTCGGGACGCTGGAGATGAGGGTGTGCAGGTAGCCCGGCCCGCCGACGCGCTCGAGCAGCTCCCGCCGGGCGAGTTCGGCGGCGACGCTGATCACGTCAGCCGGCTCGCCGCGACCGTAGAGATCGCCGATGACACCGTAGATCGTGCTGTGCGCAGGACGGTAGAAGTCGCTCGCGGAGAGCACCTCGACGACGTCGGCGATCGCGTCCTTCGACAGCATCATGCCGCCCAGCGCGCTCTGCTCGGCAGCCAGATCATGCGGCGGCGTGCGGTCGAACTCGACCGGCCCGCCGGAAGCGGCCCGGGTGCGGTCGACATCGGTCAGCGTCACGGCTGTGGCCTCGTCATGCCTGTGGCCCCGTCATGATTGCGGCCCCGTCATGCCTGCCCCTTTCCCCACACCACACCATCTTCGAACATATGTTCGACTACAGTGGCGGCCCCGTCAATCCCTGGGGAGGTGTCTCCTCGAGCACTTCACCGGGCGGCGTCGACTGTATGGGCGCACCCGCCCAGCATCCAAAAAGTTGTCCACAGGCCCTGTGGACAACTCTGTGCACAACTCCGGAAAGGCTGGGGAAATCGCTGGGACAAGCCCGTCGAGGCTGTGGACAACCAGCCGGCGCTGACGTCGGCTGTGCTGCTATCAGTGCAGGAAGGGCGTCATCGCCGTCCATCCCCTGTGGATGGAAGAAATTCGACGACGAATCGTACGGAGACCCCCGCGCGGCCTCCGCGCGGTCGGCGGCCTGACAGCTGGCTGTCCAGAAAGCACAACGGGTGACCGCGATGTCGGCATCGGCCGGMCCAGCAGGAGCATGCCCGTCCAAGGCGAAGGCCGCGCGAAGGAACATCATCGCGCGGCCTCTGCCCGGGTGAGTGACATCGCGGTCACCCGATCAGCGTGCTGTCCCGCGGGCGGCCGTTGTGGGCCGGCCGCGTTCGGCTGGTCGTCAGGCGGAGACGACGTCCAGCTTGAGGGTCGCCACGACCTCCGGGTGCAGGTGCACCGACACGGTGTGGGACCCGAGCGACTTGATCGGCGAGGGCAGCTCGACCCGCCGGCGGTCCAGGTCCGGGCCACCGGCGGCGGACACGGCCGCCACCACGTCCGTCGCCGTCACCGAGCCGAACAGCCGACCCTCCTTGCCCGCTCGGGTCACCAGCCGGATCGGCAGGGTCGCGAGCTGGCCGGCGATCTCCTTTGCCTGCCCGAGATCGCGGATCTCCCGGGCCGACCGGGCCCGACGGATCTGCTCGATCTGCTTCTCGGCGCCCCGGGTGGCCACGATCGCGTACCGGCGAGGAATGAGGTAGTTGCGCCCGTACCCCGCAGCGACCTGGACCGTGTCGCCCGGGCTGCCGAGGCCGGGTATCTCCTGGGTGAGGATGAGCTTCATCGTCATCCTCCTCAGCGGGCCGTCGAGGTGTAGGGCAGCAGGGCCATCTCCCGGCTGTTCTTCACCGCGATCGCGATGTCACGCTGGTGCTGGCTGCAGTTGCCGGTCACCCGCCGAGCGCGGATCTTGCCGCGGTCGGAGATGAACTTCCGCAGCAGCGAGGTGTCCTTGTAGTCGATGTAGTCGGTCTTGTCCTTGCAGAACACGCAAACCTTCTTCTTCGGCTTGCGCACGGCCGCCTTGGCCATCGTGCACTCCTATGTCATGGCTTCGACCCGACGTCACGGCTTCGGCCCGACGCCGGTGGGCCCGGCCCCGGTCAGGCGCTGCCGGGGATCGGCTGGATCAGAACGGGGGCTCCTCGGAGTAGCCGCCGGGCGACGCCGACCACGGGTCGTCGGCAGGCCCGCCGCCGTATCCCGAGCCGCCACCGGACGGCCCGCCGTAGCCGCCGCCCGCGGACGGCCCCCCGGACGCCGGCGGCCCACCGTAGCCGCCGGAAGGCCCGCCGCCGCTGTAACCGCCGCCGGCGGCACCGCCGCGACCGGCCTTGACGACCTTGGCGGTGGCGTACCGCAGCGACGGGCCGATCTCGTCGACGTCCAGCTCGACCACGGTCCGCTTCTCGCCCTCACGGGTCTCGAACGACCGCTGCTTGAGCCGGCCCTGGACGATGACCCGAGCGCCCTTCTGCAACGACTCCGCGACGTGCTCGGCGGCCTGCCGCCAGATGGAGCAGCGCAGGAACAGCGCGTCCCCGTCCTTCCACTCGTTGGTGGCCCGGTCGAGGGTGCGTGGTGTCGAGGCGACGGTGAAGCTGGCGACGGCCGCGCCGTTGGGCGTGAAACGAAGCTCGGGATCGTTCGTCAGGTTCCCGACCACCGTGATGACTGTCTCACCGGCCATGGGGCCGCTCCCTTCAGGCCGCGGCCCGCCGCCGCGGCTTCTTCTCGGGCAGCCGGATCACCTTGGTACGGATCACCGATTCGTTGAGGACGAGTTGGCGGTCGAGTTCGGCGACGACGTCCGGCTCGGCGTGCAGGTCGATAATGGCGTAAATGCCCTCGAAACTCTTGCGGATCTCGTAGGCAAGCCGGCGGCGGCCCCAGACGTCGACCTTCTCCACCACGCCGCCGCCGGAGCGGACGACGGTCAGGTACTGGTCGAGAGACGGCGCCACCGTGCGCTCCTCGAGATCCGGCTCGAGGATCACCATCAGTTCGTAATGACGTGGCAAGGGTGAACCCACCTCCTGTGGACTCGGGCGGCCACGGAGGGTTCCGTGGCAGGAGGGACAGTGCCGCACACGGCCGGACGCGGAACGGATCCGCACGGACCGACCAGCGGCAACGTCGCAAACACTACTCGATACCGCCCGGCCCGATACCACCCGGCCACAGGCCGATCGGTCGGACCCACCCGCTGCCCTTCCCCGTCGTCGTCCACTCCCCGTCGTCATCCGCTGTCGTCATTCACCACCGTCATCCGTCACCTCGCGCGTCTCGCGGGTCGCGCCGGTGGACTCGGTGCCCGGCGCCGGCTCCGAGAGCGTCACCTCGCGGGTCCCGCGCCCGCGTGCGGCGGCGACCACCCGCAGACCGGCGCCGACCATCCCCACGACGAGCGTCAGCGAGATCACCACCAGCAGGCCGTGCACGTGCCGGCCGGGTGACGGCCAGATCGCGGCGACCACGGCCACGGCGGCGGCCAGGCCGACGGACGCGACGAACGGCGCGAACCCGCGGCCTGTGACACCGACACCTCTCACAGCTTCATATCCTGCCCGTGCCATCCTTCCCCGATCCCACCACCACGGCCATCGGGTTCTTCCAGAGACGAAGGATCCACAGTACGTGCCAGATCCCGCAGCTCACGGACGGCAAAAAGGTGTCGTTCTTCCATTTCCATTTTCATGGCCGGCGGGGCTCGTCCGACCATACGATCCGATCGGTTCGCGACCACCGGACCGACCGTGGCTGACGTGATTTCCTTCCACACATTTTCTGGCCGGCCGCAACATGGCGGGGCCCGGGGCGACCACGGTATTTACTGATATTTTTGTTTCCGGTCACCTTGTGGTTCCGCTCTCCGACGGGAACGGGGCTAATTTCGGCGCTATGCCTGTGAGTCCTCGTGGTGAAGTGATGGGATCGGGGGTTCCGGCCGACATGGCCGAGGACATGACGATCGCCGAGCAGCACGAATGGCTGCGGACTTTTCTCCGCCGCCGGCCGGTCAGCAGACGGAGCATCCTGCTCGGTGGGCTGGCCGGGGCCGGCGCGGCGAGCCTGCTCGGCACGCCGTTCGGCCGGGCCGCCTACGCCGGTGCGACCACCGACAGCCCCCTGCTGGTCGGCGGCCGGCACGCCGCGTTCGGCGCCGACCCGTCCCGACAGCTGCGGCTCGCGGCGCAGCTGTCGGGTAACCCGGGCCGAGGCAGGGTGCTGGTCGACATCGGGCCGGGCCGTGGACTCGGCCACACGACCGAGGCGGAGATCCGTCCGCTGCTGTCCCAGGTCCCGCAGGTCGACGGCTCGATCTACACGGTCGAGCAGTACTACGTGCACGCGGCGTTCGACAACCTGGCACCGGGACACGAGTACTACTACCGTTTTCGAATYCCGGGCGGGAGTGCCACTCCCGTCCRGGCGGTCCGCACCGGCCACCGGAAGGGGCGCGAGGGCGGTTCCTTCCGGTTCACGATGATGGGTGACCAGGGGTCGAACACCACCCCGCAGGGTCTCCCGCCGGGCCGGTTCGACGACAACTACTACCAGGCGGACAACGACCCGACCGTCGCGCACGCCTCGGCCATCACCGCGACCATCGCCCGGCAGGACCCGGTGTTCCACCTGCTCGCCGGAGACATCTGCTACGCGGATCCGTCGGGTGCGGGGCTGCCGCCCAGGCGGAACCTCGCCGGCTCGCCGCCGGCCGGTTTCGACAACTACGACCCGACCGTCTGGGACGTCTACCTGGCCGACATCGAGGCCAGCGCCGCCCGCACCCCGTGGATGTTCGCCACCGGCAACCACGACATGGAGGCGCTGTACTCCCCGCACGGCTACGGCGGCCACCACGCCCGGCTGGACCTGCCCGACGGCGGGCCGAAGGGCTGCCCCAGCGTGTACTCGTTCGTCCACGGCAACGTGGCCGTGCTCTCGCTGGACGCGAACGACGTCAGCTTCGAGATCAGGACGAACACCGGCTACTCCGGCGGGGCGCAGACCTCGTGGGTGGAGCGGACGCTGAAGGCCCACCGCGCCGACCCGGACATCGACTTCATCGTCTGTTTCTTCCACCACTGCGCCTACTCGACGACCGCGCAGCACGCCAGCGACGGCGGGGTCCGCGGCGCGTGGGCGGGGCTGTTCGACAGGTACCAGGTCGACCTGGTGCTGCAGGGCCACAACCACCTCTACGAGCGGACCGACCCGATCCGCGGGAACACCCCGACCAGGCAGGCCCCCGACGGTTCGGTCATCGAGCCGGCGAAGGACGGCACCACCTACATCGTCGCCGGCAGCGGTGGACGGCCCCGCTACCAGTTCCAGGCCGGGGAGCCGGAATCCTACCGTGGAAAGATCGTTCCGGGTTCCAACGCCGTGCCGAACAGCTACGTCTGGCAGTCGGACGGGACGAAGCTGACCGAGTCCATCAGCTGGTCGCGGACCCGGTTCGACAACTACGCGATCGTGGTCGCCGACTCCGATCCGGGCCGGCCGGGCGGACACTCCACCCTGACCCTCCGGGGTGTGGACRAGCACGGCACCGAGTTCGATCGGGTGACCCTGCGCCGGGCCGTTGCGCGCGGYCACACCGTTCCCACGAAGAACCCGCCCGATCACCCGGGATCCGCGCCCGGTCACCGCTGAGACGCGGCCTCCGGCGACACAAACCGCTGATCATGTCCACGGCCGGCTGCCGTCCAGCCACGTGCCGGGCGTGATCGAACATCCGTCAGGCACGCCCTAGTCGACCCACTGACCCTGGGTGAAGGCGATGACGAAGGTCGCCATCACAGGGGCTGACAGCCAGATGTACACCGGGCGCACCCATGGCCGGCGCGTCACGACGCGTCCGAGCAGCAGGTATGTCGGGAATGCCACCAGCATCGTCCGGATGCCCGAGGCGTAGTAGTTCGAGCAGCTCATCAACAGCGTGGCGCCGCCGACGAAGGTGGCCTCGCCGAAGCGGGCCGAGCGCAGGAGCGCCACGGCCACCACGACCCCGACGACGACCGCGGCCACCTCGCCGCGCCAGAACCAGGTGAACGCCGACGACTGGGACGCGTCGAAGGCCGAGTGCCAGCTCGTCCGCCAGCCCTCCCACGGCCAGTCGACCCACCGCTGCCAGCCGTCCCGCATGGCCTGCGTGTAGGCGTCCCAGTGGCCGGTGCGCACCCGCAGGTAGGAGACGAAGGCGAGGACGGGCAGCGGTGGCAGGGCAAGCGCGAGCCCCGCCGGCGCAAACACCGGCAGCCCCGCACGCCGCCGGCTGACCACGTACTGGACGGCCAGCGCCAGGCAGAAGGGGATGCCGGTGACCCGGGTGGACGCGGCGCCCGCGCCGAGCAGGCCCGCCAGCCACCAGCGCTGCCGGCGCGCCGCGAGCCAGGACGTGGTGGCGAAACCGAGAAAGATCGCCTCGGAGTACGCGGCGCACAGGAACACCGCGTACGGGAACAGCACGACGGCGATGACCGCGAAGTCCGCGCCGCGCCGGTCAGGCGCGCCCCACCCGTCCGATGCCGCCCACCCGCCCGGTGCGCCTGCCAGGGCCGGCGTGGTGTCCCGGGTGTCCGGCAGGCTGCCGCGGCCCGCCACGGCTGTCCGGTCCGCCACCGCTGTCCGGTCCCTGATATCCGTTTGGTCCCTGACAGCCGTCCGGTGCCTGGTCGTCGGTGCTGTCCGGTCCGCCGCCGCGTCGTCCACCCGCGTCTGGTCGTCCATCTGCATCTGCCAGATGGCCGCCATGGCCGCGGCCCCCGCCACGAACGAGACGGCCATCCCGGCGAAGGTCCAGTCCGGGACGAAAAGATGCGCGAGGCGCATCGCGAGCGGGAATCCGGGGAAGTCCACCTCGGTACGGTCGGTGTACTCCGGCGACGCATAGCCGAACCGCGCGACCTTGGTGAACAGCCCGACGTCCCAGCKGTCCCACAACGTGCGCAGCCCTGGCAGCTCGGCGAGCGGGCGGCCGGAGAGCGCCCGGGACGCGRCCAGCGAGAGCACGATCACCGCGATCCGGCTGGCGACCCACACCGGCAGGGTGGCCTGGACGGCCGATGGCAGCCGGCCCCACCACGACCGAGCGGCGTCCACCACGCCGGCGCTACCCGACCGTGGACGCGGAAACCCCGGACGCGGACGCCCCGGATCCGGATGCGGAGCCCGGATCTCCCCCGGTCCGGTCAGCTCCGCTCCGGTACGGCCCGGTCCGGCGGGGTCCGCCGGCGGACCGTCCAGTGCCGGTGTCACGGGCCGGCACCCGCCGTGGCCGATCCGCCCTGCTGATCACCACCGACCACCGAGCGGTGGGGGGGCAGTCGGTAGGTGTCCCAACGCGCCTTCCGGCCGGCATCCGCGGTGGCCTCGGCGGCGGGCGTCGCCGGAACGCCCGCCGCGCGCCGGCCGCGACGGTCCGGGACACCGTCGAGAACGCCGCCGGCCGGGTCGTCCGCCCCGGTCGCGCGGACCACGTCCAGCTCCGGCCGCAGGATCTCGCGGACGACCAGCCCGGCCAGTACGCACAGCACGAGATCACGGATGGCGACGGCGCCCACGAACCAGCCGCGGCCGATCCCGTGCGCTCCGTTGGTGTCGTTGTAGACGAAGTGCAGGAACCGGGTGAGCAGCACATACGCCTCGCTGGCCTGCCAGGCGAGGAATGCCGGCCAGCGCGGCCTGGCCAGCGCCACCAGCGGTATCAGCCACAGCGTGTACTGCGGGGAGAAGACCTTGTTGGTCACCAGGAAGGCGACGACGGTGAGGAACAGCAGCGCCGGCAGCCGCGGCCGCCGCGGCGCGAACCAGCCGAGCGCCGCAATGCCCACCAGCAGCGTCCCGAGAGCAAGCATCGAGGCGATGTTGAGGGTACCGGTGGGGATCCCGTCGTCCCGGACGCTGCCGAGCACCTTCGGGACCGCGACCACCACCAGCAGCCAGCCCGCCAGCCCGGCCAGCGCGATCGGTACCCGCCGCGCCGGCCAGCGCACAGCGGCCGCGAAACCCGCCGCCACCAGCAGGAGGCCGGCCAGCAGGATGGCGATCAGATGCACGGGGCCGAACGCCCGCGGTGAGAAGGAGCTGGCCAGCCAGGTCGTGGCGAAGGCCAGGGAGTCCCAGTCCGGGCCCCGCTGCGAGTTCAGGTCGACGAAGCGCAGCATCGCGTTCGCGGCCCCGCCCGGGGCATGCCCGTCGAGCAGGGTGAGCCAGTCACCACCGGCCCAGAACGTCGTCCAGATGCTGTCGCCGGTGCGTTGATCCTCGGTGAAGTAGCCGGCGATCAGCCACAGCGGCACCCACACGGCCACGGCGGTCACGATCGTCGCCACCATGGTCCGGACGAAGGCCCAGCCCCGGCCCGCGCGCAGGGCCAGCACGGCCAGCGGCAGCAGGAACAGCAGCGGGTAGAACTTGGTCGCAGCCCCAAGCCCGAACAGAATGCCGGCGACCACCGGCGCACGGCGTGACCAGGCCAGCAGCCCGGCGGCGGCGAACGCGACCGCGACGATGTCCCAGTTGGTCAGCAGATGCAGCACCAGGGCGGGGGCGAGGGCGAACAGAGCCGCGTCCCACACTCGGGCCCGGCCCGCCGTCAGCGCCGTACAGAAGACCGCGACACAGGTCATGACCAGGAACAGCAGGGCCGTGACGTCGTAGAAGACGGCGGTGCGCTGGTCGATGGTGTAACCGACCAGCACCTGCCTGYCGTCCTCGTCCCGGTACACCGGCTGCGACGGCGAGGCGACGCCGGAGACCGACGACGCGAACTGCATGACCGCGCCGATCAGCGGCGGATACTCGGTCGGATAGTCGAGGAAGGGACGTTTGCCCGTGGCCAGGCCTTCCTGGCCGTAGAGGGCGACCACGTCGGAGTAGCACATCCGCGTGTACTGGTACTCGTCCGACCAGTTGCGGGTGTCCCGGCAGGGCAGCTTCTGCGCGTACGCGAGGACACACGCGAGGACGGTGAACGCCATGAGCACCCGCAGTGGCGTCCACCAGCTCCGGCTGGCGCCGATACGCGCATGATCGCCTGGCGGGCCGCCGACGAGCATGCTGGCACCGGCGACCACCGGGTCCTCCCGGGACGGGCAGACCGGGGTGACGGGTGCCGCCTGTGACGAATGCCTGCCACCCGTCCCGGCCGCCAGCGGCCGCACGGTCATCCGCGGGCCTGTCGACACCGCCCGGCAGCCTGCCGGGGCATCCGGTGTCCTACCGTCTCGGCTCGGTGGACGTCGGCGGCGATCCGGAAGATCCCGGAGAACCTAGCCATACGCCATCGCCACCCGTGCAACACGCCTTCCCGTTCGATGGGGGGGAGATCCGGCCGGTCTGGRCAGAGGAGTCCGCGGGAGTTTCGGCCGGCCGCTCCAGCCCTGCCGGCTCACCCGGTCGTGTCCTGGCCGAACTGCGGTAACCCGTCGTCATTGTTCTTTGAACGCCGCGGGTTCGGGGTCGGTGACTGTCCGTCCTGCCCGTTGGCGGACAGGGTCGAATCCGCCGACGGTGAGAGCAGCGCTGTCGGGCGACCGTGCCGGTCGCGGTCGGGCTCATCCGCCGGCTCCGTCACCTCGGGCGAGACGGTGGGCACTGGTGAGAAGGTCGGCTGCGGAGTCGGTGACGGCGAAGCGTTGGTGACGGTGCCGCCGTACTTCGGCGGGGGGAAGCTCTGGGGCGCGACGCCGGTGAGGGCACCGTCCATGAAGGCCTTCCAGATCTTCGCCGGGTAGCCGCCGCCGTAGACACCGCCGGCGGCCCCGGGGATGCCGGTCAGCGCGGTCGCCTTGCTCACCCCGCCATCACCGCGGAACATGTTCACGCAGGCCGCAACCTGCGGAACGTAACCACAGAACCACGCGGTCCGGAAGTTGTCCGTGGTGCCGGTCTTGCCGGCCGCCGGCCGGCCGTCGGCAAGCTGCGCCGACTTGCCCGTGCCGTTCTTCAGGACCGACTGCAGCGCGTACGTCACATCGGCCGCCACGGTCGCGGGGATGGCGTTCTTCGCGTTGGTCGGCCCCTCGTAGATGACCTTGCCCTTGCCGTCGATCACCCGGTCGACCAGGTGCGGGGCGACGGCCTTGCCGTTGTTGGCGAAGGTGCCGTAGACCGCGACCATGTCCTTGGCGGTGATGCCGTCACGGCCGAGGGTCACCCCGCCGTCGTCGGTCAGCGGGACGTCCTTGCCCACCCCCAGTGCGCGCGCGGTGGAGATGACGTTGCCGATGCCGGCCTCGATGCCCAGCGGGACGTAGACGGTGTTGACCGACTCGGCGGTCGCGTCGATCAGGTTCAGGTACCCGAAGTTGCCGTGCTCCTCGTCGTTGCGGACCATGTACGTCCCGCTGCCGTCGGCGGCCTTGCCGGGAATCTCCAGCACGTCCRGAGCCTCGTAGACCGACTTGAGGCTGATTCCCTTCTGCAGCGCGGCCGCCAGCGTGATCGGTTTGAAGGTCGACCCCGGTGGCACCTGTGCTCCGGAGACGTTGTCGACGTAGGAGGTCTGGCCGTTGTCGCCCTTGCCGTAGATCGAGCCCCCGTACCAGGCCAGCACCCGGCCGGTACCCGGCTCGACCGCGACCAGGCCGGTCTTCAGGTCGGGAACGGCGGCGTAGGGCTTGGCCAGCACGTTCGTCACGGCCAGGTAGGCGGCGGTCTGCCGGCCCTGGTCGATGCTGGTCTGGATGCGCAGGCCCTCCAGGTTGATCTGCTGCTCGCTGATCCCGGCCGCGATCAGCTCGTCCTTGACCTGGTCCCGGATGTAGGCGGCCTGCGGTGAGGAGACCGCCATGCCGTTGGACCTGTCCCGCTCCAGGGTCACCGGTGGCTTCTTGTCCGAGGTCGCGCGGGACGCGTCCAGCCAGCCCTTCTCGACCATCGTGTCCAGCACCTCGTGCCACCGGCGCTCGGCGGCGGCCGGGGTCACCCGCGGGTCCAGCGCGTTCGGGGAGCGGATCAGCCCGGCGATGACCGCGCCCTCCTCCGCGCTGAGCTGCTTGGCCGGCTTGCCGAAGTACGTCTTGGACGCGGCCTCGATGCCGTACGCCCCCCGGCCGAAATAGATCGTGTTGAGGTAGGACTCCAGGATCTCGTCCTTGGAGTACTTGCGGGCGAGTTTGACCGCGAGGACGATCTCCTTCATCTTGCGGGAGAAGGTGCGTTCCTGCGTCAGATAGGCGTTCTTGGCGTACTGCTGGGTGATGGTCGACCCGCCCTGGGAGATCTCACCACCACGGACGTTCACCCACAGCGCCCGGGCGATTCCCCGCGGGGAGATGCCGGGCTCGCTGTAGAAGTTCTTGTTCTCCGCCGCGAGCACGGCGTGCTGGACGTCGACCGACACCTCGGAGAGCGGGACGTCCGTCCGGTTGACCGTCCCGATCTTGGCGATCTCGGTGGTGCGGTCCGCGTAGGTGATGATGGACGTCTGCGCGGCGGCGTTGACGGCCGCCGGCAGCGGCACCTTCGTCAGGGAGTAGAGGACGGCGACCAGCGCGGCGAACATCAGCACGCCGGACAGCAGCCCGAACATGACCAGCCGGCGCAGCCACAGCGGACGGTTCCGCCAGAACATCGGCCCCCGTCTTCCCTGGCCCGGCCGGACCGGCGGCTGCTCCGCCCCGTCCGCAAGGCCGCGACGACCGTCGACGCGGGTCGGCGACGCGCCCGGGAGATCCGCCGGACCCGCGCCCGCGCGTTTGCGGGCGCCGTTGGCCGGGGCCGCGGCGGGGACGTCGTCCGGGCGGGGACGGCGGACGTAGGTGGTGGAGTCGGCGGTGCGTTCCCGGACGCCGATGCGCTCCATGGTGGCCCGGTCGGTCGTGTCGTACATGTTGTTGACGGGCTTGCTGTTGACAGGCTTGCCGTCGGCGGGCTGCCCGCGTCGCTCGGCCCGCACCGCGGTCCGGCCCGTCTCGCCGTATGTGTTCTCGCCGTATGTGTTGCTGCCGGGGGTGGCGCCCGCCTGGCCGGACACGCCACCGCCAGGCCGGGCCGCGCCGTTCGGGCGGCTGTCGAGGTGGCCGTTCACAGGGCCGACATCCGGATGATCCCCCTCGGCCGACGCACGGTCGGCCGAGGTGCGGCGAACGTGGGTACGGCCGTCGTCATCGCGCGGGTACACGCCCCGATCGTAGATGTTGGCCTCACTGACAGTCCCGTCCGTGGCTGCGGGAGTGAACCCCGCGTCGTCGGTGGCTGTTGTCAGACGGTACGCCGCCCCCCGCAACCGCCCATACACCGGGTTCCCGCCAACGTGCGGGAAACCCTGCGATGGTGGGCCCGGGCCCCGACTACTCCTCGGCCGTCCTGCGGCGGGCCGTCCGTTTGACCCGGKGCCGACCGGTTCCGATCACGAATGACATGATCAGGTGGTTCCAGGAGCAGGACGTGCAGACCTCCACGACGTAGACCCGTAGCTCGCTGAACTGCCGCGCGAGGGCCGGTAGGTCCCTGGTCGCCCGTACCCGGCCGGAACTGACGCCAAGCTCGTCACCGTAGGTATATGTGATGTTGATCAACGGCTCGCGGCCCCGGCAGACCGGGCAGCGTCTGCCGCTCGCCTCTCCGTGATATCTGGCCGCCCGCAGCAGGTACGGGTGCGCGTCACACACATCCGTGGTCGACACTCTGCCGGCAYGCAGGTCAGCGAGTGTCGCCCGCCGGGCGAGCGCGTAGTCGACAACCGACCGTGGACGCATGGCATAAGACGGTACGCCGGATGCGTCGCGCTGGCAGACGCTCCGGACACAAGCCCATGCGACGCCGAAAGAGCTCCGGGCGCCGGACACGGCACGTAACGGTTGTCCATACAAATACCGACAGGACGGGCTCCGGRCCGGTCGCAACGATCCGGCCATCCCGCCTTTCCGTACCGGACACCCCCGGTTGCCTTCGTTATCCCGAAGTGGCATGCTCGATGTATCGAAACGATATGTCTTACAGAGACGTCCCGGCTAGAAAGATCCTGGTCAGAGATGTCCTGGCCGGCCGCGGTTCCCAGCCGGGTACGGTCCCAGCCGGGTGCGGTCCCAGCCGGGTGCGGCGCCGCACAACTCGTACGGACACAGTTCATACAGATACAGCTCACACACGACGCAGCTCCGCGGTGACACAGCCTTGCGGTGGCACRGCTCCGTGACGGCACGGCTCACCGCCGGATCAGTACGTCCCATCGCCGGATCAGCACAGACGAACAGATCGAACCGACGGATCGCGGCGCCGAGCCGCCCTGGACACACCGGTCACGTCAGCGTCACGGCTGGCCATCCGATGACTTCCGAGGAAAGGAGCGAGGATGTTGGAGCTGGCCGTCCTCGCGCTGCTCTCCGAGAGCCCCATGCACGGCTACGAGCTGCGCAAACGCCTCAACACCGTGCTGGGGACCTTCCATCGCTTCAGCTACGGCTCGCTGTACCCCTGCCTGCGCAAGCTGCAGGCCGAGCACTACGTCACGGCCGACGACTCCAGCGCCGCGAACCGTCTCGGYGGCCGCAGCCGCGTCGTCTACACCCTCACCGCCGAGGGCAAGGAGCGCCTGGCCGCCCTGCTCGGCGAGGGCGGCCCGTCCTCCTGGGAGGACGAGATGTTCGGCGTCCGGTTCGCGTTCTTCGGCAAGACCGACGCGGACGTGCGGCTGCGCATCCTCGAAGGCCGCCGCGGCCGCCTGGAGGAACGGCGCGAGAAGGTCCGCTCCGCGCTGGCCAGGACCCGTGAGCGTTTCGACTCCTACACCCTCGAGCTGCAGCGCCACGGTCTTGAGTCCGTCGAACGCGAGGTTCGCTGGCTGACCGAGCTGATCGAGACGGAACGCGCGCAGGCACCGGCCAGCGGACGCGCGCGCCCGGCGACGACCGTCGGGCCGCCGGGCGGACCACCCGCGGAAACATCCACAGAGTTGTCCACCGATCCGGCGCCGCCGACGCCGTCGGATCCGGGGGGAAACGGCAACGAGGCCCCGCCCGCGCGCTAGTGCCCGCGCCGGTGCGCCCACCTCGCCCCGGATCCCACCCACCCGCCTCCCACAACCCAGAAGGAGCAGACCGTCATGGGTTCGGTACGTGTCGCCATCGTCGGTGTAGGCAACTGCGCCGCATCCCTCGTCCAGGGGGTCGAGTACTACCGCGACGCTGATCCGTCCGCACAGGTCCCGGGCCTGATGCACACCCAGCTCGGGGAATAYCACGTCGGGGACCTGGAGTTCGTCGCCGCGTTCGACGTGGACGCGAAGAAGGTCGGGCGGGACCTGTCCGAGGCCATCGGCGCCAGCGAGAACAACACGATCAAGATCGCGGAGGTGCCTCCGCTCGGAGTCACCGTCGCCCGCGGACACACCCTCGACGGCCTCGGCCGCTACTACCGGGAGACGATCGCCGAGTCCGACGACACCCCGGTGGACGTCGTCGCAGCCCTGCGCGAGGCCCGGGCCGACGTCCTCGTCTGCTATCTGCCCGTCGGCTCCGAGGATGCKGCGAAGTTCTACGCCCAGGCCGCGATCGACGCCGGCGTCGGCTTCGTCAACTGCCTGCCGGTGTTCATCGCGGGCCGCCCCGAATGGGCGGAGAAGTTCCGCGCCGCGGGCGTCCCGATCGTCGGCGACGACATCAAGTCACAGGTCGGCGCCACCATCACCCACCGGGTGCTCGCCAAGCTGTTCGAGGACAGAGGCGTCGTCCTGGACCGCACGATGCAGCTCAACGTCGGYGGCAACATGGACTTCAAGAACATGCTCGAGCGGGACAGGCTGGAGTCCAAGAAGATCTCCAAGACGCAGGCGGTGACCTCCCAGGTCTCCCACGAGATCGGCAAGGACAACGTCCACATCGGCCCGTCCGACTACGTCGCCTGGCTGGACGACCGCAAGTGGGCCTACGTCCGGCTGGAGGGCCGCGCGTTCGGCGACGTGCCGCTGAACCTGGAGTACAAGCTCGAGGTCTGGGACTCCCCGAACAGCGCCGGCGTCGTCATCGACGCGGTCCGCTGCGCCAAGATCGCCCTTGACCGGGGTGTCGGCGGGCCGCTGCTCGCGGCATCCTCCTACTTCATGAAGTCGCCGCCGGAGCAGTACCGGGACAACATCGCCCGGGACAAGGTGGAGGCGTTCATCCTGGGCGAATAGTCCGTCCTGGGCGAATAACGGCCCTTCGCGGCGACCAACGGCCGTGGAGGCCACCGGTGAACGGTGCCCGGTCACCTGGAGGGGGTGGCCGGGCACCGTTGTGCCCGGACCCGGTCGGGCGATGTGGCAGAGCCTGGGCCCGCCCGGGCATCTGTGCCGGAGCCCGGTCAGGGCCGGCTGTCCGTGGCGGGACCCGGTCAGGCGGGGGCGTCGGCGCACCGGTGGGGCTGGCCCGCCGTGGTGGGATCCGCCGTCGCGGTGGCCGCGGGCAGGCGACGGGCTGCGGTCACCGTCGGATCGGGAGCCGGCGTCCGCGGGTCGCGGGCCCGCAGGTACAGCAGCGCGCACACGATGAAGCCACCGCCGGCGACCAGCACCATGACAGGCGACCGCCCGGTGGGCGGCAGCGTGATCGCCRCCAGTGCCGCGGCGGCCACGTAGGCCACGTTGAACAACAGGTCGTAGAGGGAGAAGGCGCGGCCCCGGTAGGCGTCCTCGGTCTGTTCCTGGACGATCGTGTCCACACAGATCTTGCTCGCCTGGGCGGCGAACCCGATCGGGACCGACCCGGCGATCAGCAGCGGTGACGAGAACGGCAGGCACAGGGCGATCTCGATGATCCCGGCGGCGAGCAGCACCAGGCTGATCCAGACCTGCTTGCTGACCAGCCGGGTCACCCGCGGGGTGACGAGCGCGGCCGCGACCGTGCCCGCCCCGCTGGCCGTCACCAGCAGCGCGAGACCGCCGAGACCGCCGTCCGCGCCGGTGAAGTAGTTGCGGTAGAGCAGGATGGCCATCACCGTCGTCAGGCCGTACGCCGCCCGCGAGCCGGTCAGCGTGGCGAGCGCATACCGGGCCGGGCGCCGCTGCCACAGGTGGCCGGCGCCGGCCGCCAGCTCCACGACCACCTGCCGGGCTTCGCGCAGCAGCCCCTGCCCGGGTGGGGAGTGCAGCGGCCCGAACTCGTACCGGCCGGCGCGGCCGGCGGTGCCCGCCGCGGCCAGGTAGACCACGGCGGAGAGCGCGGCGACCAGGGCGACGCCCGCGTCGTCGCCGCCGATCAGCCCCCGTATTCCGCTGCCGATCCCGGCGCCGACCAGCGTCATGACCGTCCCGGACGTCACCGACAGGGCGTTCGCCGTGACCAGCCGCCCGGTCGGGACGACAACGGGCAGCCCCGCGGACAGCGCCGCGAGCACGAGACGGTTCACGCTGAACACCGCGAGCGCGCTCGCGTAGAAGTCGACGCCGGTGTGGCCGGCCGCGATGAGCAGGACGAGCAGGACGAGCAGCACCGCCCGGGCCAGCGCGCACAGCACCAGCACCCGCTGCCGGGAGATCCGGTCGAGCACGATCCCGGCGAACGGGCCGATGACGCTGAACGGCAGCACCACGATCGCCAGCGATGCCGCGAGCGCCGTGGCCGACGTCGCCCGTTCCGGGGAGAACAGCACGTAGCTGACCAGGCTCGCCTGGAACACGCCGTCGGCGGCCTGCGAGGTCAGGCGGGCGGCATAGAGCCGCCGGAATCCCGTCAGCCCGAGGAGCTGTCGCAGATCTCCGGCCCGCGCCACACCCCTGAGCCTACGGACCCACGCCCCGCCAGGGCGCGGGGCTCACCCGATGCCACGCCCGGGATCCACCAGGCCCGTGGCCAGCCTGCGGCCCCGCCCGCCCCGGCGCAGCCGCGCGAGACACACGCGCCCCCTGCCATGGATGGCGGCGGCTCCTACCCGCGTCCGCCCCTGCGGCCCTGTGGCCGCTCCGAGCCGTAGGTGAAAACCGTTGTTCCCGCAGCGGCAGCCACCTACGGCTTCCGCTGCTGTAGGTGGTTTCCGCTGTGATGACAGCGGTTTCTGCCTACGGCCGAGCAGGGCCGGGTGCCGGGCCGGGCTGGGCGCCAGGGTTGGGGCCGGGGCCGGCCTCGACTGCGGGGCCAGCTTCGGAAGCGGAGACGGAGTTGGGGGCCGGGGGCTCGCCGGGGATGGGGACGTTGTTCGCGCGGGCCCAGCGGAACAGCTCCGCCTCGGCCGCCGCACGCCCGACCAGGCCCGCCTCGAAGCGGAAGTCGAGCATGTGCGCCCGGGCCTGCCCCACCAGCCGGCCGGGGGTCAGGCCCAGCAGCGCCATGATGTCGTCCCCGGACAGCTCCGGGCGGATCGCGGCGATCTCCTCCTGCTCGGCCAGCCGGGCGATCCGCTCCTCCAGCGCGTCATACGTGGCGGCCAGCATCTCGGCCTTGCGCCGGTTGCGCGTCGTGCAGTCCGAGCGGACGAGCTTGTGCAGCCTGGACAGCTGCGGCCCGGCGTCGTGGACGTACCGGCGCACCGCCGCGTCCGTCCACTCCCCGCGCCCGTAGCCGTGGAAGCGCAGGTGCAGGAACACCAGCAGGGTGATCGCGTCCGCGACGTTCTTGGGGAAGCGCAGCGCGGCCAGGCGCTTACGGGTCATGTCGCGCCCGACCACCTCGTGATGGTGGAAGGAGACACCGCCGCCGGGGGCGTGCCGGCGGGTCCGCGGTTTGCCGATGTCGTGCAGCAGGGCGGCCCAGCGCAGCACCTCGTCCGGGCCGCCGCTGGGCGGCGGGTCCTCCAGGGCGATGGCCTGGCGCAGCACGGTCAGGGTGTGGGCGTAGACGTCCTTGTGCTGGTGGTGCTCGTCGATCTCCATCCGCAGCGCGGGCAGTTCGGGCAGGACGATGTCGGCGACGCCGACGTCCACCAGTCGGGTCAGCCCGGCGACGGGGTCGGCCGCGACCATGAGTTTGCGCAGCTCGTCCCGGATGCGTTCAACAGAGACGATCTTCAGCCGGGGTGTCCGCGAACGCATCGCCGCGACCAGTTCGGGCACCGGGACCAGGCCGAGCTGGGCTTCGAAGCGGGCCGCGCGCAGGATGCGCAGCGGGTCGTCGTCGAAGGACGCCTCCGGGGAGCCGGGTGTGCGCAGCACCTTGCGGGCGAGATCGCCCAGGCCGCCGAAGAGATCGATGAACTCGTGGCCGGGCACGGACACCGCCATGGCGTTGACGGTGAAGTCACGGCGGACGAGATCACCCTCGAGGGTGTCACCGTAGGCGACCGTCGGGTTGCGTGAGGTGCGGTCATACGCCTCGGTCCGGTAGGTGGTGACCTCGAAACGCACCCCGGAGCGGATCAGCCCGACGGTGCCGAACGCGATTCCCGCCTCCCAGACCCCGTCCGCCCAGGCACGGGTGATGTCCAGAATCTGTTCGGGGCGGGCGTCCGTGGCGAAGTCGAGGTCGGCGTCGGACGGGCCGGAACGGCCGAGCAGGGCGTCCCGGACGGACCCGCCGACCAGATACAGGCTGTAGCCGGCGTCAGCGAAGACCCGTCCAAGAGCGTCTGCCGCGGGCGGAACCTTGAGCAGGGCGCTTACCGCCCGCTCCGCGGAGTCACGTGGATTGTCCAAGCAGATCACCGACACCGCCCCAGGGTATAGGCGGCCAGGGCGCGAACGCCCATGGTTACTGAGCACCTGTGCTGAGCATCTGAGTACGGATGGCCGAGGTTGTCGAGCCGAGCTCCCGGGTACGGGCGACCCGGGTGTGAACCCCGCTCATGGCCGCGCCGGCCTCGCCCGACGCGGGGTCAGCGCGGTCATGGTGCGGTGGGCACCGAGGGGTACGAGCGTCCGGGTCATGAGCGGTCCGGGCACGGCGGGGCCGCGGCGTGCACCGTTCGGTATCGGGGCCGCCGCGAGCGGGCGGGGTACGGGCGCATGCTGGGAGAAGTGGCGCGCAAGGCTCGTACGATCAGCCCATGGCCCCGTTCCCGGCATCCCCTCGGCGGCGGTTGCGCCAGGTGGAGGAGACTTCGGCGGGTGGGCTGGTATTGGACGACCATTCGGAAATGGCCAATGCGGCACTGATAGCACGTCGTGACCGACATGGCCGTCTGCTGTGGTCGTTACCGAAGGGCCACGTCGAGAACGGGGAGACAGCGGAACAGACGGYGGTCCGGGAGGTGGCGGAGGAGACTGGTGTGACCGGACGGGTACTCGGTCAGCTCGGGATGATCGACTTCTGGTTCGTCGCCGGACGGACGCGCGTGCACAAGACAGTCCACCACTATCTCCTGCTCCGCACGACCGGGGAGCTCTCGGACGTCGATATCGAGGTCACCGAGGTTGCCTGGGTGCCGCTGGCCGAGGTTCCGCGCCGGCTCGCCTATGCGGACGAACGCAGCCTCCTGCGCCGGGTGCCGGCCATTCTCACGGACAGCGTGTGACAGCCGGCCAGGCGCGTCCGGCGGCGCGGCGCACCGCTGTGGTCGCCGTAATCATGCTGTCAGTGACATTTTTGCTGCTGAGCACGACGATGGCCCGCGCCCGGGCCGACCCGTCATCCACAGGTTCCACATATGTATCCACAGGTTCGTCCACAGACCCCGCTGGACCTGTGGACCTGGCCGGGCCCACGGGCTCGGCCAGGCGCGTGGGCCCGGCGACCGCCACGGGCCGCGCTGCTCCACAACCGTGGCCGCGGCCCACCGAGGTGGTCCGGTCCGCCCAGTCCGCCGGGACGGTCCAGTCCACCGACCAGTCCATCACGGCGGTCCGGTCCATCACGGCGGTCCGGTCCGCCACGGCCGTGGCCACCGGTGCCGCCCGGCCGGTCCGGGTGGCGCTCGACAGGCTGCCCACCGTCGCCGGGCCACAGCTGCCCCTGACCGTCACCGGTCATCTGGAGCTCACCGGCGCCGAGCAGATCTCCGGCGTGGAGATACGGGCCGAACTGGCGCGCCCGGTATCCAGCCGCAAGGAGCTGGCGGACCTGCGTGAGAACCCGGCCGCCCCGGCCGGGCTGAACTATCCGACCACGGTGCTGTCCGAACCGGTGGCGAGCAGGCTCGTGCCAGGAGGGCTCCCGGCCACGTTCACCGTGGGCGCGCGGCTGACGGGGCTGGGCCTGCCGACCGCGCTGCGGATCTACCCGTTGCGTTTCACCGCCTCCGGCGTCGTCAACGGCCAGCGCCAGGTCGTCGGGACGACCTACTCCTTCCTGATCTGGGCTCCGGCCACGGTGACCGCCCCCACCCCGGTCTCGGTCGTGCTGCCGCTGGCGGAGGTGCCGCGGCTGCGTGCCGACGGCCGGCTCACCGACGACGACCTGACCGAACTGGTGGCCCCCGGCGGCCGGCTGAACCGGCTGCTGAGCGCTGTCGCGCCGGTCAACGGCCGGCCGGCGCCACCCGTCGCCCTCGCGGTCGACCCGCTCCTCGTCCAGACGCTTCAGATCATCTCCAGCGGTCCGTACGAGGTGGCCACGCCGTCCGGTCCCAGCCCCCGGCGGGCGGACCGGGACGCCGAGGCCTTCCTGGCAAAGCTGAAAGCGTTCGCGGACGCCGGCGGCACGATCTTCGCCCTGCCCTACGGCGACGTCGACGTGGTGGCGCTGACCCGCGCCCAGGAGTTCCACAGCATCCTGGTGGCGCTGCTGACCGGCCGGACCGTCGTCGCGAACGTGATCGGCCGCGGCCCGGACGCGACGATCGCCTACCCCGGTGACGGGCTCATCGACGCCCCCACCCTCGACCTGCTGCGCCGCATGGGCATCACGACCGTGATCGCGGACTCCCGCCTGCTGCCACCGAAGGACCCGGAGAAGACCTATACCCCCGCGAGCGCCACCGGGATCCCGACATCCGGCGGCGTCGCACGGGTACTGGCCGCCGACCAGCAGCTCGGAGAGCTGGCGGCCGGTCCCGCCGGTCCCGTCAGCGAGACCGACCTGCCGACCCAGGCGGAGTCGTTCCAGAACCTCCTGGCCGAGACGGCGATGATCACCGCTGAGCGGCCGGGGCTGGCCCGCCCCCAGACGATCGCGCTGCCGCGTTACTGGGACCCGCCGGCCGGCTGGGCGCAGACGGTCGTGGGCGGCCTGTCCACGCCGTTCTCCCGACCGGTCGCGCTGCCGTCGACGCCGGCGGCACAGGCTGCCTCCGCGGAAACAGGCTCGGCGGGAAGTGGCTCCGTGGCGCAGGCCGTCCCGGCCGACGAGCGCGGCCGGCTGACCTACCCCGACTGGGCCCGCGCGGCCGAGCTGCCGATCTCCCGGGTGATCGCCGCCGAGGACCTGCGCAGCCAGATCCACGCGCTGCGGTCCRTCCTGTGCCCGCCGGACTCGGGCGCCGCCGGCGTGCGCAACTGCGCCGCCGCGGGCATCGACGCGATGGAGAACACGCTCACGTCGTCCGAATCGGTGGCCTGGCGAACGGGCGCCGCCGGCACGGACGGCGCCGACGAGCTGGGCACGGGTGTTGCCGGCGCGGTGCGGGCGCTGCGGGACGGCATCCGGGTGGTCGCCTCCCGCAGTGTGTCACTGACCGGCAAACACGGGACGGTCCCGGTCACACTCGAGAACAACACCGAGGCCGTCATCAACGTGGTGCTCTCGCTGTCCTCGAGCGACCGAGCCCGGCTACGATCGGCGACCCAGGTTAAACTCACGGTGCCACCTTTGCAGAAGGTGCAGGTGGAGATCGAGGTCGATGCCGAAGGTGCCGGTACGTTCCCCGTCGATGTCACCATCCTCACCCCGGCCGGCAAGCCGCTGTCAGCCGCGCCGCCGGTGCGGATCCTGGTGAAGTCCACGGTCTTCGGCGTGATAGCGGTGGCGATAACGGGAGGGGCCCTGGCGGTTCTGGTGTTCGCGGTGCTGGTCCGGCTGGTCCGCCGGTTGCGGACGTTGCGCGGCCGGACGTCCACCGGAGCGTCCGCGCGAACCGAACCGGCCCCGCAGGGCGGTGGGTCCACCCTGGCCGAGCCACCGGAGGCGGCCGGGCCGCAGAGGCTGCCCGGGGCAGCCGGGGTGTTCGGGCTGTCCGGGGGGCCCGGACCGTCCGGGACGCCCGTGTCCGCCGTCCCGGATGGTCCGGGCCCCCATGAACGCGAAGGCGTGCCCGATGCCGCCTCCGCTGACGGCCGGCGCACCGACGTCCCCTCGGAGGACGACGGCCTGGCGTGGCTGCTGCGCGCCGGTCACGCCTCCGGTGGCCGGGGAAGACAACGGTGACGGCCGGCGCTGGCGACGGGACCAGGAACGGCGGGAGCCACAAGCCGCCGGCCCGCCACCGCCGTCGCTCCGGCTTCGACCCGGCCGGGCCGACAAAGCCGATGGCCGGGCCGGTCGGCGTACCGTCGCCCGCCCCCACCCCGGATGCCGGGCGGCGGCCGGCCCCGCCACCCGGCGGCGGCCGAGGCCACCCACCGCCCCACCGGCCGCAGGAGCCGCCCCACTGGCCGGAAGAAAGGCGGAGGCGACCGGCGGAGCCACAGCCACCGGCGGATCGGGGACGGCCCGCGGGTGGCCGGGCCGGGAAGGCTCCCGGGGGCAGGGCCATGACCCTCGGCCGGGCCAGTGGCACCATGGCGATCGGTACGGTCGCCTCCCGGGCGTCGGGGTTCCTGCGGACGGTGGCGATCGCCGCGGCGATCGGCACCGGCGCGGTCGGGGACGCCTACAACGTCGCCAACACCACCCCGAACATCCTCTACGACCTRCTGCTCGGCGGGGTGCTGTCCAGCGTGATCGTGCCGGYGCTGGTCCGGGCGGCCAGGGAGGACGAGGACGGGGGCGAGGCGTTCGCGTCCTCGCTGCTCACCCTGGTGGTGCTGGGGCTCGGTGTCATCGTGGTGGTCGCGACGATGGCCGCCCCGGCCATCGTGGGCGTCTACCTGGTCGCCGGCGGCGCCGAGCAGGATCTCGCCGTGACGTTCCTGCGATGGTTCCTCCCGCAGGTGATCTTCTACGGGCTGGGCGCCACGATCGGGGCGATCCTCAACGTCCGCCAGTCGTTCGCCGCGCCGATGTTCACGCCGGTGCTCAACAACCTGATCGTGATCGCGACCTGCGTGGCGTTCATCTTCGTGCCCGGGCCGCGCCCGCCCACGGTCGGTGGGATCAGCGACACCCAGATCACCGTGCTGGCCGCCGGCACCACCCTCGGCGTCGTGGTCATGACGTTCGCGCTGCTGCCGTCGCTGCGGGCGGTCGGCYTCCGCTACCGGCCGCGGCTGGACCTCACCCATCCCGGGCTGCGCCAGGCGATGCGGCTGGCCGGCTGGACGCTGCTCTACGTGGCGATCAGCCAGGTCGGCTACCTGGTCATCGTGCGTCTCGCCAGCTCCACGACGGCGTACACCGTGTACACGTACGGATACCAGATCTTCCAGCTCCCCTACGCCATCGTCGCGGTGTCGGTGATCACCGCGCTGTTGCCGCGGATGAGCGTGCACGCTGCGGACAACCGTCGCGACCTGGTCCGCCAGGACCTGTCCACCGGGACGCGGCTGGCGGCGGTGGTGATCGTGCCGGCGGCGCTCGCGCTGCTGGCGCTGGGCCGCCCGATCGCGGTCGCGCTGTTCAACCACGGCGCGGTCAGCCACGCCGAGGCCCTGCGCATCGGTGACACCCTGGCCGCGTTCGCCGTCGCCCTGGTGCCGTTCTCGCTGTTCCAGGTGCAGTTGCGGGTGTTCTACGCCCAGCAGGACAGCCGGACCCCCGCGCTGGTCAACATGGGGATCGTTGCCACCAACATCGCCGGCGCGGCCGCGCTGAGCGCGCTGCTGCCCGACCGGCTGCGGTCGGTGGCGCTGGCGCTGGCCTTCGCCGTGTCCTACCTGGTCGGGGTCGCGGTCTCCTCGGTCCTGCTGCGGGGCCGCCTGGGCGGTATCGACGCCGGCCGGATCGCCCGCATGCTCACCCAGGTGACCATCGCYGGCGGGCTGGGCGCGGTCGTGGCCGCGGGGGTCTGTGCCCTGGTGYGGGAGGCTCTCGGCCAGGGCTGGCTCGGTTCGGGCGTGAGCGTCGTCCTCGCCTGCGCGGTGGGACTGCCCGTCTACCTGGTGGCCATCGTCCGGATGCGGCTGCCCGAAATGGCCGCGCTCGCCACAACCGTCCGGGGCCGATTTGGCTCACGATCGACACACTGATCCCGGCCACAACCGACACTGTGCCCGGACGCTCCCTCGCGGGCTCGTACACTGAACAGGCTGCATCCGGCTACGACAGTCGGACGCGTCGGTGATGACGGAGGCACTGTGGTCGACGGGCACAACCGACCGCCACAGGTCGACGTCGATAATGACGTGACGAGCAGCGCGACCTGGAAGGCCGGCACCGTGGCGGCACCGGCGTCCCCCGACGCCACCGGCCCGATGGATCCCCCCGGGCCCCCCACCCTGCCGGTCAGCACCGTGCTGGACGGCAGATATCAGCTTCTGTCGGTCATGCACGCGCGTGGGCCGGTCACCCTGTGGCGCGGTGAYGACCGCATCCTCGCCCGGCCCGTCGCCRTCCGCGTGGTGCAACACGCCGGCACCGGCGCGCGCGACTCCGCGGCCCTCGACCGTGCCGCCGAAATGCTGCTGTCGGCTGCCATCGGTTCCGGCCGGCTGGTGCACCCTGGCGCGGCATCGACGTACGACGCCACGTCGACCACCACCGATGTCGGCCGTGTCTCCTACGTGGTGAGCGAATGGGTGGAGGGCCGCTCCCTGCAGGCGCTGTCCGCGCAGCGGCCCCTGCGCCCGGACCAGGCCGCGACCGTCCTGCTCGCCGTCGCCCGGGTGCTCGCCGCCGCCCACGAACGCGGCATCCACCACGGTGACCTGCGCTCCAGCGACGTCATTGTCTCCGGCCACGGCATGGTCAAGGTCGTCGATCTCGGTACCGGCTCGGTCGTGGCGGCGCTGGAGAAGGGCGCGCACAGTCAGGCCGAGCCCTGGGCCGGCGCCGACGGCCCAGGCCGTGACACCGAGGATGTCCGGGCCATGGGCGGTCTGCTCTACGCCGCGCTGACCGGGCACTGGCCGTTGGCCTGYGGCGACACCGGGCTCCCCCCGGCGGCCAGGACCGACGACGGCCGGGTGTACTCGCCACGACAGGTCCGCACGGACGTCCCACCGGACCTCGACGCGCTCACCCTGGCCGCGCTCGGGGACGACCGCGGCCGCCGGCCGGCGATCACGTCCGCGGCCGAGCTCGCCGAGGCGCTCGAGGATCTCGCCCCCGCGGACGGCACCCTGGATCTCGGCCGGGTCCGGTTCGACGACGAGCCGTCGCTGACCCGGGCCATGACCGCGGGACCCTCGACCTCCGGTTACACCGTGGACGGGTTCGACGCGGACCCCCACGGCCCGGCAGGCTCCTACGGCCCGCCGGGGAGCGCGGCGTACCCGCCTGGCGGCACCGGCACCGGCGGCTATCGCGGCGGTTACCGGGACGACCGGGGCCGCCAGGACGACGGCCGCTTCCCGACGGATCGCCCCCGCCGCGGCCGTTCCGCTCCCGCCTCCGGGGCGCCCGGCTTCCTCAGCGACCACCCGGACGAGCGGGGTGCCCGGCGATCGCGTGGCCCGCGGCCGCGCCGCAGACTGCTGCTCGTGGCCGGGCTCATCGCCACCATCGCGATGGTCGCGGTTACGGTGACCTCGGTCGTGCTGACCCGCGGTACCGACAAGAAGGCTCCGGCCGCCCCGTCCGCGGCCCCGTCCGCGACCGCCCCGGCCAGTACCGGTGAGCCGCTGCTGACCCCGAACGTGCTGGCCTTCGACCCACCGCCCGGGCAGAACGGCGAGAACGACGCGGAGGCGCCGAAGGCCATCGACGGCAACCCGTCCACCGTCTGGACAACGGAGGGGTACAACAACACCGACGGCCGGCAGTTCGGCGGGCTGAAGTCGGGGGTGGGTCTCCGGCTGGACTTTGGCCAGCCCGTCACCGTCCGCCAGATAACGATTACTTTTGGTTTCGGTCCTACCGCGTTCGAGCTGCGTGCCGGTGACGCCGCCGTGAACGACGTCAACGCCTACAGCGTGGTCCTCCCCGAAACCGTCGCCACCAACACGACCGTGTCCGTCCCGGCGACGACCGCCCACCGGTACTGGGTTGTCTGGCTGACCAGGTTGCCGACGGTGGACGACGGCCGGTTCAAAGGCGCTGTCGCGGACGTCTCCTTCCGCTCCTGACCAGCGGGAAGAACGCTCCGGCCTGGCCTCGCAGCCCCGTGACCCCCGCCCAGCCGCCCGCCCCTGGCAACGGCGCGCCGGACGGCACGGCCGACGAGAGCGCGGCCGACGCCGGCACCATCACCCCGGCTCCAGCCGCGCTTACCCCAGCTGGRYCAGCTGGCCCAGCCAACGCGGTGAACCCAGCCAACGCGGTGAACCCAGCCAACGCGGTGGAGCCGGCGAATGCGGTAAGCGCGGCGACCGCCCCGGTGACGCCGGCGGAGCGCGACCGGGCACTGCTCCGCCGGCATGTCGACGGGGACCCGGACGCCTTCACCGAGCTGGTACGGGCCCACAGCGGCCGCGCGTGGGCGGTGGCACTGGGCATGCTGCGGGACCGGGATGACGCCGCTGACGCCGTTCAGGAGGCGATGCTGTCGGCCTACCGCGGTGCCGCGGCCTTCCGCGGCGAGGCGTCGGTGTCCACCTGGCTGCACCGCATCGTCGTCAACGCCTGTCTGGACCGGCTGCGCCGGCGCGCGGCCCGTCCACAGGTCCCGCTGCTCACCGGTGGCGATGGTGACGGCGGTCATGGTCACGGTGGCGGTCGTGGCGGCGACGAGCCGGCCGAGCCGCGTGACGCCATCGTCGAAGGTGAGACGCGGCTGGCCGTCGAATCCGCGCTCCGCCGGCTTCCGGAACCGCTGCGGCTGGCGGTGATACTCGTCGACATCCAGGGCTGGTCGGTCGCGGACGCGTCCAGGCTGCTCGCGGTCCCGGTGGGCACGGTGAAAAGCCGCTGCGCGCGGGGGCGCGCGAAGTTGGCTGTAATGCTCGACTACCTGCGTCCCGGGAACCCTGCGCCGCTCGATTCCGTCAGTCAGAGCAGGCACGTCAATACGCCCGGAGCGGTCGGAGGAGGTGTCGGCGATGACCACTGATCGGCATCCGGATGTGGAGCACCTCGATGCCTACGCCGGTGGGGACCTTTCGGTGTCCGCCGTGGAACTCCACGTCCGCGGCTGCCCGCAGTGCGGCGAAACCGTGGCGGCGCTGCGTCGGGTGCGCCACGACCTCGCCGCGCTGGCCTCGGTGACCATGCCGGAGGACGTCGCGACCAGGCTGTACGCCGCCCTGGTCAGCGAGCAGGAGCGGTACCGGCCGGCCGGCCCGGACGGCGGCGCCCACCCCGGCCCGGCTGAGGCGGACGGGCGCGGGCTGGCGCCGCCGCGGTCGGTGCCACGCCGGCCGGTGCGCTGGCTGCGGCCACTGAGTCCGCTGCGGCCATCCCGCGCACGCACCCGGTCATATCCCGGGGCGCCGGGATGGACGCGTGGCCGGGGCCGGCCGGCCGGGCGGCCGCTGCGGGTGGGGCAGGTCCCCCCGTGGCTGAGCGCGGCAGCAGCATGCCTGACAGTAATCGTCGCGGTGGTCGGCCTTGTGGGGGTGCTGGGCCGCAACACCGGGCGAAGCAGCGTCGGCGAGGCCGTCAGCCAGGCCGTGGCACCGCTGTCGGCCGACATCACCGGATCGTCCGAGGGGACGCGCCGCGCCGCGGGGGCCGACTCAAGCGGCAGCGCGGCGGCCCCGCCAGCCCCCGCCGCCCCCGCGGCAACGGCGGCTGGCGGCGGGGAGACCACCACCGCCACGGCGGCGATATTCGCGCACACCGGGCATCTGCTCAGCATCTCCGACATCCCTCGGCACACCCTCGACCTGCTGTCCGGGCGGATCAAGGGGACGTTCCAGGCGCCGCTGCGCGACTACGGCGCCGCCCCCGCGGTGCCACCCGCCGCGGCGGCGGCCCTCATCACCGAACTCACTCAGYCGGATCTGCGCACCTGCTATCTCAGCCTGGCGACCCAGACCGGCGGCAACATCATCGCTTTGGATCTCGTTGCCTTCGGCGGGCGGCCGGCGGTGCTGGTCGTGCTGTCCGTCCCGACCGATCCCGACAAGCTGCAAGTGATCGTTCTTGACGAGCGGTGCGGAGTGACCAACATCGCAGCCGCGATGTGGTACAGCACCACCACATCCCGGTGGTAGTCACCTGGGCCGCGGCTGCCGGATGTTGGTCGACGTGGGCGCCGCCCGCGCGGCCGAACATCCGTCGGACGCGGCCCAGATCATGCCCAACCGCTGGTCATCGGTGTGCCGGTAACGATCCCCGGCCCGCCGCGGAGTAGCTCTGGCGTTGCCTCGACAGTTCCGGCTCCACCGCCGGGCAGCCCCCGACGGTGGAGCCGGAGCGCCGGTCGGGCCCACTTGGTGGCGCCGCGGGAGCGCCGGCGGGCGGGCCCGGCGGCGGTACGGGAGCACAGCCGAGGGAATCGGGTGCGCAATGGGACAGTTGTGGGTGGCGCACGGCCTCACCGGCGACAGCCGGCGATCTGAAGGGACAGGTGGAAATGTGACCGCGCACAGCAGCGGGAACGAATCGCGCATCCCGGACGTCCGGGATCCCGATGTCCGAGATGTCATCATCATCGGATCCGGTCCGGCCGGCTACACCGCGGCGATATACACGGCGCGCGCGAACCTGCGCCCCCTGGTCTTCGAGGGTGCGGTATCGGCCGGCGGCGCGCTGATGACCACTACCGAGGTGGAGAACTTCCCCGGTTTCCCCGATGGCGTCCAGGGCCCCGACCTCATGGACGGCATCCGCCGGCAGGYCGAGCGCTTCGGCGCGGAACTGCTCGCCGAGGACGTCACCGCGGTCGACCTGCGGGCCGACCCGAAGATCGTAACTGTCGAGGACCAGACCTACCGCGCCCACACTGTGATCATCGCCACCGGCTCGGCGTACCGCCGGCTGGGCCTGCCGGACGAGGAGCGGCTGCTGGGACGCGGGGTGTCCGCGTGCGCGACCTGTGACGGCTTCTTCTTCCGGGACCAGGACATCCTCGTCGTCGGCGGCGGTGACTCCGCGCTGGAGGAGGCGACGTTCCTGACCCGCTTCGGCCGGTCCGTCACCGTCATCCACCGGCGGGACCGGCTGCGGGCAAGCGTGATCATGCAGCAGCGCGCGTTCGCCAACGACAAGATCCGATTCCGCTGGAACGCCGAGGTCGTGGCGATCCTCGGCGAGGAGCGGGTCACCGGCGTCCAGGTCCGCGACACCGTGACCGGCGAGACCAGCGAGATAGCCGCCAGCGGGCTGTTCGTCGCCATCGGCCACGAGCCACGCACCGAGCTCGTCCGCGGCCAGCTCGACCTGGACGCCGCTGGTTACGTCGCGGTCGAGCATCCGTCCACCCGCACCAACCTGCCCGGTGTGTTCGCCTGCGGCGACGTCGTGGACCACATCTACCGGCAGGCCATCACGGCGGCCGGCACCGGGTGCGCCGCGGCGCTGGACGCCGAACGCCATCTGGCCGCCCGTGAGGGCGAAGCCGGCCGGCCGCCCCGGGCGCCCGCCGAGGCTGTCGCCGGGGCGGCCGCGTCCTGACCACCCCGCCAACAACTCGATCATGCCTGTGCTGACCGGGTGCGGCTCCGGTCGCGGCGTTCCCGGCCAGCACGACCGTCCACGCAGCGTCCATCGATGACGATCGGCCCAGCGGCGACAACCGGAAGCATCGACAACAACCAGGAGGAGATCACTATGGCAGGAGCCACCCAGCCCGTCACCGACAACAGCTTCACCGAGGAGGTACTGAAGAGCAAGGTGCCTGTCCTGGTCGACTTCTGGGCGGAGTGGTGCGGGCCCTGCAGGCTGGTCGCCCCGGTCCTCGAGGAGATCGCCGCCGAGCACGGTGACAAGCTACGGGTCGTCAAGCTCAACATCGACGAGAACCCGCAGACCGCTCGGCAGTACCAGATCCTGTCCATCCCCACCCTGGCCGTGTTCGTCAACGGCGAGGTGGACAAGAGCATCGTTGGCGCGAAGCCGAAGGCCGCCCTGCTGCGGGATCTCTCCGCGTACATCTGAGGCGCCCGCGGACGACGCCCACCCTGAAGGGGCGCGCCCGTGGCCTCCGCGTCCCACCACACCTGTGGCCTGTCTGGATCGGTCCGCTGATCCAGACAGGCCACAGGTGTGAAAGAAACACGACCGCGCCGCCCCTGCCCGCCAGGAGCCGCACAGGCCGAACCGCCGACAGCACGAGAAAATCCACCACCGCCACCCGGCTGCCCCACGACCACGGCGGTGGCGGCAGGACGAGCCGCTAGCCTGTGTCTCCGTGACCCGTCCGCGAGCAGGTTCGAGTGGTAACCGCAGGATCAAACTCCTGCGTCTCGGCGACCGCGACCCTTCGGTCGCCGAGATACGCGCCGCGCTGATCTCCCTGTCGTTCCTGCCGGCCGCGCCGCACCAGCAGGAAGCCCCCGCGGCCGGCCGGCCGCGGCCGAGCGGGACGGATCTGCCGCACCCGGCCGGCCCGCCCGGCGCCGGGCTGCCGGACGGCGGACCACGAAGCGGCACACGGGCGGGGGCACCCGACACGCCGATGCCGGCGGCAGCCCGCTTCGACGCCGCCCGCGAACTCGATGCCGCCCTGGAGTTCGACGCCGCCCTGGACCGGGCCGTCCGGGCGTTCCAGCAGAGCCGGGGGCTGTCCGCGGACGGCATCGTCGGCCCGGACACCTTCCGCGCCCTTGAGGAGGCCCGTCGCAAACTGGGCGACCGGTTGCTCTTCTACAGCGTCAACCACCCCTTCATCGGGGATGACGTGGCGGCGCTGCAGGAACGGCTGTCGAACATGGGGTTCGACGTGGGGCGGACGGACGGCATCTTCGGCCCGCGGACCGAGGCGGCGCTCAGGGACTTCCAGTACAACCGCGCGCTGGAGCCCGACGGCCGGTGCGGGCCGCTGACGCTGCGGGAGCTGAAGAAGCTCGAGCGCACCGTCGTCGGTGGCCGCCCGGACGTGCTGCGGGAGTCGGTGCGGCTGCTCCAGCGGGGCCCGTCCCTGCTCGGTGTCGTGGTCGCGGTCGACCCCGGCCACGGCGGGAACGACCCTGGAGTCACCGTCGGCGACCTGTGCGAGCGCGATCTCATCGCCGATCTCGCCGCCCGGTTGGAGGCCCGGCTGCTGGCCTCCGGTCTGGAGGCCTACCTCCTGCACGGCCCGCACGAGTCCCCGGACGACGTCGAACGGGCGCACCGCGCGAACGAGATCGGCGCGGACCTGCTGGTGTCGCTGCACCTGGACGCGGGGAAGTCACCCCAGGCCCAGGGAGTGTCGTCCTACTACTTCGGCAACGCCCGGGGCTCGTCCGCCGTGGGCGAGCGTCTTGCCACGCTCGTCCAGAAGGAGCTGGTGTCCCGCACGGACCTGGTCAACTGCCGGACCCACGCCAAGACGTGGGAGCTGCTCCGGCGGACGAGGATGCCGGCGATCCGGACGGATCTGGGATATCTGACGAACCCGCACGACGCCGCCGCGCTGGGGTCGCCGGAGTTCCGGGACACGGTCGCCGAGGCAATCCTCGCCGCGGTGCAGCGGCTGTTCCTGCCGCCGGATCTCGACCCACCGACCGGCCAGCTGCGGGTCCCGACCCTCGCCTCCCGCCGCCCCCGCTGACCGGGAGCCTGCCACCAGGGGCCTCCCCGGTCCCCGGACGTTCTGGAGGGCATGGAGGCCTTTCCCCACGCCGGTCCGCCCCATCCGGTGCCGTCCGGACGGCCCGGCGTCGTTAGGACCGTCCCGCGCCGTCCCTCGCTGTTAGGACAGGCCGGCGGAACGGCGGAACGGCCCGCTCTCGCCGGGGGATGTGTCGGCGGGGACGGACGGCGCAACCACGGGAATCGGAAGAGCAGGAGCGGCCGAGGCCATCGGAAGACTGCCGGACGGCCGAGGTCAGCTCGCCGGGACGGTCCCGGCGACGCTTCCGACCTGACGCAGCATCCCTTCGGGCGCCATCGACCCGAGCAGCCGTTCCAGAGCCACCTCGACGTCCTCCCGCCAGCTCACGGTGTTCTTGACCTCGAGCCGCAGCCGTGGCCACCGGTGGTGGGGCCGCACGGTCTTGAAGCCGACGGCGAGCAGGTAGTCGGCGGGCACCACGCACCGGGTGCCTTCGCCCTTGAGGTCACCGAACGCCTCGATGGCGCGGAAACCACGCCGGAACACGTCCTTGGCAATCGCCTGGACGAGGATGCGCCCGAAGCCCTGCCCGGCGAAGTCCTCCATGATTTTCACGGTCATGAGCAGGACGGCGTCCGGGCTGACCGGGCTGGTCGGGAAGGCGACCGACCGGGGTACGTACGCGGCCGGCGCATACATCGCGAAACCGGCCGGGACGCCGTCCACATATGCGATCTTTCCGCAGCTTCCCCACTCGAGGAGGGTGGAGGACACCCACGCCTCCTTCTCCAGCGCGGTGTCTCCGGCCTCCTCGGCACGGCTACGGGCGACGGGGTCGAGCTCCCAGAAGACGCATCGGCGACATCGCACCGGCAGATCGTCGATGTTGTCGAGAGTGATGTTGGCGATGCGGCGGCTCATAGCTCGACGATCCACCCGGCCCGGGTTCTGGCGGCGACGGCAACGCTGACATCTCGCACAGGGTCAGACTAGCCCGGCTGCCCGGATCCTCATCGGCCTGCCCCGGATCCGCCCAGCCGTGTCGGGCTCGGCGAGGGCGTGTCCGATGGCTGTTGGTCGATGTGGGCGGCGATCCAGGCGGACTCCCGCAAGGCGGAGGAGGAGCGCACAGCGGAGTTATGGGCGGCGGCGACACGGCGGGGGTTGTCTGGGCACCGCCCGCGCGATCGATACAGCCACCAGGCACGCCCTGGTGCCGCGTCAGTCAACGCTCACCAGCACGGCCGTGTTTTTCCGGGCTTTTCCGCATCTGGGCCGTATCCCGAGCGCCCGGACGCGGGAGCGGGCCGGGGTCCAATCCATGACCGCGGGCGCCCCGGCCCCTGAGTGGCCTCAGGCGTCCGAGGGCTCGCGCCTACGAACATGCTCATCGACGCGCGCCCGCTCCGCGGTCAGCGATCAGGCGCCTGGAACATCCGGGGCCCGCGCTTCGAGCGTCCCCGCGACGGTGTTCGGTCAGCCCTCCGGGGCGGGTGAAGGCCCGCGTGCGGCCGCGCTGTTTCACGTGGGCACGAGGTTCCACGTGAAACAGCGGCGCTTCCTCGTCTTCCTCGTCCGGGCCGGGAGCCCTCACCCGGACGAGGAAGACGAGGAAGCGGCTCCCGACGCCGTCATCACCGCGACGATCCGCTCCAGGTCCTCGATGCTCGCGAACTCGACGGTGATCTTCCCCTTGTTCCGACCCATGTCGACCTTCACCCGTGTGTCGAACTGGTCGGAGAGACGGGATGCGAGCTTGTGCAGGGCCGGCGAGGTGACCCGCGGGCGGCGGGGCGGCGTCCGCCGCGGCCCCTCCTCGCCCAGCGCGACGATCTCCTCGACGGCCCGTACGGACAGTCCCTCGGCGACGATGCGGGTGGCGAGCCGGTCCTGCGCATCGGGATCCTCCAGCGACAGCAGCGCGCGGGCGTGGCCGGCCGAGAGCACGCCGGCTGCCACCCGTCGCTGCACGGCCGGCGGCAGCCCCAGCAGCCGGATCATGTTGGTGACGTGGGAGCGGGAGCGCCCGAGCTTCCCGGCGAGTTCCTCGTGGGTGGCGCCGAAGTCGCGCAGGAGCTGCTCGTAGGCGGCCGCTTCCTCCAGCGGGTTGAGCTGCTGGCGGTGCAGGTTCTCCAGCAGGGCGTCGCGCAGCATGGCGTCGTCGGCGGTGTCCCGCACGATGGCGGGGATCTGGCTGAAGCCCGCGAGCTTGGACGCCCGCCAGCGCCGTTCGCCCATGACCAGCTCGTAGCGTCCGGGCATGATCTCACGGACGACGATGGGCTGGAGCAGGCCGACCTCACGCAGGCTCGCGGCCAGCTCCTCCAGGGCGTCCTCGTCGAAGTGCGTCCGCGGCTGGCGGGGGTTCGGCGTCACCGAGTCGACCGGGACCTCCCGGAAGGTGGCGCCGTGGACGGGCGTCGGCCCGACCTGCAGCCCGAAACCGTCACCGATGCCCGTGCTGATCCCGCCGGCGCCCTCCGTCCCGGTCGGGATCAGTGCTCCCAGGCCGCGTCCCAGCCCACCCCGGCGCGCGGTCACACTCCCACTCCGTTCGGCTCGAAGCCCCGTTCGGCGATTTCACGCGCGGCGGCCAGATAGGACARTGACCCGCGGGAGGCGGGGTCGTAGGTCAGCACCGAGCGGCCGTAGCTCGGCGCCTCGGCGATCCGCACGTTACGCGGGATGGTCGTGCCCAGGACGCGGTTGCCGAAGTGCTCCTTGACCTCGTGCACGACCTGGTCCGCCAGCCGCGTCCGCGAGTCGTACATGGTCAGGATGATGGTGGACAGCCGGAGTTCCGGGTTGAGATGTGCCTGCACAAGTTCGACGTTACGCAGGAGCTGTCCGAGCCCCTCAAGCGCGTAGTACTCGCACTGGATGGGGATCAGCAGCTCCTTGGCGGCCACCAGGGCGTTGACGGTGAGCAGCCCGAGGCTCGGCGGGCAGTCCACCAGGATGTAGTCAACCTCCTGCCGCAGCCCGGCGATCGCCCGGCGCAGCCGGGTCTCCCGGGCCACCACCGACACCAGCTCGATCTCCGCGCCGGCGAGGTCGATCGTGGCCGGGGCGCAGTACAGCCCCTCGGCCTCGGACGACCTGACGACGACCTCCTCAAGCGGCCGGTCCCCGAGCAGCACCTCGTAGATGGACGGGACACCGGAACGGTGGTCGACCCCGAGAGCCGTCGATGCGTTGCCCTGTGGGTCCAGGTCGATGCAGAGGACCCGGCATCCGTGCATGGCGAGGGCCGTGGCGAGATTGACCGTGGTGGTGGTCTTCCCCACCCCGCCCTTCTGGTTCGCCACGGTGATGATGCGCTGTCGCGTCGGCCGCGGAAACGGCCGTCGTCGTTCCATTGTCAAGGCTTCCACTGCYGCTGCTGCCGCCGCTCCGATAGGGGTGGATGGATCGTTCGTATCCAGTGACGTGTCGGCGGGCCGAACCCCGTTCCGCACCGCGCGCATGGATCTGTTGCTTCCTCCTGGCGCTGTTTCACGTGGAACGTGCGCGCCCACCTGCACGTTGCGCCTCCCGTCCTCGCCGCGTTTCACGCGTTTTCCCACTTCCCTGCCGGCGCCCAGGCTGTGGTGCGGCATGGACGGCGCGCAATACGGTGGTCGGTTCAGTCACCCTTCCGACCCCGCACTTCACGACGGCCACATCACGCCAGCCCTGGGCCTCCAGCTCACCTCGCGCGATCGACAACTCCTCGACAACGCCTGCCCCGCGCAGTGCAAGCATGACACCGCCCGGTTTCACCATTGGCAGGAGCATCGCGCCCAGCCGTTCCAGGGGCGCGAGGGCCCGTGCAACGCAGACGTCGAACGCGTGGGTCTCCACGGTAGCGGCAGCGTCGGGCGCGCGTCCGCGAAGCACGGTGACCCGCCCCTCAAGACCGAGCCGGCCCACCGCCTCCTGAAGGAACAGACATCGGCGCTGCATCGGCTCGAGAAGGGTCACCCGCAGATCGGGACGAGCGAGGGCGAGCGGTATCCCGGGCAGGCCGGCTCCGCTGCCCACGTCCACGACGGCTGCCGCCTGATCGATCGCCTCCGCCACGACCGCGCTGTTGAGCAGGTGACGCTCCCAGAGCCGGTCGGCCTCTCTAGGGCCGATCAGGCCGCGTTCGACACCAGCGGTGGCAAGGAGGTCCGCATAGACGCGGGCGAGCTCGAAACCGGCTCCGAAGACCTCGGGAGCGACGGACGGAGGATCGTACACAGGCACCATCCGACCAGCATGCTCGACAGCGGGACACAAACGGCGCAACCAGCCTTCGGCACGCTCCGGGATTCCCACCGGATCGACTTCGCCGGCCTGGCAGGCCCGAGAAGCGGTCCGGGGATCCGCTCCGGATCCGCTCCTGGCGGACGCGGCGGACGCGGCGGACGCGGCGGACGCGGAAGCCTGTCCCGGAGCCGGTCTGGGCGAGCGCCCGGAAGAGCACGGGCCAGCGGGACGCCGGACGGCATTCGCGATCTCGCGGATTCACGACCGACAGGGATCAGGCAGCCCGGCCACCGCGCCGACGGCCAGGACGCCTCCGATGCCCGCCACCCCGGTACCCGTGAGCTGCCCCGGGCCCTGGTCCTGGGCCGGAGATCAGGCCTCCTGCCTCGGCCATCGCAGGATGACCGGGAGGTCCGGCCGCTCATTGTCCAGCAGCACGTCAGCGACGTCCATGGGCGCGGCCAGCGTCCGGTAGAGCTCCTGCCCTGGCAGGTAGCGCCGTTCGTAGCGCTCGCGAACCGCGTCCGTCGACCCGAACAAGGCGACGGCCCGACCCAGCCCGCGGCGCGGCGACTCCGCCGGGCTGACCCGCACGAAGACGCTGACCTCCCAGCAGGCGCGCAGTTCCTCACGCAGCAGGAAAACGCCGTCCAGCAGCAACACCGCGTTCTGTGCGGCGGTCCGCTCCGGCACGCTACGGGCGGYATCGTACCGATGATCGAAAATGGCATTGCGAAAACGCCGGTCGCCACCCGGCCCGAGTGGGTCGATGACAAGATGTCGAAGAGCCGCATAATCAAACGAATCGAAGAAATAGCCCACTGGCGACAGCGCGCCTCTGCGACGGCGAACGGCTTCCGGGTGGTGGAAACCGTCGATGCTCATGGCACCACCGGCCTGCCCAGGCGCGTGACGCTCCGCGCGAGCTCGTCGGCCAGCGTGGTCTTGCCCGCGGCGTCCGGCCCGTCGACGGCCACCCGGAGCACCTGGTCCGGCCGGGTGGTCACCAGCAGGTCCGTCAGGGCTTCGATCACACGCGTCCGTGCACATCCCGCATCCGGGCCACCGGCTCATGGCGAGAGACCGTATCGAGGCTGGTAACGATGAACAGCGTTGACACCGAGCGGCACACCAACACCGACCACTCGGGATCCCCCGGCAACGACCAAACGGGAAACACAGCCCGCCCCGACGCGGGCCATCTGATCAGGCACCGCGTCGCTCACGGCTTCCGGGACCATGCCCAGCACCGTCCACATCCATCACCGCCCGCACCGCCGCTGCCCGCACCACCACCGCCCGACGACACGCACTCCGAACAAAACCACCCGGGACCTGGCCCCACCTCCACCCAGGCGACCACCCACCCCGCCCTGCTCGCCGTCGCACAACCGAATCATGAAAGCGAGGGAACAAGTGGTTGCTGGAGCAGCCACTTCCGTACTCGTTCTTCTGGCTACGGGGCTGCCCGGCCGGTGTGCTGGCTGCTCCGGCGCGGTCTGGAGGCGCCGGGTGCCAGGTTGTGGGTKTGGGCGCCCGCAGCCGCGCCGCTGTAACGCCCTATAATCCCCCGGTGCCCGGCGGGGCCACCCGGCGGACACCACGATCCGTCCCAGCCCCCGAAGATTCCGTACTTCGACCCGCCGGTACCCGCGTCCGGACGAGGAACCGGTGGACGCGGGCCGCGGGCCTCAGCCCCGCGCCGCGCGACGGCTCTGAGCTCGCCGTCTTTGCGTCCGCCGATCCTCTTCCTTGCTCCCCCCATGCGAGATCCCCACATGCGACTGCCCCGCATGTGGAAGGGCCGGAGCCGGTCCGCGGGAAGGAGCGTTCAGCACGCCATCACCGGCTGGCGGGGTGTCAGTTCGCCGGGATGACGACCACGCGGCGCTGGGGCTCCTCGCCCTCGGACTCGCTGACGACGCCGTCGATGGTTGCGATCAGGTCGTGGACGACCTTGCGCTCGAACGGCGTCATCGGCTTGAGTTTCTCCGGCCGGGCTCCCGCCTTCACCCGCTCGGCGACCGCCGTGGCCAGGTCGCGCAGCTCGGCCCGCCGCCGCGCGCGGTGCCCGCCCACGTCGAGCATGAGCCGGCTGCGCACGCCGGTCTTCTGGAGCACCGCCAGCCTGGTGAGTTCCTGGAGCGCCTCGAGCGTTTCCCCCCGACTGCCCACCAGCAGGTCGAGCCCGTCCCCGACGACGGCGACCACGGCTCGCTCCCCCTCGACGTCCAGGTCGAGGTCGCCGTCCAGGTCGACGATGTCGAGCAGCGCCTCCAGATAGTCGGCGGCGATCTCCCCTTCCTGTTCCAGGTCGGCGATCCGTTGCCGGCCGTTCACCGCCGGCGGGGCGGGGCTGTCCTCCCCGCCGGGAGGCGCCGGCCGGGAGGTGGCCGGTGTGGACAGGCCGTCGGCCTGTTCGACTCCGCTGACCGTGATGTCGGCGGCGGCCAGGTCAGATGCGGAACCGGTCATCAGAGCAGCTCCTTACACGGGTGGACGTCTGCGGATCGCGGGTCGGGCGAGCCCGGCGCCGATTCCCGGCAGGAATGGTCACCGCGGGAACGGTCACCGTCGGCCTCCGGGGCGGCCGCCCTTGCCACGTCGCTTGGCGGGCCGGGAACCACCTGTATGCCGGCGTACGCCCGCCGTGGCATGGGGCTTTCCCGCCCGGGGCTGGGCGTCGTCACCGGCCGGGGTGTGCCTGTCCGGAGCGGACCCGTTCTGCGTCTGCGCCGGCTGCGGTACCGCCTCGCCGGCCTCGGCCGCGTCGGATGCCTTCGACGGGCGGGCGGGCTGAGTCGGCTGTTTCGGCTGGGCCGGCTGCTGGGCCGGCTGCGAGGACTGCGCGGAGCCGCCTCGGGGGGAACGGGTTCCTGGCGGAGCCTTGCGCACGGCCTTGTTGGAGTTCGCCGTCTTGCCGGCTCCGGCTCCGGTTTCGGCCTGGCCGGCACCGCCCGGCGTCCTGTCGGTCGATGCGGCGGTCGAGCCCGTGGCCGGCGAGGCCGCACCCGGTCGGTTCTTACCCTTGCTGGTTGGCCGGGCACCTGGCGCGGGACGGGCCGGCGCCGGCTGCGATGTCCTGTTCTTCGTCCCGGACGCGTTCTTCGCCCCGGGCGCCGACCGGGTGCTCGGCACCTGCCCGCCGGCGCCCTGCACAGCCGGCGGCGGCATCTTCTTGATCACGAAGAACTGCTGGCCCATGCTCCACAGGTTGGTGGTCAGCCAGTACAGCAGGACAGCGATCGGGAACTGGAAGCCGAACACCGCGAGCATGATCGGGGAGCCGTAGAGCAGGACCTTCTGCACGATCGCCTGCTGCGGATCGACCGGCCCGGTCCRCGCCATGATCTGCCGCTGGGTGAGGAACGTCGTCGCACCCATCAGGACGATCAACGTGACCGCGAAGATCTTGACGTTCGTCCCGTTCGCCTGGACGAACTCCAGGAAGTTCGACGACGAGGTGAACGAGGTGGACAGCGAGACGCCGAGCAGCTTGGCCTCGGCGATCTGCTGCACCTGCTGGGCGCTCAGCCCGACCCGGGGGGCCCACTCCAGCACGCCGCCGGGCCGGTCGACCGGCCTCAGGTGGCTGAAGACGTGGAACAGCGCGATGAACAGGGGGATCTGGAGCAGGATCGGCAGGCACCCGAGCAACGGGTTGCCATGTTCCTTCTGCAACTCCATGATCTTGGCATTCATCTGCTGCCGGTCATGGCCGTACTTGTCCCGGATCTCCTTGATCTTCGGCTGCATCAGCTGCATCGTCCGCTGGGCCTTCACCTGCTTGACGAACAGCGGAAAGATCATGATCCGGACGCAGATCACCAGCAGGACGACCGACAGCGCCCACGCGAAGAARCTGTCCCGGCCGAAGATCGGCCCGAAGCCCCYGTGAAAGAAGACGATCGCGTTCGCCGCGAGATGGTAGAGGGGATCCAGCACTGGTTCGTCTCCTTAGACCCTCGTGCCACAGCGGGACGCGGTCGGTTCGGGCGAGTTCGGGTGCGGGTCCAGCCGCTGCCGCGCACCCGCGGCCACGGCCTGAGCGGCCTGCTCACCGGCGGGGACACCGCGTTCACCGGCCGGCCCGCCGAAGCGCCCGGGGCGGCCTGGCGGGATGTCGGCACGCACCGGCACCGGGTCGTGGCCACCGGCCGACAGCGGCTGGCAGCGCAGCAGCCGCCAGGCCGCCAGCAGGCCGCCCCGGACCCCGCCGTAACGACGCACCGCCTCCAGCCCGTACGCGCTGCAGGACGGCTCGAAGCGGCAGAGCCCCGCGCTGCGTGGGGACCAGACGGCCCGGTAGAAAGCAATCATCATGCGCAGTACCCAGGCCAGCGGGCTGCGCACCACGTCGTCCCGGCCACGGGACATCCGTGGCGCGAGCCGCCCGGCCAGGCGGGTGGCGGCGAGCAGGTCGATCACGACGACCAGGCCCGCGGMCAGCGCAACGCCACCGCGGCTCATCGTGACTGCCGGTCCGCGGTGCCAGCGGTACCGGTGGTGCCGGTGGGCCTTGTGACCGTCCCAGCCATGCCTGCCCCGGCTGTGCCAGGAGTGGCCGGGACGAGACGGCCGCGCAGGCCCCGCTCGAGCGCCCGCCCCAGTTCGTCCGAGGATGCGGTGGCGCTCTCCGGTAAGGCTCGCACGATCACGAGTGTTCCGGCGGGGATGCGGTCGAGACGGGCACGGACCTGCTCCCGCAGGCGTCTGCGGACGCGGTTGCGCACAACCGCGTTCCCCACCTTGCGTCCCACGACGAAACCGACCCGTGGCGGAAGTGTGACGACCGGCTCCGGACCGCCGTCCACAGCGTGGTTGTCCACAATCAGACTGTGGATGACCAGTGGGCCGCTGCGGCTGCGACGGCCGGCGCCACTGATCGAGGCATGCTCGGCCCTGGTCCGGACACGGTTCCGAACGGGCAGCATGACGCGAAAAGGACCGGGGCGCGGGTGGATCTCAGGCGGACAGCTCGCTGCGGCCCTTGCGGCGACGGGCCGAGAGCACGGCACGACCGGCACGGGTCCGCATCCGGAGCCGGAAACCATGCGTCTTGRCACGCCGGCGGTTGTTCGGCTGGAAGGTGCGCTTGCTCACAGAGGACTCCGGACGCCAGACGGGCAAAGGACAACACTAGCCACGGAAACGGTACAGAACGCGGTGGAGACACCCACCCGAGAGCGCACTGTCGCCGCAACCCGACGCCTGAGACTATCAAGCCCCGCCGTGCGGGGGCGGGCCGGCGGGTGTCGGCCGGCCGCGCTGGCGCGCCGGGTGGGGGCGGCGCGAAAGCGGCTTTGCCGGTGCGGTGTCATGGTCGTACACAGCTTGTGGACGACCATGTGGAGAACTGCCCCGGCAGGGGTGGCCGCAGGCGCCCGGTCCGGCCCTGTCCACCCGTCCGACGTCTTCGGAGGAGCCCGCCTCGTGACAGACCTTAGCGCCGACCCCTCCGCCGGCATGTCAGGCAGGGTGCCTGTCGAGGAACCGGACCTGTCCGCCGTGTGGGGACAGGCCGTCGCCGGGGTCGCGGACGGCACCCTGTCGGCCCAGCAGCGGGCCTGGCTGCGCCTGACCCGTCCGCTCGGCCTCGTCCAGGACACCGCGCTGCTCGCGGCCCCGAACGAGTTCACCAAGGACCTGCTCGACTCGCGCCTCCGACCGTTTCTGTCCACAGCTTTGTCCACAGCCTATGGACGAGAGATCCGGGTGGCGGTCACCGTCGAGCACCTGCCCGACCCGGAGCCGATGACCGGGCCGATCCAGCTACCGCTGCCCACCTCCCCGGTATCCCCCGTGTCCGCCGTGTCTGCCACGTCCGCCRTGTCTGCCACGTCCGCGGCGTCCGCTGCGGATACGGCCAGGATCACCCCGGGCCTCGGACGCGACCCGGCGCCCCGGTCCTACGAGCCGACCCGACTGAACCCACGTTACGTGTTCGAGACGTTCGTCATCGGTGACAGCAACCGATTCCCACACGCGGCTGCGGTGGYCGTCGCCGAGGCGCCGGCGAAGGCGTACAACCCGCTGTTCATCTACGGCGACTCCGGGCTCGGCAAGACCCACCTGCTGCACGCGATCGGCCACTACACGCTGAAGCTGTATCCGGACTCGCGGGTGAAGTATGTCAGCTCGGAGGAGTTCACCAACGACTTCATCAACTCGATCCGGGACGACCGGCAGCAGGCGTTCCAACGCCGCTACCGGGACACCGACGTGCTCCTGGTCGACGACATCCAGTTCCTGGAGAACAAGGAGCGCACCCAGGAGGAGTTCTTCCACACCTTCAACGTGCTGCACGACACCGAGAAGCAGATCGTCATCTCCTCCGACCGTTCCCCCAAGCAGCTCTCGGCGCTGGAGGACCGGCTGCGCAGCCGGTTCGAGTGGGGCCTGATCACCGACGTCACCCCGCCCGACCTGGAGACCAGGATCGCGATCCTGTCGAAGAAGGCCGCCACCGAGCGGCTGCCGGTCCCCGGCGACGTGCTGGAGTACATCGCGACCCACATCGAGCGCAACATCCGGGAGCTGGAGGGCGCGCTGATCCGGGTGGCGGCGTTCGCGAGCCTGAACAAGTCGCACGTCGACCGGACACTGGCCGAGATCGTCCTGCGGGACCTGATCCCGGACGCGGCCGACCCGGAGATCACCGCTGCCGCGATCATGAACGCGACCGCGACGTACTTCGGTGTGTCCATGGAGGACCTGTGCGGCACGTCCCGCAGCCGGGTGCTGGTCACCGCCCGGCAGATCGCCATGTACCTGTGCCGGGAGCTGACCGACCTGTCGCTGCCGAAGATCGGCCAGCACTTCGGCGGCCGGGACCACACCACGGTGATGCACGCGGACCGCAAGATCCGGGGGCTGATGGCCGAACGCCGGGCGATCTACAACCAGGTCACCGAACTGACCAACCGCATCCGGGCGCAGACCCGACAGGCCTGACCGGTTCGACAGGCACGCCCGACTCGACAGGCCCGACAGGCATGACCCGGGCGAAGCAGGGGTAGGAGCTACTGCTGGTAGCCGGATCCACGCCGGTGTCCCTGTGGAGTCTTGTGCACAGCTTGTGGAAAACCCTGTGGAATCCGTGGGCGGAGGCCCGCGGCGGCCTGTGYGTAACGGGGGACAGGCTGTGTGGAAACTGTGCACAGCCGGGGGACAGACTGCGAACAACCGGGGACGAGCGGGGGACAAACAGGCCGGCGGTGGAAATCCACTGGAGCTGGGCACAGCGGTTTCCACACGATCCGCACCCCCTCTTAAGCTCTTGACCTGCGAAAACGCAAGTTGTCCCCAGTATCCACCGGCCCTACTGACACGACGAACTAGATCATTTTTTAATGAACAACCCCACTGGAAGTTGGGCCTGGGGACAACCTCGCATGATCGTCCGCGCGTCGCCTTCGGATCGCTGTCCGGGATCTCGTCACGCACAGCGGGCCACCGCGGCAGTGCCAGCCTCGCGCCGGGCCCCGCTGTGAGCCGCCGGCCGAAGCCTGCGATGCTGGAACGCCGTACCGGATGCGGCATGGTGGCCTGGCAGTGGCTCGACAGTGGCTCGACAACGACAGGCAGCGGCACGACAGCGGTCGGACCTGCGAACGTGTTCGTTGGGCCGCCGGCAGCATCTGGCGGGACCCGCACCTGTCAGCACGCAGCCGGCATGACAGGTCGGCGTGGTCACGAGGACGAACGGTTCAGAAGGGCGAATCATGAAGTTCCGGGTTGAACGGGACGACTTCACCGATGCCGTGGCATGGACGGCGCGCACACTGCCGACCCGGGCGACCTCCCAGCTTCAGGTCCTGGCCGGCCTCATGCTGGACGCCACCGGGCCGTCGCTGACGGTCGCGGCCTTCGACTACGAGGTGGCCGCCCAGTCCGGTGTGGACGCGGCGATCGAGCAGGAGGGCCGGGCCCTGGTCTCCGGCAAGCTGCTCGCCGAGATCACCAGGGCCCTCCCGTCCGCGCCGGTCGACCTGTACACCGACGGCGCGCGGGTGGTCCTCACCTGTGGCAACGCGCGTTTCACCCTGCCGACCATGTCGGTGGACGACTACCCGGCGCTGCCGCCGATGCCGGCGGTCACCGGCCACATCGAGGGCGCGGCGTTCGCCGGGGCCGTCTCGCAGGTCGCCGTCGCCGCGGGCAAGGACGACACCCTGCCCGTCCTCACCGGTGTGCGGGTCGAGATCGACGGCGATGTCCTCACCCTGGCCGCTACCGACCGCTACCGGCTGGCGGTCCGGAAGCTGAGATGGCGCCCGGCGTCCGAGACGGCCGACGGCGTGGCCATGGTGCCGGCACGTACACTGAGCGAGACGGCGAAGTCCCTGTCCGGGTCCGGGGTGGAGGTCGCGATCTCCCTCGGCTCGGGTCCCTCCGGGGAGGCGCTGGCCGGGTTCGCCGGTGGCGGCCGTCAGACCACGACCCGCCTGGTGGACGGCTCGTTCCCGCCCTACCAGCGGCTGCTGCCCGACAGCTCACCGCTGACCGCCCAGGTCGAGATCGCCCCGTTCGCCGAGGCTGTCAAGCGTGTCGCGCTGGTCGCCGCCCGCACCGCCCCGGTCCAGCTGAGCTTCTCCGACGATCAACTGGTTCTGGAGGCCGGGGCCGGCGGTGAGGCCCAGGCCCAGGAGACGTTGACGATCGGCTACGACGGACCGTCGCTGTCGATCGCCTTCAACCCGTCGTACCTGCTCGACGGCCTGGGTGCGCTGGAGTCCGATGTCGTCCACGTCGGGTTCGCCAGCGCCGACGACCCGGACGAGGCGTCGAAGAAGCCCGCCATCCTCACCGGCAAGGCGCCCGACGACGGTGAGGTCCCGGACTACCGGTACCTGCTCATGCCGATCCGGCTGTCCGGGTGACGTGCGTCTCACCCATCTGTCGCTGGTGGACTTCCGGTCCTACCCGGCACTGGATCTGCTGCTCGCACCCGGGGTGAACACGTTCGTCGGCTCCAACGGGCAGGGCAAGACCAACCTGCTGGAGGCCGTCGGTTACCTGGCGACGCTTGGCAGTCACCGGGTGGCCTCGGACGCCCCGCTGGTCCGTGAGGGCGCCACGAGCGCCGCGGTGCGGGCCCGGATCGCGCGGGGCGACCGCGCCGCGCTGGTCGAGATCGAGATCATCCCGGGCCGGGCGAACCGCGCCCGGCTCAACCGGGCTCCCCTCGCCCGATCCCACGACGTCCTCGGCCTGCTGGTCATGGTGTTCTTCGCTCCGGAGGACCTGGCCCTGGTCAAGGGGGATCCGGCCGGGCGCCGGCGGTTCCTCGACGATCTGCTGGTGGCCCGCACCCCCCGGCTCGCCGGTGTGTTCGCCGACTACGACAAGGTCCTGCGCCAGCGGTCGACGCTGTTGCGGACGGCCGGGGCGGCACGGCGCTCCGGCCGTGCCGGTGACCTGCGCACCCTGGACGTGTGGGACTCCCACCTGGTCCGGCACGGCTGCGAGCTGCTGGCCGCGCGGCTGGCGCTGGTCGAACAGCTGCGGCCACGGGTGGCGGCCGCCTACCGAGCGGTCGCGTCCGCGCCGGCCCCCCGGCCGTCGGCCGTACCGGCCGGGCAGCCTGGACCGGTCGCACCGCCCGGACCGGGCGCGACGATGGAACCGGACATGCCGGCTGGAGCGGATGCGCCGGGCATGCCGGACGGATCAGCCGCCGCGGCCGATGTGGCTGGTTCGGCGGCGGCACCGGCCGGCGAGCGGGAGCTGACCGGTGTGGAGTACCGCTCGAGCGTGGTCGCGCGCGTGGCCGAGCGGGCCGGCGGCCCGGTGCCTGATCAGACAGGTGACCGGACAGGTGACCCGGTGGGCGGTCAGGCCGGTGGCGAGCCGGTTCCCGACCGGACGGTCCTGGCGGAGGCGATGCTCGCCGAGCTCGCCGCGGTCCGGCAGCAGGAGATCGAACGAGGGGTGACCCTGGTCGGCCCGCACCGTGACGAGCTGCTGCTGTCGATCAGCGGGCGGCCGGCGCGCGGCTATGCCAGCCACGGCGAGTCGTGGTCGCTGGCTCTCGCGCTCAAGCTCGCGTCGTTCGAGCTGCTCCAGGACGACCAGCGCGAACCGGTCCTGCTGCTGGACGACGTGTTCGCCGAACTCGACACGCATCGTCGTGACCGGCTGGCGGAGCTGATCCGCTCGGCCGAGCAGGTGCTGGTGACCGCCGCGGTCGAGGCGGACGTGCCCGCCGCCCTGGCCGGGGCGCGGTTCACGGTGGCGGACGGGAAGGTCAGCCGTGTCGGATGACCCGGATGCCCTGCATGCTCTGCATGCCCCGGATACCCCGGATGGGGCTACCGCCGGCGATCGGTCGGCGGCCGCTACCACCGGCCGCCGCGGGCCGGCATCCGCTGGCCATGTGCCGGTTCCCGACAGGCGCCAGGCGTCATCAGATGACCACAAAAAGTCATCCAGCGACGGTACGTCTGACAGCGGATCGCCACCCGCTGACCACGGGTCGGTCGCTGGCCGTCGCGGACGCTCGCCCAGCGGTAACGAGGCCGACATCGCTCAACGTAACGAGAACGAAGGCGGGTCCGGCGAGCAGCCCGCGCGCGGGGCTGATCTCGCCCGTCTCGTCCTGGCTCGGGCAAAGGAGGACGCGCGGGCGAGGGCACGGGCGGCTGGTCGCGGTGGCGGGCGCGCGGGTGAGGGCGATGGCGCGGCCGGCCGTAACGGGCCGGCCAGCGGTGAYGGCCGGTCCGACCCGGCACGGCGGCCGGCGCGCCGGCCGCGGCTGCCCGGGATGGCCGCGCCCGGCCGGGAATGGGCCGAACCGGTCACGCTGGGTGCCACGGTGCAACGGCTGCTTGCCGAACGCGGCTGGCAGGACCAGGCGACGGACGCGTCGGTGCTGGCCCGCTGGGAGGCTCTGGTCGGCCCGAACATCTCCGCACGCTGCCATCCGGTCTCCCTGCGTGACGGCGAGCTGGAACTCGCCGCCGAGTCGACGGCCTGGGCGACCCAGCTGCGGCTGCTGTCCCGGCAGCTGCTGGCCACCCTGCGCACGGAGCTCGGGCCAGACGTCGTGCGCCGGATCGTCGTTCGGGGGCCGACCGCGCCGAGTTGGCGGCACGGCCCGTTGCAGGCACCCGGCGGGCGCGGCCCCCGTGACACCTACGGCTGAACCGGCCGGCCCCGCTCGGCGGGATCGGGATTCGAGCAGGTCGGGCCAGTGGTGGCCGGCCGGCCCCACGGCCCGCGCGCCGCATGGGGCCGCGTCCGCGGGCCGCGGCCTGTGGACAGTGACAGCCGGACGGGCGTCGCGGCCGCCGACGGTGCCCGGGCGGCGCCGTTGTGCCATGGCCGCCTGGGCACCCGGCCACACCGCTCGGCCCGCAGGCGGGCGTCGCGGGCATCCCGGACGTTCAGGGCGTCCCGGAGGTTGCCCGCGGCCCGCACACAGGGTCTCCGGATCGCCCACAGACGTCGTGCGGGTAACCCCTGTGTACGGGGGTTCGATGGAAAGCTGTTCGGGACGCTGCGCGGATGCCAGGGGCCACCCCGCGTCCTTCTGGTCGGTATGCCAGGTAGACTCAGGAGACGCTTCTCGCGTTGTGCGCAGTTGAGGACGAGGGGACATACCGCGTGGCCTACGATGCAAGTTCGATCAAGGTTCTTGAGGGTCTCGACGCGGTTCGCAAGCGTCCAGGTATGTACATCGGCTCCACCGGTGAGCGTGGTCTCCATCATCTCGTCTACGAGGTTGTGGACAACGCTGTGGATGAAGCGTTGGCCGGCTACTGCGACACGATCGGTGTGACCCTGCTCGCCGACGGCGGTGTCCGGGTCTCCGACAACGGCCGTGGCATCCCGGTGGGTGAGCATCCGACGGAGAAGCGCCCGGCGGTCGAGGTCGTCCTGACCACGCTGCACGCCGGCGGGAAGTTCGACGGCAAGTCGTACGCGGTCTCCGGCGGTCTGCACGGGGTCGGCGTGAGCGTGGTGAACGCGCTGTCCACCCGGCTCGAGGTGGAGATCCGCCGGGAGGGCTTCACCTGGTTCCAGCCGTACGAGAACACCCGTCCGGCCGCGCCGCTGGCCAAGGGCGCCCCCACCAGGAAGACCGGTACGACCGTCACCTTCTGGGCCGACGACACGATCTTCGAGACGACCGACTACAAGTACGAGACCCTCTCCCGCCGGCTGCAGGAGATGGCGTTCCTGAACAAGGGGCTGACGATCAACCTGCGGGACGAGCGTCCCGAGGAGCCCCTCGAGGTCACCTACCGCTACGCCGGCGGGCTCGTCGACTTCGTCGAGCACCTCAACGCCAGCAAGGACCCGATCCACAAGACCGTCATCTCGCTGGACTCCAAGGGCACCGGCATCGAGGCCGAGCTCGYGATGCAGTGGAACGCCGGCTACAACGAGTCGGTCTACACGTTCGCCAACACCATCAACACCCATGAGGGCGGCACCCACGAGGAGGGCTTCCGCGCGGCGCTGACCAGCGCGGTCAACGCCTACGCCAAGGACCAGAACCTGCTCAAGCCCCCGAAGTCCAACGGCAAGAACTCCGACGAGCGCCTTGCCGGCGACGACATCCGCGAGGGCCTGACCGCGATCATCTCGGTGAAGCTGGCGCAGCCGCAGTTCGAGGGCCAGACCAAGACGAAGCTCGGCAACAGCGAGGCCAAGCGGTTCGTCCAGGAGATGTGCTACTCGGCGCTCAAGGACTGGCTCGAGGCCAACCGGGTCGAGGCCCGGGCGATCGTCAGCAAGGCGCTGGACGCCCAGCGGGCGCGGATCGCCGCCCGCGCCGCCCGCGACCTGACCAGGCGCAAGGGCCTGCTCGGGGGCACCGGCCTGCCCGGCAAGCTCGCCGACTGCCAGTACACCGACCCGGAGCGCTGCGAGCTCTACATCGTCGAGGGTGACTCGGCCGGCGGCTCCGCCAAGGGCGGCCGGGACTCGAAGTTCCAGGCGATCCTCCCGCTGCGCGGGAAGATCCTCAACGTGGAGAAGGCCCGTATCGACCGGGTGCTGAAGAACACCGAGGTCCAGGCGCTGATCCAGGCGCTCGGCTGCGGTATCCACGACGACTTCGACGCCAGCAAGCTCCGCTATCACAAGATCGTCCTGATGGCGGACGCGGACGTCGACGGCCAGCACATCCGCACGCTGCTGCTGACGCTGTTGTTCCGGTTCATGCGCCCGCTGGTCGAGGCCGGCTACGTCTTCCTCGCCCAGCCGCCCCTCTACAAGATCAAATGGGGTCGGGAGGACTGGCAGTACGCCTACTCCGACCGGGAGCGCGACGGCCTGATCGAACACGGCATCGAGGCCGGCCGCAAACTGCCCAAGGACGCCATCCAGCGCTTCAAGGGCCTCGGCGAGATGAACGCCACCGAGCTGTGGGACACCACCATGGACCCCGACCGCCGCATCCTGCTGCAGGTGACCCTGGACGACGCCGCCGTGGCGGACGAGCTGTTCTCCGTCCTGATGGGTGAGGACGTCGACGCCCGGCGCTCCTTCATCCAGCGCAACGCCAAGGACGTCCGTTTCCTTGACATCTGACCGGCCGCGAGGCGCGCGGCCGCGGGCACCGCGGCGAGCCGACCGGCGGCGGTCCAGCCGGTTCGGCACCCCGGATGTCCGATTACAGACAGTTTGTACCATCCACGGCTGACCACCCGCACCATCCCCGTATGGAAGGACCTGCGTGACCGACGTACTACCTCCGCCGCCCGGCGACCGGGTCGAGCCCATCGGCATCGAAGTCGAGATGCAGCGGTCGTACCTCGACTACGCGATGTCGGTCATCGTCGGCCGGGCGCTGCCAGAGGTCCGTGACGGCCTCAAGCCGGTGCACCGCCGCGTCCTGTACGCGATGTACGACGGCGGCTACCGTCCGGACCGGGGCTACTTCAAGTGTTCGCGCGTCGTCGGTGACGTCATGGGTAACTACCACCCGCACGGCGACTCGGCGATCTACGACACCCTGGTGCGGCTCGCCCAGCCCTGGTCGCTGCGCTACCCGCTGGTCGACGGCAACGGCAACTTCGGCTCCCCGGGCAACGACCCGCCGGCGGCCATGCGGTACACCGAGTCACGGCTGGCGCCGCTGGCCATGGAGATGCTGCGCGACATCGACCAGGACACGGTCGACTTCGCCCCGAACTACGACGGCCGCTCGCAGGAACCGACGATCCTGCCCAGCCGCTTCCCGAACCTGCTGGTCAACGGCGCCGGCGGGATCGCGGTCGGGATGGCCACCAACATCCCCCCGCACAACCTGCGGGAGGTCGCCGACGGCGTGAAGTGGTTCCTCGCGCACCCGGACGCCAGCGACGCCGAGCTGCTCGAGGCCCTGCTCGAGCTGATCAAGGGGCCGGACTTCCCCACCGCCGGCCTCATCGTCGGCCGCCAGGGCATCGAGGACGCCTATCGCACCGGCCGCGGCAGCATCCGCATGCGGGCGGTGGTGCAGGTCGAGGAGAACAAGGGCCGCACCCAGCTCGTCGTCACCGAACTGCCGTACCAGGTCAACCCGGACAACCTCGCGGAGAAGATCGCCGAGCTGGTCCGGGACAACCGCATCAGCGGGATCTCCGACATCCGGGACGAGACCTCGGCGCGCACCGGCCAGCGCCTGATCATCGACCTCAAGCGGGACGCGGTCGCGAAGGTCGTCCTGAACAACCTGTACAAGCACACCCAGCTGCAGGACACCTTCGGCGTGAACATGCTGGCGATCGTCGACGGGGTGCCGCGCACCCTGCGGCTGGACCAGATGGTGCGGTACTACGTCGACCACCAGGTGGACGTGATCGTCCGGCGGACCCGCTACCAGCTACGCAAGGCCCGCGAGCGCCTGCACGTGCTCGAGGGCCTGCTGATCGCCCTCGATCACCTGGATGAAGTGATCAATCTGATCCGCAACGCCGAGTCGGCGGACGCCGCGCGCGGACAGCTGATGGACCGGTTCTCCCTGTCGGAGATCCAGGCGGTCGCCATCCTGGACATGCAGCTGCGCCGGCTCGCCGCGCTCGAGCGTCAGAAGATCATTGACGAGGCGGCCGAGCTGCGGGCGAAGATCGCCGATCTCGAGGCGATCCTTGCCTCACCGGCCCGCCAGCGGGAGATCATCGGCGAGGAGCTCACCGAGATCGTCGACCGGTTCGGCGACGAGCGGCGGACCAGGCTCGTCCCGTTCGAGGGCGACATGTCCGTCGAGGACCTCATCGCCCGCGAGGATGTCGTCGTCACCGTCACCCGCGGCGGCTACGCCAAGCGCACCAAGACCGACCTGTACCGCTCACAGCGCCGCGGCGGCAAGGGCGTCCAGGGCGCGGCCCTGCGCGAGGACGACATCGTCGAGCACTTCTTCGTCACCACCACCCATCACTGGCTGCTGTTCTTCACCAACAAGGGGCGGGTGTACCGGGCCAAGGCGCACGAGCTGCCCGAGCAGGCCCGCACCGCCAAGGGCCAGCACGTGGCGAACATCCTCGCGTTCGGCCAGGACGAGCGCATCGCCGAGGTCATGGCAATCAAGGACTATCAGGCGGCCCCGTACCTGGTGCTCGCGACCAGGCGGGGGCTGTGCAAGAAGACCGCGCTGGCCGAGTTCGACTCCAACCGCTCCGGCGGGCTCGTCGCGATCAACCTGCGGGACGACGACGAGCTCATCGCGGCCCGGCTCGTCTCCGCCGGCGACGACCTGCTGCTGGTCAGCCGGCAGGCGCAGTCCATCCGCTTCCACGCCGACGACGAGCAGCTGCGTCCGATGGGGCGGGCCACCTCCGGCGTCATCGGGATGCGCTTCGACAGCGACGACGAGCTGCTCGCGATGGAGGTCGTCCCGCCGGAGTCGGAGGCGAACCTGCTCGTCGCCACCAGCGGCGGCTACGCCAAGCAGACGTCGCTGGGCGAGTATCCGGTGCAGGGACGCGGCGGCAAGGGCGTCCTCACCGCGAAGATCGTCTCTACCCGTGGTGGCCTGGTCGGAGCCCTCGTGGTCAGCCCGGACGACCAGCTCTACGCGRTCACGTCCAACGGTGGCGTGCTACGGACGATCGCGCGCGACGTCCGCCGGGCCCAGCGGCAGACCATGGGGGTCCGTCTCATCGATCTCGAAGCCGGCGTACAGGTCGTCGGAGTAGCACGTAATGCCGATGCGGAAGACAACGCCAACGGCGGTCCGACAGCCGCTCCCGGCGGGGGAAACCCAGCCTGAGGACGGATGACCGGCGGCCGGGCGGCAAGGCGGGAGATGGACCGTGAGCGACAGCGACGACGACCGGACCACCCGGTCACCGGCCTTCCGTGGATCTTCTCCGYCGCGGCCGGAGCAACAGCCCGGACGGGTCGGGGAACCCCGTAACGAACAGCGCGCCGCCCCGGGCCAGGACCGTTCTGGCCCGGGAGCCGCGAAACCCTCCACCCCTCCGACGTTCCCGACACCATCGGTGCCGGGAACGTCACCAGGCTCCGGTGCCGGGGCAGGCTCCGCGGCGAGCCCGGGGCCGAACGACGACGGGACGCAGGTGCAGAAGCCGGCCTCGGTGCTCCGGGAACTGCGGATGCCACGGGAGGCCCGAGGCACCCGTGACGCCCGTGACACCCGTGGTGCCAGGACCTCGCAGCGGGCGGCCCCCAGCTCATCGGCATCCCCGTCCCCCCGGCCGGCCACGCCGAAGAAGGCGGACACCGGCTCCCAGCCCGGCCGGGCGGACGGGAAAGCGGCGACCACGGGCTCGAACGCCTCCTCCAGGCGCCCGACCCCGGGCCGGCCCGTGAGCTCCCCAACCACCCCGGCGGCCTCGGCGGGCGCCGCGGGCCCACGGCCGGGCGCATCGTCCACGTCGGCGACATCACCGACGTCAGCCGCCACCGGCTCGACAGGCTCGGCCGGACCTGCCACCAGCACGTCGACGGGGACGCGCGGGTCACGTCCGACCGCGGCCGGCACCCCGTCCGGCGACCCGGCCGCGCCGCGTCAAGCGGCAGGATCTCCCACCGTGACCGACAGTGTCGACACGGAAGCCATCGCACTGGCATCCGCTTCGACATCCACCGGCGGGCGGCCCCGGCTCGATTCGGACACGATCTCGCTGCGCCGCCCGGCGAAGAAAACCGGCGGTTCAACCGGTACCGGTGCATCGCCGGCCGCCCGCCCGGCAACTGACGGCCAGGTCACGCGCGGCGCGCCGGGCGGGGATGCTGGTGGTGTGGGACAGTCGAAACGTGGACCGGCGGCCGCGGCGGCGCAGGCTCCGGAGACGGAGGCCTTCAAACGGGTGGACGGTGGACATCCACACAGTGACGATCGGGCTACGCCCGCATCGTCTGATCGTCGTGCCACAACAGGCCCGCTGGCGCGCGGTGGGACCACAGGTACTCGGGATCCCCTCGTGAAGCGGCCGACCGACCCCACCGGCGCGGGCGCGTCCGGCACCTCCCAGATCCCCGTACGGGAACGGGGCGGAGTGAAGGAGCCGGCGGCCACCGGGCCGGTGACAGGCACCGCCACCGGGCCGTCCGCGATGCGCCCACCCGGGCAGGGACGGCGGGCCCGGCTGCGCATCACCCGGGTCAACCCCCTGTCGGTGGCCCAGCTGACGTTCGCGTTCTCCCTCTGCGTGTTCGTCGTACTGATGATCGCCGCTGCCGTGCTGTGGTTCGTACTGAACTCCATCGGCGTCTTCGACAGCGTCGTGGAAGCGGCGGACACACTCACCGACGGCAGCAACGGCGGGGTACGCGTCTGGTTGTCGTTCACCAGAGCCATGGAGATCGGCCTGCTCGTCGGCGCGATCAACGTGATCCTGATGACGGCCCTGGCGACCCTGGGCGCGCTGCTCTACAACCTGTGCACCGAGATGGTCGGCGGCATCGAAGTCACCCTGGGCGACTAGCCGCGACACGTCGGCCGTGACAGGCTTCCAGCCCGGGTGCCTGCCCCGAACATCCCGCGCATCCGGTACTGTGGAGCCCAGCAAGGACCTGTAGCTCAGTCGGTCAGAGCGCTTCCCTGATAAGGAAGAGGCCGGTGGTTCAAGTCCACCCAGGTCCACGGGCTGGCTATTCGTGCTTGCCGAACTGTGTTCGGCTTCGCCGGGGCCGCGATGTCTGTCCAGGGGAGCGACCCCCTGAAACCCCCGGTGCCGGGCTTCGCCCGGCCGGGTGGGTTGCCCGTTGCGGGCGGTCGGTCGTGTTTTCGCTCTGCGGGCTTGTTTAGCGTGCTTGCCGAACTGTGTTCGGCTTCGCCGGGGCCGCGATGTCTGTCCAGGGGAGCGGACCCCCTGAAACCCCCGGTGCCGGGCTTCGCTCGGCCGGGTGGGGGCCGTTAGCGATGCTGTCTGTGCCCGTTCAGTCCGACGTCCTTGCCCACGTCGGAGTCTTTCGGGGCTTGGTCAGCCCGCCGTCCGCAGCTCACCCAGTGCCGCATCCAGTGCTCGGAATCGGCGGTGGCCACGATCCGGTGCACGCGCGAGGGCGACAGCCCCACTGAAGTTGACCCGATTTCGTACGCACCTGGGCTCTTTGGGACAGTGGTTTCGAGGAGGATCGCAGGTRCCGAGATCAGAACCGCCCTACACCGCCGAGTTCCGCCGGCAGATGATCGAGCTCGTCCGAGCCGGAAGATCACCTGAGGAGCCGGTGGCGGAATATGGCCCGTCGGGTCAGTCAATCCGTAACCGGGTACGCCAGGACGAACGCGCGGAAGGGGTTCGGTCCGACGGGCTGGCCGCCGCGGAGCGCGACGAGCCGAACCGGCTCCAGAAGGAGGATCGGCAGCTGTGGGAAGAACGGGAGATCCTCCGGAAGGCAGCGTTTTTCTTCGCGTCACGGAGATCTGTCAGAGATGAAGGTTGCTCTGATCGACGCGGAGAAGACACCATTCTGTCTTCATGTCGGCCTGCGTGCMGGGCCCTCTGTGTCAGTCTCGGGTGAGACATCCGCTGGGTGCGGGTTGGCTACAGAGGGCGTGATCGGAGATCCTCGTGTTCGTGGAGTCAGAGTCCCAGGAGCGTCCTGGCCGGTCCTYACCGCGTGACCCGGCGCCGCGTCCGTCGCGGYGGGTGTTCAGCACGGCGTACAAGYTGCGGATCGTCGCCGAGTACGAGAACGCCCCGCACGGGGAGAAAGGTGCGATCCTGCGCCGGGAGGGATTGTTCTCGTCGCATGTGGTGGAGTGGACCCGTGCCCGTGATGCGGGTGCTCTCGGGGGATCGGGCGTTGCGGCCCGCGGTCCTGCGGAGAAGAAGCCGGGGAAATCGGCGGAGCAGATCGAGGTGGAGAAGCTGCGGCGGGAGAACGAGCGGCTAAAGGC
>NZ_MOME01000040.1:0-75432 GCF_001983005.1 Protofrankia sp. BMG5.30 | reverse complement strand
CTACATCGGCACCGCCGAATCCAACTGGAAACGCTTCAGCGGCGGCCGCCCCGACACCTCCGACCGCAACCAGATCATCGGCAACACCATCAGCGGCGTCACCGCCGAAGCCATCGACATCAAAGAAGCCACCACCGGCGGCCTCGTCCGCGGCAACCACTTCGACGGCGCCACCATCACCGGCGCCAACTACGCCGACTCCTGGATCGACCTCAAGGGCAACAACTGGCGCGTCGAAGGCAACACCGGCACCCACAGCCCCCTCGACGGCATCCAGACCCACGTCGTCGTCGACGGCTGGGGCACCGGCAACATCATCACCGGGAACCAGCTCGACGTCCGCGGCCCCGGCTACGGCATCAACATCGACAAACCCACCCAGACCCGGAACATCGTCTCCTGYACCAACACCGTCACCGCCGCCAACAAAGGCGCGTTCAGTATTCCCTGCACACGCTGAAATTCCCCGCACGCGCTGAGCGCTGCGGTTCAACAACGACATCGGCAGTCCAACCTCTGTCGTGCGGTGCCGGCGGAAGGAACGACGGAGGTTCGCGCCCCACCGGCACCGCGCACGGTGGGCAGCTCTCCGCTGGCTTCCCGCCGGCCCTCTCATGCCTCGACGGCGACGGTGGCGATCTGGGCCCCGGCCCCGGCCGCAGCACTCCCTTCACATCGGAGCACGGCCTCGAACGCCGCGCTCGCCGTGTGCCCGTGCAGGCCGCTGGAGCCGAGAGTCCTACAAATCAGGATAATTCGTCCTGACGGTGAGCAGGCTCGACGAATCTCCGCGAACCAATACGGTCCGGCATCCCCGACCCCCGATCGGACATGTGTCCGGAATAATGCATACTGTCGTGGCCGGAGCTGATTTCTACCGCTGATACCCCCATGGACACGGACAGCGAGCCACACGGAGAAGCGATGACCAACACATCGCCGGACACAGACCGCACCGTCCCGGGGGGAGACGTGCCACAGCCGAACCCGCCGAACACACCTGGCGGGGCGGGACGGGGCCGGGATGCGGTGTTCACCCCGCTGACCTCGGAGGATCCCCGCGAGATCAGCACATATCCGCTCTGGGCCCGGATCGGCGAGGGCGGCATGGGGGCGGTGTACCTGTCCTACACCCCCGGCGGCCGGCAGGTCGCGCTCAAAGTGGCCTGGCCGTGGCTCGCCGCCGATCCCGAGTTCCGGCGTCGCTTCGAAAAAGAGGTGACGATCGCCCGGCGGGTCCTGGGTCTGTACACCGCCCCGGTCATCGCCTGTGACCCGCACGCCCCACGCCCGTGGCTGGCCACCGCCTACGTCGCAGCCCCCTCCCTCGCCGTAACCGTCGCCCAGCAGGGACCGCTGCCGGCGGAGAGCGTCCTGCTGCTGATCGCCGGGGTCGCGGAGGCACTGCAGTCCATCCACGACGCCGGCGTGATCCACCGTGACCTCAAGCCAAGCAACATCATTCTCGCCGCGGACGGCCCCCGGGTGATCGATTTCGGTATCTCCCGGGCGATCGAAGCCTCTCAAACAAAGATCACCAAGACCGGGATCCAGATCGGCACGCCTGCGTTCATGGCTCCCGAACAGGCTCAGGGAGTCTCCCCGGGCACATCCGGGGACATTTTCTCCCTCGGTTCCACCGCCTACTATGCGATCACCGGCAGGCTGCCGTTCGGCGGAGACGCTGCCGTCTCCTACCGGATCGTGCACGGGCAGCCCGACTGGGATCGCTGCCCGGACCGGGTCCGCGGTGTGCTGGAACGGTGTATGGAGAAGGACCCGACAGCTCGCCCTGCTCCGGCGGAACTGATCGAGCTGTGCCGGGCGGCATCCACCGACGAGCGGCTGCGCATCGACGAGAACTGGCTGCCTCCCACCGTGGTCGCGGATCTCAGCCGCTACGATGTCACCCCACCCAGACCATCCGATCTGTCTGAATCATCAGGATCACCCAGCTCACCCGTGTCGTCCGGTCCATCGCCAGCCGAATTCGAGCCTCCTCAGCCGCCGTCGGACACACCCGAGCCACCTGGGCGTCCAGGCCGCAGACGGCCGCGATGGCTTGTCGGCGGGTGCGCCGCGGTCGTGCTTGCGGTGGTCACGGCCGCGCTCATAATTCGCACATCGGGAGGAGAGGCACCGTCAGACGATGCGGCCAGTTCGCCCAGGCCCTTCGCGACAGAAGAACCCGGTCAGAGTCCGGACGCCTCGACAGCTCCGGTGGCTACCAGCGGAATCACCCTCCACAGCAACCGTTTCGGGCAGGACATGTGCCTTGACGCCGACCTCAACGGCCAGGGCTCCAACGGCACGAAAGTCCAGCTCTGGACGTGCAACGGATCTGTCCAGCAACAGTGGTACTACGAGGGTGACCTGCGTACCACCGGAGCGTTGATTCACAGCGTGAAGTGGCCGAGCATGTGCCTCGACGCCGACACGAACACCATCGGCGCTAACGGCGGGAAGGTACAGCTCTGGATGTGCAACGGGTTCGCCCAGCAACGGTGGTACTACCGTAGCGACGCGGCCGCGAGCGCCTATCAGAACGGGTGGAATGCCCCGTACGGCCGGTGCCTCGATGCCGATGCCAACGCCGGATGGGACGGCACGAGGGTGCAGCTGTGGGAGTGCAATCAGACCACCCAGCAACAATGGCGGGAGTAGACCGTTCGGCAACCCGGACCGCCACCGGGGCATCCCCCGTTCGTCGAAGGTATCGCTGATCCGCCGGTGTCGCTCACTCACCGACCGGTCGGCGGACGAGCGACGCCGGGGAGCGTCACCTCAGACTCCACCGGCGGAAAGCAGAATGTCGAGTTTGGTGTAACCTTCGTTGACCCCGATCTCCATCCCGCTGCGCAGCCAGGCGTCCCGGCTGTCGAAGCTGTCCACCAGTGACTGGGCGTGCAGCCTGGTACGGCCGTCGCCGAGATCCTCGAACCACAGCGTCTCGAGCGCGACGCCGTCCGGTTCGCCCTCGAACGTGAAGGTCTGCACGATCCGGTCGGTGCGGACCTCGTGGAAACTACCGTGGAAGCCGAACTCGTTGCCGTCGTGGTCGGCGACATAACGCCAGCTTCCACCGGTCCTGGCATCCCAGTGCTCGATCCGGGTCCGCAGTCCGTTCGGTCCGACCCACCGCACGAACAGGGCGGGGTCGGTGTGAGCCCGGAACAGTTGTTCCGGGGTGRCCGTGAAGTCCCGGGTGATCCGGATGATCGGTACGTTCTGGTCGGCTTCGATCACGGCGGCAGCGATGGTGCTCATCAGGCTGTCTCCTTTTCCTTTGTCGGTTGTTCGTCGTCACGGGCGTTGTTCGTGGTGATGTCGGTGACGCCGGTGGTGATGGCGGTGGCGTCGTTCATGGCGGCCAGCACGGCGTCGAGGCGTCGGTAACGCTCCTCGGCCTGACGCCGGTACCGCTCGATCCACGCGGTCATCAGGTCGAACACCTTCGCCTCGAGGTGCACCGGGCTGCGGTGGGCCTCGCCGGTACGGCTGACCAGGCCGGCCTGCTCGAGCACCTTCAGGTGTTTGGAGATCGCCTGCACGGTGACGTCGTACGGCGCGGCGAGCTCGCCGACCGTGGCGTCACCGTCGGTAAGCCGCGCGACCAGATCACGCCGGGTCGGGTCCGCGAGAGCCGCGAAGACCCGGGAAAGCTGATCCACCACGATCACTCCTCAACCGATCGATTGAGGAGAAACTTAGCGTCGATCGACCCATACGTCAACCAAACGGTTGAGGATTAACGTTTACCGCTGCGCCATCCGCCGGGCCGGCTGTCCGGGCACCGCCCGGACAGCCACACCACACCCGACCGAGTTACGGACCAGCCTTCAGCTGAGGGACACCGATTTTTCGAGGAACTGGTTGGTCACCACATCAGTGGCGGTCAGGCCGGTTTTCGGGTTGGTGCCCTTGTCGGTGTAGAGGGGCACGAGGTCGTCGATCAGCTTCTGGACGCGCGCGTTGTCGAAACTGCCGAGAACCCCGTCGGCGCCGTTTGCGATCAGCTTGAGGTCGCGCTGTGTCTGGTTGGCGTAGGTGAGCAGGCCGGGGGAGAGGCTGAACCCCGCGGTATGCGACTTGCCGACGATGTCGAGCAGCAGCTGGTTGGTGGGGCCGGGGGCGGTGATGTAGTCGCGCTGCGCCTGTTGGAACAGCGGAACGAGCTTGGCCAGACAGGCGCTGTTGGCCTCGAGCTTGTCCGCGCGGATGGCCAGGGCGGACTGGTAGATGGGGTAGGCATCGACGAGCAGGTACTTAACGGGCCTGTTCCAGGCCTGCACGTCGTGTTCGAGGTGGTAGACCTCGTTGGTGACGAAGCCCTGCTGGACGACCTTGCCGTCGGCGGCGACGAAGCGGTCCGGGCTGCCCTGGTACGAGGTGTCGACCTGCGACTGCTTCAGCAGCCCCTGGCGTACGAACAGGTCGATGTCGGCCGCGCCGGCGTAGGCGAGAACCTTCGCCCCGGACTGTCCGATCTCACCGATGTTGGTGAAGTTCCAGTCCGGGTTACCCCACAGGAAGACCTCGGGGTTGCGGTCGTAGGAGGAGAACACCGCCACTGTCGGGATCTTGCCGGAGTTCTGGATCGCCTCGTCCGTGCCGACGTAACCGAGCAGGATGGCGTCATCCTGTGCCATCAACGCGGACGGCTGCTGGTAGCCGGCGGCCGGGCCCCCGGAGCGGATCTCCAGGCGGACACCGGTGGCGCCGAGCTGGCCAACCACCCGGTTGTGGTCCGCGTCGATCGTCGGGTTGGGTCCGAGTAGCTGGTAGGTGAATCCCTGGTCCGCTTCCGGCCACCAGCTCGTCTGCACGACGACCGTGTCCGGGCAGACGCCTTTGAGCGGAGTCGTGTACTGGGATGCGGCCACCGGGCCGCCGCCTGCCGTGGCGGTGGGCCCAATGGTTGATCCGCCATCCGAGCTGGAGCAGGCCGCCATCGTCACCGCCACCGCGGCGGCGCCGATCCATGCGACCGCGTGGCGCCGGCGCGACGTTAATGCTCGCATTGCTCTCCTTGATGCGTTCAGAAGGGACAGGGCTGAAGGTGAGTGAAGCTACGGCGGACGGGGCCCGGGGCCGTGTCCGACGGATGTTCGATCGCCACGGCCCGGGGTCACGACCTCCGCCCCGAGTCGTGCCAGTCCCCGACTACCAGGTGCGCGAGCAGCCCGAACACCCAGAACACCGCCAGACCGAACAGAGACGACACGATGATCGCGGCAAACAGTGGCGCCGACTCCAGTCCGCGCGTGTAGTCGTCGATGAGGCTGCCGATACCGGGTCGTCCTTCCCGGAAGAAGAAGTCACCGACGATCGCGCCGATCACCGACAGGCCGGCGGAGATCCGCAGCCCGGTGAACACGGCCGGAAGAGCACTCGGGATCTCGAGATGGACCAGCCGCGCCCACCGGCTCRCGTGGCGCAACGTGAACAGGTCATGATGCGTGGCGTCCACTGACGACAGCCCGAACAGGGTGTTCGTGATGATGGGGAACAAGGCGATGAGGACGCACACAACGGTGCGTGACCAGAACCCGTACCCGAGCCAGAACCCGATCAGCGGGACGATCGCCAGGATCGGGATCGTCTGGAGCACCACCGCCCACGGGTAGAACGACCGCTCCACCCACCGCGCCTGGCTCATCAGCACCGCGAAGAGCATGCCGAGCGCGGCGGCGATGGCCAGGCCGACAAGCGCGACCTGCGCGGTCTCGCCCAGCCCGGTGAGGATCTCGTGGAAGGTCGGCCAGTCCCCGAACCCGTCAGTGACCACCWCGTGCGGCGGCGGGAGAAGAAAGCGTCGACGCGGCGCGAGCGCAAAGTAGCTCACCGTGTACCAGACGCCGACGACCACAGCGAGCACCGCCAGCGGCGGCACCGCCACCCGCACAGCCCGGCCCCAGCGGGAATGTGCGGGTGCGCCTCGTGCCGGTCCAGCCGGTCCGGCCGGTCCCGCCGGCGGCACCGGGAAAGCGGGAGACGGGGGCCGCGGCCGCTTCACCGCGGTCACGCGAAGGATTCCCGCAACGCCTCGGAGACGGTACGCGCCGTACGCCCGAAGGCCGCGTCGAACCGCAGCTCCACCTGCCGTGGGTAGTCGAACGGGACGTCGATCTCGGCCAGCACCCGTCCCGGACGGGTGGACAGGACCACCACCCTGCTGGCGAGCCAGACCGACTCCACGACCGAGTGCGTGACGAACAGGCTGGCGAACCGCTCCTGCCCGTACAGCCGCAGCACCTCCTGCCCCAGCCGCTGCCGGGTTATCTCGTCGAGCGCGCCGAACGGCTCGTCGAACAGGAACAGCGACGGCCGGACGGTCAGCGCCCGCGCCAACGACACCCGCATCCGCATGCCACCGGACAGCGCCCTGGGCCGGTGACGTTCGAAACCCGTGAGCCCGGCCAGCGAGATCGCCTCCGCGACGAGCCGGCGTCGCTCGGGCCTGGGAACACCGTCCAACTGGGCCAGCAGGCCGACGTTGCCCTCCACGCTGCGCCACGGCAGCAGCGTCGGATCCTGGAAGACATAGCCGGGAACGGCAGTGCTCACGACTACCGTCCCGTACGAGGGCTCGGTCAGGGCCGACGCGATCCRCAGCAGCGTGGACTTGCCCGACCCCGACGGCCCGACCACCGCTACGAACTCACCCTCTCCCACCGTGAAAGAAATGTCACGCAAGGCTTCGGTCCCGTCCGGGAAAACCTTTCCCACCCCGGTAAAGGCCAGCGCGATCCCCGCTGGGGTGAGGGCCCCAGGATCGTGGCGAGCGACCGGTTGCCGGACAGCGGGTAGCTCGCTGTCGTCTGCCACGCCGGGTCCTTCCGACCAAGTCCTGCAAAGTGACCGACCGAACGGTCTCTGACCCGGATCGTAGCTCTGTGCGTCGAGCATCACGGTGACATCGGCCGCCATGACCAGACGGCGTTTTCTCCCTACGCTTTCGCGCCACGCCATCTCCGTTGCCCCATCCGGTCGCGCGATCGAACATCCGTCAGACGCGCCCTGGCAGGCACCGGCGCGCGGGCATACCTTTGTGCCGCTTCCATCCCATGTCCGCGAAGGAGACGCCCCAGTGGCAGAGGACACGTCGACTCCCGCCAGTCCCGACCCGGGCCCTCTTCCCGGCGGCCCTCCGGCGGACCCGACGAAGGTCTGGAACTTTCAGTCCGCCGCCATTACCGAAAACCAACCTGGCTGGGGTGGCGATCTCGGATTCGACACCACGGTCGCCCACAACGMCCGAGTATGGAACTACTGGCTGGGCGGCCGGGACAACTTCCCCGCGGACCGCGAGGTCGGCGAACAGGTCCRGCAGATGTTCCCCGGCATTGTGGACGTGGCCCGAGCCGATCGGGCGTTTCTGGGCCGCGCCGTGCGTTACCTCGCCGGCGAGGCGGGGATTCGTCAGTTTCTCGACATCGGCACCGGACTGCCGACCGCGGACAACACCCACGAGGTCGCCCAGCGGATCGCCCCCGACAGCCGGATCGTCTACGTGGACAACGATCCGCTCGTACTGGTGCACGCCCGTGCCCTGCTCGTGGGAATCCCCGAGGGCGCCACCGACTACATCGACGCGGACGCCCACGATCCCGGTTCGATCCTGCGGGCCGCGGCCGAGACCCTGGACTTCGCGAAACCAACCGCGATCATGTTTCTCGGCAGTCTGAACTTCATCCTCGACACCGACACGGCGGTCGCGGTGGTCGACCACCTGATCGACCACGTGCCATCCGGCAGCTACCTGGTGGTCGCGCACCCGACGCACGAACTCGGTGGCGAGGCCAACGCCGCGTCCATGCGCCACTGGAACGAACACGCCACCCCGCCGATCACCCCCCGCAGCCGCGAYGAGGTCGCCCGTTTCTTCCACGGCCTGGAACTTCTGGAGCCCGGCATCGTGTCCTGTTCCCGATGGCGGCCCGATTCCGCCTCGGCTGGTGGCCTTCCTCCAGAGGTGCCCCRGTTCGGCGCTGTCGCGCGCAAGCTCTGAAGCGCTCGGTAGCATACGGCTCCAACGCGGCGCGACAGCCGCAGCACAGACCGCTCCCCGGGCCAACCGTCCTGGTCACGGCGTGATGATGTTCGTCGTCTCGGTCATCGACGTACGCTCGGGGTACGCTATCGTCCGGTCCCGGCGGGCGTGTCGCGGCTGAGCCAGCGCACAGCGGGTTTGTCCACGCCAAGCGCGGCTGCGGGGGTGCAGAGATGACCGACCTTTCGGGGGGTAGTCCCACCGCGCGCCGGATTCTGCTCGGCTCCCAGCTGCGCAAGCTGCGGGAGAACCGCGGGATCAGTCGGGAGGAAGCCGGCTACCACATCCGGGGCTCGGAATCGAAGATCAGTCGGCTGGAGCTCGGACGGGTCAGCTTCAAGGAACGAGACGTCGCGGACCTGCTGACCTACTACGGCATCACCGACGCCGCCGAGCGGGCTCCGCTGCTGGAACTGGTCCCGGAAGCCAACGCACCAGGATGGTGGCAGCCCTATGGTGACGTGCTGCCGAGCTGGTTCGCGCCATACATCGGCCTGGAGGAAGCGGCCACCCTCATCCGCAGCTACGAGGTCCAGTTCGTTCCCGGGCTGCTGCAGACCCCCGACTACGCCCGAGCGGTCATCGCGGCCGGCGGCCACCACCTGACACCCGACGTCGTGGAGCGGYGGGTCGCGGTCCGGACAAGTCGGCAGCGGTTGCTGTCGCGGCCGAACCCACCCCAGCTCTGGGTCGTGCTCGACGAGGCGGCGTTATGGCGGTCGATCGGCGGACCGGCAGTGATGCATGCCCAGCTTGAGCATCTGGCCGCCATGTCCACCCGGCCGAACATCACGATCCAGATCATGCCGTTCATGCTCGGCGCCCACGTGGCCGAGTGCGGCGCGTTCACCATCCTTCGCTTTCCCGGGCCGGAGTCACCCGCGGCGGACCAGACCGACGTGGTGTACCTCGAGCAGCTCACCGGAGCCCTTTTCCTCGACAAACCCCACGAGGTCGACCCGTACCTACAGGTCATGTCCCAGCTGGCCATAGCCAGCGCGCCCCCGAAGGTCACCGTGGCCACGCTCACCCGGATCGCCTGCAAGATCGGGACATAGCCGTCGGCCCGCCCCCGGCAGCACGCCCCCCGGCAGCACGCCGCGAGAGCGGTCGGTCGGTGGCGAGGGGTGGGCGGATACTCGATGGCTGTGAGGTTTTCTGCGTCCACGGTGGCCCGGGAGCTTGCTGATCTGCCGTATGTGGGCTATCTGGAGCCGCTGGGTCGTGGGCTGGAGCGGGAGAGCGTCTATGAGACCGTCCATGCGGACGGAGGCACCTTCGATGACRTCGACGCCAGCAACGCGCGGTTCACCGAGTCCGCGTTCTCCTCGGTGACGTTCAACGGCGGTCGGATGCGGCGTGCCCGGTTCAACGACGTGTGGTTCCACACCGTGCGCTGGGTGGGTACCGATCTGGCGGAGACGAACTGGCTGGACACGGAGATCGTCTCGAGCGCTCTGGCGGGCGTGGAGGCGTTCGGCGCGCAACTGCGTCGGGTGGCCTTCTTCAACTGCAAGTTCGACTCGGTGAACTGGCGTACCGCCGCTCTGCGGGAGGTGCAGTTCGTGAACTGCCTGCTGCGGGACGTCGACTTTGGCGGTGCGACGCTGACAGGCGTGACGTTCCCCGGCTCGACGCTGGACGGGGTGCGGCTGGACAAGGCCCGTCTGAACGAGGTCGACCTGCGTGGCGCGGCTCTCGGGATCACCGAGGGGATCGACGCGCTGAAAGGCGCCACCATCGACACCGTCCAGCTACTGGACCTTGCGYCGCTGCTCGCCCGGGCGCTCGGCATCACCGTCAGGAACAGCTGACGAGCCAGAACCGCTCTTCGCGGGCGGCTCCGGCAGGGATCGAACATCTCGACAGGGATCGAGCCTGCGACCACTCGCCTGTAAGGCGAGCGCTGTCCAGCGAGCTGTCAGCGGAGGCCGCACACGACGGGTGGCCGGTCGTCGAGAGGAAGCGGCAGAAGGGCTCGTGACCGACTTCCGCGCCTGGACGGCGTCCGCGCCGAGCCATCTGACCAGGGCCGATCTCTCAGGGCCGGATCGGGTTCGCGTTTGCTCGCGCCGGGTCGGTCAGAGGATGCGGGGGGCGTCCTCGGTGACGGTTCCGCCGATGTCGGCGTGGCCGGGAGGGCCCGGGCGGGCGTGGATGACGGAGCCTCTGCCGTGGTGGAGGGTCAGGGCCCGGCCGAGATCTCCTGACGGTGCGCCGGGTCGGGGACGACGCTGGCGGCGTCCTCGACGACTCCGAGGGGGTTGCCGTGGTTGCCTGCCTGGTCGGTGAAGACCCGTACGACCCGTACCGTAACCACCGCTGGTGTCTCCCCTCGGTTTCCAGGCGCTCCGAGGCCATCCTGCCCGTTGTCACCCGGTCACAGCCACGGCTTCAGCGATCCCGCCACCGATCGCGGAGGCGAGACCGCGCCGGACGAACGGCCGTGTCCGGCGCGCGCCGCCGGCACCGTGAAGTTCGGCCTCAGCGGTCCTGCCGGCCCTCCGTGAGCCAGGATTCGACATCGGTGGCGCGCCACAGGTTGAAGTAGCGAATGTGCTGGGTCGGGGCTGGGAAATCCTCCCGGTGGGAGAGCCGCCGAGCGTGCTCCACCGAGATCCCCAACCGCCGGGCGATGTCGGCGGTGGTCCACAGAAGCTCACCCGCCACACCATCATGTTACGCGCCGGCCCTCCGGCGGCCGGCCAGGCCGTTTCGGGCGGTCCCGCACCGGGCTGCCAGACGTGTCCAGCGGCCTGTCGTCGCCCGTCCTGAACACCGGAACACGGACCCAGGACGGTCGAGCCGTCATCATGTCACGTTTAGCGACGAAACCGAGACGAGTATCTCCGTTCGCCTGCCGACCCACCGGGCCCATCCGATGCATCCACTCCACACCAGAAGTACATGAACCAGAAGTGCATGAAAGGGCGACGAGGGTCTGCTCCGAAGTTTCTGGCATTGTTTCTTGAACTGTCCGCTCCATACCTCCGGAGACATCCGCAGAAAGATCATACGACACGACTGTCGATCATGCTGATCGCGATTTTTCRGTGTAGGCTTTGCGAGCAGAAACCCGAGCTTCACGGAACATGCGTACCGCCGAGTGGGATGTAACAGTGAAAAAGGTCGTTCTGTCGACGGATCCAATTTTTCGTATCGACGGCAAACTGGCTGTCGGCTATGCCGCGAGAAGGTTCGGGCCAGGCATCCGGAAGGTCGTTTCAAACGCGGCGGCGTCGCTGACGACTCCCCTTCTGCCCGACAACTACCTCGAGCTGGTCAACCCGCTCTGGTCACGCCGGCAGATGTGGGGCAGGATCGAGGCCGTCCAGCCGGAGACCATCGACGCGGCGACACTCGTGATTCGTCCGGGCCTGGGTTGGACCGAGCACCAGGCTGGCCAGCACGTCCGGCTCGGTGTCGATGTCGACGGTGTCCGGTACTGGCGTACATATTCGCTGTCCTCACCGCCGGAACGCCAGGACGGCCGCATTTCGGTGACCGTGAAGGCCGCCCCTGACGGCCTGGTCTCACGTTATCTTGTCCATCGTGTCACGGCGGGTACGGTTGTCCGCCTGGAAGGTCCTCGGGGTGGGTTCGTGCTGCCTCCGGCACCCCCGCCGCGGCTGCTTTTCCTGACTGCCGGCAGCGGAATCACACCCGTGATGTCGATACTGCGTGGCCTTGTGCGACGCGGCCAACTGCCGGACCTGGTCCTCGTGCATTCGGCGCCGACCCCGCGGGACGTCATATTCGGCGCCGAGCTACGCGGGTTGGCGGCGCGGCTGCCAAAGCTGCGTCTGCACGAACACCACACGCGGACGCGTACAGACGACGGCCGGTACACCGGCCGTCTCACCGTTGCGGCGCTGCCCGCGATCTGCCCCGACTGGACCGAACGGTGGGCCTGGGCCTGTGGGCCGACCGGCCTGCTGGATGACGCCGAGGCGTCCTGGCAGCGAGCCGGGCTCGCGGACCGCCTGCGGGTGGAGCGTTTCCAGCCGGCGGTCCGCCGTGGTGGTGTCGGCGGCCGGGTCCGGTTCGTCAGGAGCGGGCGGGAGGCAAACGCTGGCGGCGACACACCGCTGCTGGTAGTCGGTGAGAACGCCGGCGTCCTCATGCCCAGCGGCTGCCGCATGGGCATCTGCCACAGCTGCGTGGCACGACTCACCGCTGGCCGCGTCCGGGACCTGCGCACCGGCCTGGAACACGGCGACGAAGGCGAACTCGTCCAGACCTGCGTGTCGGCGGCGGCCGGCGACGTGGAAATCGACCTGTAGGGAGTAGGCACATGGCAGGCACCTCGACTTGTCACCAGGCACGACAATTGTCTGCGGTCACTTTCCGGATGGCGCCGAGATCTTCACCCAGGAGCAGATCGAGAGTGAGACCCGCGGCGAACGGTACCTGCGGCAGCTACTGGGCTCGGCCAACATCGACGGACCCGTGCTGCTCCATGTTCTGAGCRGGAACCTCAGCCACCAGATCGAGCACCACCTCTTCCCCGACCTGCCCAGCAACCGCGCTGCTCACCCAGCACCCGGACAGCGAACGGTTCCTCACCGCCGTGTACCTCGCCGTCCGCGAGACCCAAAGAAACCTGAAGGTCATCCTCTGCTCGGCGGGCCACACCCCGTCCTGTTCCGCGACCGCGACCGCGACCGCGCCGTGCAACCAGTCGGTGCACACGGTCTCGCCCTCGGGCTCTTCGACAACGCCGATCTCACCAGCACTCGGATACGCCTCCGGCCCGGCGACATGCTCCTGCTCTACACCGACGGTGTCACCGAGGCCCGTCGCGGCCGGGAGCAGTATGGCGACGACCGCCTGCGGGCACTCGTCGCCAACACCGAACCCGCCAGCGCCGACCAGCTCACCTCAGCGGTCGAAGCCGCGGTCATCGACTTCGCCGACGGCCCGCCCCAGGACGACATCGCCATCCTCGCTGTCTTCCTACCGTGAGGGCTTCCTACCGTGAGGGATCTTTCACTCCAAACCACCAGACTGGTGACAGAGAGCGAGAAATATGGAGTGCTGGCACAGGATGTTTCGTCGACCGGACAGTCGTGGTCACGCGTGCTGCGGTAGCCTCCTCAGCCCGGGGCCGGCGCCGTGCTCGGGATCACCCGGCGGTCGGCGCACGAATGCTTCAGCGCTACCGTGCGTCGGACAGACACCAGCCGATCTTCTACCCGTATTCTGGCTATGATTCAGACCGGTCGCTATCCTGGCCTCTATGGAGACTATTCCGATCACAGAGGCCAAGGCCCGGATCGCCGAGCTCGCCGACCGGGTCGCGCGGGAGCACGACCACTTCACGATCACCCGTAACGGCCGGGCCGACGTCATGCTGATCTCGGTGGCAGAGTACGAGTCGATGCAGGAGACGCTCGATCTGCTCTCCGATGACGAGGCCCTGGCCGATCTACGCCAGTCGCGGGAGGACTTCGCGACAGGGGACACGTTCGCCGTGGAGGAGGTCCGGGCCGAGTTGGAGCGCCGCCGCGGGGCGGCCTGATGGYCGCCAGCGACGAGGAGGCCGACGCAGGCGCCGCCGAGAAGCCCAGCCCGTACACGGTCCTGCTCTCCCGGCAAGCTCGCCGAAACCTCAGCGAGCACCTTCCGCTGGACGTGGCGATCGCGGCGACGGAGGCCATCTACCACACAGTCGCCCTCAGCCCCTCCCGAGCGGRCAAGCCACTCAACGAACCCTTCGACGGGTACTACTCGGCCCGCCGTGGCACCTATCGGATCATCTACCGCATCGATGAAGCCAGACGTGTCGTAGAGATCCACTCGATCCGCCACCGCCGCGACGCCTACCGCGCATAGGGAGACAGCAGGAGCCGCGAGATCTGTCACGTCCCGCCTGAACGCCTCCGCGCGGCGCTGTCGATGGACACCATGCTGTCCGTCACCGACATCTCGGCCACCGCGGTGACGGGAACGGAGAAGGCGCCGGACGGAACAGGAGTGAGCCGCTTCCGGCTACACGGTTGACTACACAACAACCCTCGAATGAGGGAGCTTACGGTAACGGCGTGTTGCACCCCACTCGCCGGGCCGTTCAGCGGGAACGGCCCGGCGAGTGGGGTGCGGTGAGCCTGACCGACGTGCGGGCCTCGGCGGAAGTACCTGTCCCTCAGCGGATCAACTTCAAGGTCTGCCGCCGTACACYGACGTCCGCCGTCTGGGCTACACGTTTAACTACACCGCAGATGCGGACCTGGTGCCGGACGGAACTCCGGAGGAGCATCCGGCACCAGATAGATCATCTTTCTCTCTTGGACCTGGCCAGTTGATCGACGGAGATCATGGCAGCCAGCCCAACCGCCAATGCCGCGCCCAGCTCCTGATCAACCAAGGCAACGACAGCGCAGAGTACGAGAGTCAGCAGCATCAAGAGCCGCCGTCGACCTCARGTGCCTTCGTGGACCCTGCCTCACAAGATCGCGAACGCGATCCTCGGCACACCCGAACCGCCCGCCGACCAGGCCGCCCCTGAGCCGCCCGACGCAGCCGATGGGACGGAGGAAGAAGGGCCGCAGGCCGAGTCCGCGTAAGCCACGTTCGCGGATTCGTTCGCACGGGGGCCGTGACCCGCCCCGTGCTGACGGGAACTCACCGGCGAACCGCCTGGTACTGCAGCGTGGAGACGCGGGGACTTGAACCCCGAACCCCTGCCTTGCAAAGGCAGTGCTCTGCCAATTGAGCTACGCCCCCGGAGACGACCCAACCAAGAGTACGACACCAGGGCTCCGGTGGGCCGGAGTGTGACTCTACGGCGGCCGAGCCGGCCGCGTACGGCGCGGGGGCTCCAGAGCCGGGACGTGGGAGGCCCGCCGTCGCGCAGGGGCGGATCGCGATCCCTCTCCGTGCATCACGACTCCGGACGCGACCGGTGTTGTCGCGATCCGCCGGACAGCATTACCTGATTCACTGTAAGTTAGGTTAACCAAACTTAATGAAGTCAGTCACAGGGGCGGGCCGCGAAGGGGTGCACAACAGGCCGTACACAACGGAACACGAAGAGATGCACAACCTTGACACCGACGAATTATTCCGAGTATAGGTAAGCCTAACTTAACTAATAATCATGACATGGTGCTCCGCCTGAGCGTCCTCGGACGAGGTGCGTCTGGTCAGCGCCGACGCGGTCACATGACTGGAAGGGCAGCCGTGGTAGGACGTCTGCACGAGCGGGCCGGAGAACTGACAGAACTCGGTGTCCACGACGTGATCGGGATCGGGTTCGGGCCTTCCAACCTCGCCCTGGCGATCGCCGTCGAGGAGTACAACGCCCAGGTGGAGCCCTCTGCGGCGCTGCGGGTCACCTTCCTGGAACGCCAGAAACGCTTTGGCTGGCATCGGGGAATGCTGCTCGACGGCGCCACCATGCAGGTGTCCTACCTGAAGGATCTCGTCACCCTGCGCAACCCGGCGAGCGATTTCAGCTTTGTGTCCTACCTGCACGGCCAAGACCGGCTGGTGGACTTCATCAACCACAAGACGATGTTCCCGTTGCGGCACGAGTTCCACGACTACCTGGAGTGGGCGGCGGGCCGCCTCGACCATCTCGTGGAGTACGACTCGGAGGTCGTCGACCTACGGCCGGTCACCCACGGCAGCGAGATCGCCTTCATCGACGTGGTGAGCCGGCGCGGCGGGGACCCCGAGCGGACCGAGGTGCGCCGCGCCCGCAACGTCGTCATCGCGGCCGGTCTGGAACCTCGCACACCGGACGGGTTCGAGATCACCGAGCGGATCTGGCACAACCACGACCTGCTCAACCGCGTCAACRCCATACCGTCGACACCGCGGGAGCGGTTCCTCGTCGTCGGCGCCGGCCAGAGCGCGGCCGAGGTGACCGAATACCTCCACTCCAACTTCCCGCGGGCCGCGGTGCACACGGTGTTCGCCCGCTACGGCTTCAGCCCCGCCGACGACAGCTCGTTCGCCAACCAGATCTTCGACCCGACCGCGGTCGACGACTTCTTCCACGCGTCCGACGAGGTCCGGGCGATGCTGCTCGACTACCACCGGGGGACCAACTACTCGGTGGTCGACACCGACCTCATCGACGAGCTGTACCGCCGCCTCTACCAGGAGAAGGTGCGCGGCGCCGAGCGGCTGCACATGGTGCGGGCGTCCCGGGTCATCGACCTGGAGGACGTCCCGGACGGCGTCCGGGCGACCATCGAGTTCCTCCCCACCGGCCGGCGCCAGACCCTCGATGTGGACGTGGTGGTGCTGGCCACCGGCTACCGCCCCCGCGACCCGTGGCGTCTGCTCAGCGGTATGGCGGCGGTGTGCGACGTCGACGACACCGGTCGGCTGCGGGTGCGGCGCGACTACCGGGTGGTCACCTCGGCGGGGACCACGGCCGGCATCTACGTTCCGGGCGCCACCGAGTACGCGCACGGCATCTCCTCCACGCTGCTGTCGAACATCGCCGTCCGAGCCGGGGAACTCCTGCGCTCCGCCCTCGAGCAGGTCGACGACCAGGCCTATGACCGTGGCGACGATCGCGCTGACGGCGCGTCGGCCGCGGACGGGGTGGCCGCCGACGCACCGGCCCTGGCGCTGGGCTGACCAGACGCTGGTACGGCTGACCAGGCCGGTACGGCCGCACCGGCACCTGCCGGCCGCGCCGACCGCGCCGGGCATGGCGGGCACGGCGACGGCACGGACGAGCCATCCGGTCACCGCCAAGGGATGATCGGCCGCAGTCGGAGGACGACGAGCAACGGACCGGAGGACAAGGGTGCGTACTGGCGGGCCGTCGGGACGGGACGTCCTCATCAGCTCGATCATCAGCCAGTGGCGCCGGATCGCTGTGGGTTCGGTGATGGTCGCGGGGCATCAGGTCGGGGAGGCCCTGGTCCCGGTCCTGATCGGGATCATCATCGATCGGGCCGTGTCGACCGGATCCACCGGCGACCTCCTCCGCTGGCTCACCGTCCTCGCGGTCACGTTCGCCGGCCTTTCGTTCTGCTACCGCTTCGGCGCGYGGTTCGGGGAACGTGCCGCCGAACGCTCCGCGCACAACCTGCGCATCCAGCTCACCCGCCGTGTCCTGGACCCGCGGGCGGGCGCGGAAACCGGTCACCTGTCCGGGGCGCTGGTGAGCATCGCCACGGGGGACGCCCAGCGGGTCGGCATCGTGAACGCGGCGCTGCCCGCGTCGATCGCGGCCGTCACCGGCCTGCTGGTCGGCGCGGTCGCGCTGCTCACGGTCTCCGTCCCGCTCGGCCTGCTGGTGCTGTTCGGCGCGCCGTTCCTGCTGTGGGGGACGCACCTGCTCGGCCGGCCGCTGGAACGCCGCAGCGACACCGAGCAGGAACGCGCCGCGCACGCATCGGGCGTCGCCGCCGACCTCGTCGCCGGACTGCGGGTGCTCAAGGGCATCGGCGCCGAGCCGGCCGCCATCGCCCGCTACCGGCGCACCAGCCAGGACTCCCTGACCGCGACCCTGCGGGCGGCCAGCGCGAAGGCCTGGCACGACGGCGGCGTCCTCGCGCTGACGGGCATCTTCATCGCGTTGGTCGCGCTGGTCGCGGGTCGGCTCGCGGCCGAGGGCGACATCTCGGTCGGTGATCTGATCGCCGCGGTCGGGCTCGCCCAGTTCCTGCTCGGACCGCTGTCGATCTTCGCCTGGGTGAACGCGGAGTTCGCCCAGGGCCGGGCATCCGCCGGCCGCATCGCCTCGGTGCTGGCGACGTCCCCAGCGGTCGGGGCCGGGACGAGGAGCCTTCCCGAGCCGGTGCGGGGCCAGGTCCGCTTCCATGACGTGACCTACGGGCCGCTGCGGGGCCTGACGTTCACCGCCGCCCCCGGCGAGCTGCTGGGGATTGTCGTGGCTGATCCGGCGGCGGCCACCGCCGTCCTGCGGTGTCTGGGACGCGAGGCGGATCCGGACAGCGGTTCGGTCGAACTCGACGGGGTGCCGCTGTCCGGGGTGTACCCGGCGGCGGTCCGCGCCGCGGTCCTGGTGGCCGCGCACGACGCGGAACTGTTCGAGGGAACCCTGATCGAGAACGTCGTGGTGCCCACGCCCCACGGTGGCCCGGCTGAAGATGAGCCCGCCGGACGTCAGCCTGTTGCTGTCGGGGGCGGTCTCACCGGGCATGGCCCCGGAAACGGCTCGGCCGCGATCGGCATCGGTGCCGGGAGCCCGGTCGGTGCCGGGAGCCCGGTCGGTGCCGATGCCGGTGACGTGGTGGAGGCCCGTACCGGGGGTGTGGTTGGACGGGCGCTGGTGGCGGCGGGGGCCGACGAGGTCGCGAGCAGCCTCCCGAACGGTATCGACGAAATACTCGCTGAACGTGGACGGTCACTGTCGGGCGGGCAGCGGCAACGTATCGCGCTCGCCCGCGCACTCGCCGTCGGCTCCCCCGTGCTGGCCGTGCACGACCCCACCACAGCGGTGGACGCGGTCACCGAGGCGCGGATCGCGGCCGGTATACGCGACATCCGCCGTGGCCGGACCACCATCCTGATCACAACAAGCCCGGCCCTGCTCGCGGTGACCGACCGCGTGGTGGTCATCGACGGGGGCACGGTGACCGCCGATGGCACCCATGGCGAACTCGTCCACGGCCACGCGGACTACCGGGCGACCGTGCTCACATGACGGCCACCGCCCCTCTGATGGCCACCGTCCCCACAGCGAGCAGTGTCCACGCTGCGGACAGTGTCCATCTGATGGTCACCGTCCGTATGGAGAACGCTGCCCATGCGGTAGGCGCTGTTCGCGGGACGGACGCCGTCAACACGGTAAGCGCTGTCCACGGGACGAGTGGTGTCCACATAGTGGGCAGTGTCCGCACGGCGGACGGCGTTCATGTGGCGGACGGTGTCCATGTGATGACAAGTGTCCGCGCGAGAACTGGCGCGCGGGCCAGGCGGGTGGCCCTGAGTACTCGTCCTGGCACGATGACYACGCGGGAGAACCGACGATGACCAGCCCCGAGGCATCCGCGGCCAGGCCCGAAGCGTCCGTGAGCAGGCCCGAAGCGTCTGCGGCCAGCCCCGAGGCGTCCGCGAGCAGGCCTGAGGCGTCCGCGGCCAGCCCTGAGGTCTCCGCGCGGACGGACGACGGCCGGGAACTGCTGCCCACCGCGACCAGCGCGCGCATCCGTGCCACGGTCGGCGGGCTGCTGCGTGAGCGGCGGGCGCTGACCATCGCCGCGTTCGGTGTGCTGGCCCTGTCAACGGTGGTCGGTCTGTTCACCGCGCCGCTGCTCGGCCACATCGTCGACCTCGTGGCCGACGGCCGGTCGACCGACGCGATCATCACTCCGGTCGTGCTGCTCGTGGTCGTCGCGGCCGCGCAGGGCGTGCTGACAGCGGTCGGGGTCACCCTCGTCGCCCGGCTCGGCGAGGGCGTGCTGGCCGTCCTGCGCGAACGCTTCGTGGCACGCGCGCTCACCCTGCCGCTGGAACAGGTGGAACGCGCCGGCACCGGCGACCTGACCTCACGCGTGACCAACGATGTCACGCGGATCACCGAAGCGGTCCGCGGAGCGCTGCCGGAGATGGCCCACGCCGCTCTGACCATCGGATTCACCCTGGTGGGGCTCGCGGTCCTCGACTGGCGTTTCACGCTCGCGGCCCTGCTCGCCGCGCCCGTCCAGTTCCAGGCGGTCCGCTGGTACGCCGGGAGCAGCATCCCCCTCTACGCCAGGCAACGTATCGCCGCCGGCGCCCAGCAGCAGCAGCTCCTCGACACCATCGGCGGCGCGGCCACCGTCCGGGCGTTCCGCCGCGACGACGAACACATCGGCCGGGTCACCCAGCGCTCCTGGACCACCGTCGACCTGGCCCTGCGGGGAATCCATCTGATCACGCGGTTCTACGCCCGGCTGAACCTCGCCGAGTTCATCGGTCTCGCCGCCGTCCTCACGGTCGGCTTCCTGCTGGTACGCAACGGATCGGTGACGATCGGCACGGCGACCGCGGCGGCCCTGTACTTCCACAACCTGTTCAACCCGATCAACGTGGCGCTGGCGCTCGTCGACGAGGCCCAGGCCGCGACCGCGAGCCTGGCCCGGATGGTGGGCGTCGCCGACATCCCGACGACGCCGGAACCACACCGGCCCGCCCAGCCGGCCAGTGTGCCAGCCAACGTGCCGGCCGGTGTGCCGGCCAACGTGTTGACCAGCACACCGGATGCCGCGACGGCCGACGCGTCGGGCACCGTGTCGTCCGCGGTCTCGGCCGCCACCGCAGTCACCACGCCGGTCAGGGGGTCGGTCAGCAGGCCGGTGGTCGCGCCGGTCGCCGTGCCGGTGGACGCCTCGGTCAGGGCCGCCGGTATCGGCCACGCCTACCGGCCCGGTCACGAGGTGCTGCGTGACGTCGACCTCGACATCGAGCCGGGCGAACGGGTCGCGCTCGTCGGCGCCAGCGGCGCGGGCAAGACGACCCTGGCCAGGCTCATCGCGGGCATCCACCGCCCCACCAGCGGGTCGATCGCGCTCGGCGGCGTGGGGCTGGACGAACTCGGCCCGGCCGCGGTCCGCCGGACAGTCGTCCTGATCTCCCAGGACGTGCACGTCTTCGCCGGGCCGCTCGCCGACGACCTGCGCCTGGCCCGCCCGGACGCCAGCGACGACGAGCTGCTCGCGGCGCTCGACCGCGTCGGCGCGGCCGGGTGGGCGAAGGCGCTGCCCGAGGGGCTGGCCACCGTGGTGGGGGATGGCGGGCACCGGCTGACCGTCACGCAGGCCCAGCAGCTCGCGCTCGCCCGCCTGGTCCTCACCGATCCGCCGGTGGCGATCCTCGACGAGGCCACCGCGGACGCCGGCAGCGCCGGTGCCCGCATCCTGGAGGCCGCCGCCGAGCAGGCGCTGGCGGGCCGGACCGGGCTGGTCGTCGCGCACCGTCTCACCCAGTCGGCAGGCGCGGACCTCGTCGTCGTCATGGACGACGGGCGGATCGTCGAAACCGGTACGCACGACGAGCTCATCGCCGCCGGCGGGCGCTACGCCGCGCTGTGGGAGGCATGGTCCGACACCCGCGCGCCACAGGACGCTCCCGTCAACCAGTAGAACACCGTCAACCAGTAGAACACCTTCGTCCGGCTGCTCGCGGCCCGCGGGCTGTCCCGCGTCACGCTGGGCTATGGCCACCGCCTTACTGCGCGACCCCCTATTCTGACAATACGTGTCATAGCTAGCGCAAGGGGTGATCGTCCTGTCGATCCGCGCGATCCAGGTGATGGTCGAGCGGCGTAAGGGCACGGATATGGCTGGCGAGCGTCGTTTCTCCACGGGTGTGGGGCTGCTGGCCGCCGCCGGGCTGGTCGCGGTCGGGATCGCCGTCGGGCTGGTACTCGTCAGCGGCCGGGGCGGCTCCCCGACACCGGCGCCGGCACCGCCCACGGGTACGGCCGGCGCGGTCCCGGTGCCCGGCGGGCCGGTGCTCCCGGATTCGGGCCTGCCCGTCCTGGACTTCTCCGACCTGACCTGGCTGGACTTCCATGGCTTCGCTCTGCCGGTCTCGCCGGCCGCGGGCCCGCGCATCCTGGCCGACGACCGGGCGTCCGGGTTCGCCCACACCCCGCTGGGCGCCGCCCTCGCCGCGATCCACGTTGTCTTCCGTACGGACGCCATTGTCGGCGCCTACATCTTCGAACCCACCATCGCCGAGCAGGCGACCGGTGCCGACCAGCCCGCCCTGCTGACACGGACCCGGATAGCCGCGGCGCGATATACCATTCCCGACCGGCTCACCGGACGGTTCTCCGACCCGATCTTCCGCTACGCCGGAGTCCGGTTCGATGTGGCCGCCCCCGACCGGGTCGTGCTGTATGTGGCCACGGACGCCGTGGATTCCACCGGCACCACCGGGTACGCCGCCATGCRCATCGAACTGCGCTGGGAGCGTGGGGACTGGCGGATCGTGGTCCCACCCGGCGGCAACTGGGAGACGGTCATCACCCGGATCGCCTCCACCGCGGGCTTCCAACTGTTCCCCCGGAGATAAGAGCCCCCCGGAGATAAGAGCCCATGGCCCCTCCAGACCTCAACGACCCCCTTCCAGGCACTGGTAACTCGTTGGCCCTCGGCACCCCGTTGGGATCGCTGGTAGCCGTCGCCGAGTTCGTCGGCGCCAAAGCCGGCACCGAAGCCGGCGCCGGCCGGGGCGGCGGTGGGTCAGTCGCGGGGGGCGGCTTCCATTGCCTCGATCAGGCTCTTGGGGCGCATGTCCGTCCAGTGTGTCTCGATGTAGTCCAGGCACTCCTGGCGCGGGCCCGGCCCGTGCTCGACCGTCCAGCCGGCCGGGACGTCGATGAAGTCCGGCCACAGGCTGTACTGCCCCTCGGCGTTGACCAGGACGGTGTAGACGCCGTCGGGATCCTCGAACGGGTTGGTCATGGGTGTCCCCCTTCTCCGGCTCTGCTGTTCCGCTGTTCTCCTGGGCCCGGTTCTCCCGACCGGTTCTCCCGGGGCCCTGCCGAAACTCAGTTCTCGATCACAGTCAGTTCTCGATCACGGTCGACGGGAATCATCATGGGCCACGCCATTGCCCACAATATTGCCACGGCTTCTTTCAGGATTTTCCGATATCTCTCCTGGCCACTGCGGGTTTTGCCGGTGCCTGGTTTTCTCGGTGGCCGCCGGGCGCGCGGCGGGAATCGTGATCATGCGCGCTCCGGCCGGCCGGTGGCGTGGGTCACCAGCGCGTCCAGGGCCTGGAACCAGGTCTCGGCCAGCTCGCGGACGGCGTCCTCGGCCAGCACACCGGACGGCCAGGACCAGAACACAGCCAGCTCCGGCCCGCCCGGACGGTCCTCGGTCAGCGAGTTCACCACCAGGCAGTGCTCCTCCGGCATGTCACCGTCGGCGTCGAGGTCCACCGCGTCCGACTCGGCGGAGTAGGACCAGTCCGTCGCCTCCGGGACGCCGAACCTGCCCATGTAGTTGAACTCGATCCGCGGGGCGCCCAGCCGCGCCAGCTCCGGCCCCGTCCGCGGGTTGAGATGGCGCAGCAGCCCGTAGCCGATTCCGCCGGACGGCAGGCCGGCCAGATGCTCCCGGACGCGCTCAAGCGCCTGCCCGGCGGCCGGCCCGCCGGCCAGCGCCTCGGCCAGATCGACCGGGCCGGGGTCCAGGCAGACCGGGATGACGCTGGTGAACCAGCCCACGGTGCGGGAGAGGTCCACGTCCCCGGCGAGCTCCTCCTCGCGGCCGTGCCCCTCAAGATCCACCAGGACCGCGTTGCCGACGCTGTCCGTGTCACCCACGCCGTCATTGCCCACGCCGTCCAACCGGCGGCGGCGCCAGTCGGCGACGGCCAGCGCCAGCGCGGTCAGCAGCACGTCGTTGACGGTCGCGCCGAGCGTGGACGGCACCACGGTCAGCAGCGGCGACGTCCGCTCGACCGGCAGCCGCAGCGCCAGGGTGCGCACCGTGCTGACGACGTCCCGGGCCGGGTCGAGCTCCCGGATCAGCGGCAGCGGGTCACCGCCGGCGAGGATGCCCACCCACAGCGGCAGCTCGTCCTCGCGGGCGGGATCGGACGCCCGTTCGGTCAGCAGGCGGGACCAGCGCCGGAACGACGTGCCGACGGGCGGCAGGCCGGCGGGGCGTCCCGCGGAGATGCTCTCCCAGGCGGTCGCGAGGTCCGGCAGCAGGACGCGCCAGGAGACGCCGTCGATCGACAGGTGGTGCACCATCAGCAGCAGCCGGCCCGGCGCGGACCCGCCCGCGTCGAACCACACCGCCTGGAGCATGACGCCGGCGTCCGGGTCCAGCCGGTCCCGGGCGGCCAGCGCCGCAGCGGAGATCGTCCTGGTCAGCGCGTCCCCGGTGAGAACGCCGCCGGGCCCGCTGGCGTCGGGCTCCTCGACGCCAAGCCCACCGCTGCCCTGCCCACCACCGCTGTCCGGCTCGCCGCCGCCGGGCCCGCTGGTGCGGATGTCGACCCGTTCGAGCAGCGTCGCGACGTCCAGCGTCCCGGGAGGCGGCACGGTGAACGTCCAGTGGTCACCGTTCGGGCCGGACGCGCGGACGAGGCGGGCCCGCAGCATGTCGTGCCGGTCCACCAGCGCTTGCAGGATGGCCAGCAGGGTCGTCCAGTCCAGTTCGGCCGGTGTCTGTACCAGCGCCGACTGGTGATAGCCGCTGATCGGGCCGCCCAGCTCACGCAGCGCGTGCATGATCGGGGTCAGCGGGACGGTTCCCGTCCCGTCGTCGCCGCCGGCCCGCTCCGACACCGGGGCGAGGGCGGTGGCTACCGTGGCCAGCGCCGCCACCGTGCGGTGGCGGAAGACCTGGCGCGGGGTGATCCGGAAACCGGCCGCGCGGGCCTGGCTGACCAGCTCCATCGCGACGATGCTGTCCCCACCGAGAGTGAAGAAGTCGTCGTCCACACCGAGTTCGGGGACGCCCAGTACCGCGGCGAACGCGTCCCGCAGCGCCTGCTCCGTGGGGTTGCCGGGGGCCCGCCCGGAGACGGTGGCGGTGAAGTTGGGAGCCGGCAGCGCGTTGCGGTCCAGCTTCCCGTTGGGCAGCGTCGGCAGCTGTGGGAGCGGCACGAACGCCGCCGGCACCATGTAGTCGGGCAGCGTACGGACAGCGTGATCACGCAACGTTGCCACGTCCGGCGCCGACAACGCCGCGGGCCGCGACACGCTGTCCGTTCCGGCCGTCCCCAGCCCGACCGTCCCCAGCCCAGTTGTCCCCGCTTCGGGCTGGTCCGCTTCGTTCGTTTCCGGGCCGGTCGCCGGGGGACCGGTGACCACGTAGGCCACCAGTTGCCGGACGCCCGGGCGGTCCTCGCGGACGGTGACCACTACCTGGTTGACGCCGGGCAGCCCGGCGATCGTCGTCTCGATCTCGGCGAGCTCGATCCGGAAGCCGCGGATCTTGACCTGGTCGTCGGAGCGGCCGCCGTATTCCAGTTGGCCGTCCGCGTTCCAGCGGGCGAGATCGCCGGTCCGATACATCCGGGCGCCCGCCGGCTCGAAGGGGTTCGCGACGAACCGCTCCGCGGTGAGCGCGGCCCGTCCCAGGTAGCCGCGGGCCAGGCCAGCCCCGGCCAGGTACAGCTCACCGGTGACCCCGGGCGGGACCGGGCGCAGGTACGCGTCCAGCACGTACGCCCGGGTGTTGGCCACCGGGCGGCCGACCACGGGACGGTCACTGTCAGCGACCCGGGCGACGAGCGCGTCCACGGTGGACTCGGTCGGGCCGTACAGGTTGAAGCTCTCGGTGCCGGTCAGCGCGCGCAACCGGTTCCACAGCGGCTCCGGGACGGCCTCGCCGCCGAACCCCACCGCCGCGAGCGGGCAGCGGTCCCCCGTGACCAGCCCGACGTCGACCATCTGGGCGAGCAGCGACGGTGTCACCTCGATGAAGTCGATGCCCTCCGTTGCGATCATCTGGGCCAGCAGCTCCGGGTCCCGGCGGGCCTCATCCGACGCCACGTGCAGGGCGTGGCCGTCGAGCAGCCACAGCTGCGGCTGCCAGGACGCGTCGAACGAGAACGACCAGGCGTGCGCCACCCGCAGCCGCTCCCGGCCGGTCGCCGCCACCGCCGGTGCGTACAGGGTCGCGCGGTGGCTGTGGAAAAGGTTCACCACACCCTGATGGGGCACGACGACCCCCTTGGGTCGTCCGGTCGAACCGGAGGTGTAGATCACATAGGCCGGGTGCGCCGGCAGCAGGGGCAGCGCCCGGTCGTCGTCGGTGAGGTTCCCGCCGTCGACGGCGGCGAGGCGGGCGACGACGGCCGGATCGTCGAGCGGCAGCGTCGCGACGCCGGYGACCGGCAGGCTCGCGGCGATCTGACGTGTCGTCACGAGCAGGTGCGGGGCGGCGTCGGCCACGATGTCCGCAAGCCGGTCCGCGGGGTTGTCCAGATCCACCGGCAGGTAGGCACCGCCGGCCTTGTGCACAGCCAGGATCGCCTGGACGTAGCCGGCCGACCGTGGCAGCGCCAGCGCCACCGTCCGCTCCGGCGCCACCCCGTGCTCGACGAGCAGCCTGGCCAGCCGGTTCGCCCGGTCGTTGAGCTCGGCGAACGTCCACCGGGTGGTACCGGAGACGACGGCGACGGCGTCCGGAGCGCGTTCGGCCTGTGCCTCGAACAGCGCCGGCACGGTCGTGGACGGCACCGCCAGCAGCGTGCCGTTCCACTCCACCAGCATCCGGTGCCGCTCCCGCGGCGAGAGGACGTCCAGCCGGGCGGCCGGCTGGTCGATGTCGGTGGCCATCGCCTCGAGCAGGCCCACCATGGCGGTGACAATCCGCTCTGCGGCGTCCTGGTCGAACAGGTCACCGCGGTACTCCGCGGTCAGGCTCAGCCGTTCGCCGGGCTCGACCGCCCAGGCGAACGGGTAGTGCGTGGCGTCCTGATGCCCCACCGCCGCGGTGCGCAGCCCGTCCTCCTCGCCGAGCTCCGGGCCGTCGGCGACGGGGTAGCTCTCGAACACGATCAGCGTGTCGAACAGCTCCCCGAGCCCCGCGGCCCGCTGGATGTCGGCCAGCCCCAGGTGCTGGTGGGCGATCAGCCCGGCCTGGGCGTCCTGGAGGCGTTCGAGCAGGCCGGCCACGGTGTCGCCGGGCCGGGACCGGACCCGGACCGGGACCGTGTTGATGAACAGCCCGATCATGGACTCGACGCCGGCGAGCTCCGGCGGGCGGCCGGAGACGGTGGCGCCGAAGACGACGTCGTCCCGCCCGGTCAGCCGGGACAGCAGGATGCCCCAGGCGCCCTGCACCAGGGTGTTGAGCGTGAGGCCACGCTGGCGGGCCACCGCCGTCAGGGCCGCGGTCAGCTCTGTGGACAGCTCCACCGTACGCAGGTCCGGCACCAGCGGCGGCCGGTCCGGGTCGGCCGGCACCAGCAGGGTCGGCTCTGCGAGGCCGTCGAGCGAGCGCGCCCACTCGGCCCGCGCCGCCCGCTGGTCCTGCCGGGCGAGCCAGCCCAGGTAGTCACGGTAGGGGACGGCCGGGGCGAGGCCGGCCGCGTCACCGCCCCGGCGGTAGATCTCGGACAGCTCGGCCATCAGCAGGGGCACCGACCAGCCGTCCATCACCAGGTGCTGGTGGGAGATGACCAGCCGGTGTTGCTGGTCGCCGAAACGCACCAGCAGCAGCCGCAGCAGCGGCGCGGCGGCCAGGTCGAAACGGCGCCGCTCCTGGGCCAGGTACCGCTCCCACGCGATGTGCCGGCCCGCCTCGTCCAACGCCGAGACGTCGACCTGCCGCCAGGGCAGCGTCACGTTCCGCGCGACCAGTGCGACCGGGCGTCCCGAGGCGAGGTAGCGGAAGCCGGCCCGCAGGTTCGCGTGCCGCTCCAGCAGCGCCTGCGAGGACCGCCGCAGCCGGGCCGGGTCCAGCGGGCCGTCCAGCTGGAAGGACACCTGGACGGTGTAGACGTCCAGTTCCCCCGCGTCGGGGCCGACGCCGGGATCGCCCACGCCGGGATCGCCGTCGGAAACGGCGGCCGGCCGGCCAGCAACCGGGTTCAGCGCATCGGCCGCGGCCGGATCGGTGTCGGCGTCCGGGTCGGTGTCCGGATCGAACGAGGCGTGGAAGAGCAGGCCCGCCTGTAGCGGTGACAGCGGGAGGATCTCCGCCGGCTGGGGACGCAGCCCGGCGAGCTCCGCGGCCTCGGCCGCGTCGAGCGCCAGCGGGGGCGCGCCGGTGTCGGCGTGCTCCGCGAGGGCCGCTGGATCCGCGGCGTCGGGCAGGATCCCGGCGGCCGACGCGAGCGCCGCCACCGTCCGGTAGCGGAACACGTCCCGTGGGCTGATCGCCAGCCCCGCCGCGCGGGCCCGGCCGACCACCTGCATCGCGAGGATGCTGTCGCCACCGAGGGTGAAGAAGTCGTCGTCGACGCCGACGCGCGCCAGGCCCAGCACCCCGGCGACGAGCTCGGCCAGCAGCGCCTCGCGCGGGCTGGCCGGCGCGGAGTCGGAGACCAGCCCGGCGAAGTCCGGGGCCGGCAGCGCGGCCCGGTCGAGCTTGCCGTTGGGGGTGACCGGCAGCGCGTCGAGCACGACAAAGGCCGCCGGAACCATGTACTCGGGCAGCGCCTCGACCGCCCGGGCCCGCACAACGTCGACGTCCACACCGCCCGCGCCGGCACCGTGCGCGTCGGCGCTGGCCGGGTGCACAGCAGTCACGCCGCCCGGTGCATCCGTTGCGTTCGGTACCAGGTAGGCCACCAGGTGGCGTTGCCGGTGGTCGTCCTCGCGGACGACGACCACCGCGCGGGCGACCCTCGGGGCCTGGGACAGCACCGACTCGATCTCGCCGAGCTCGACCCGCAAACCTCTGATCTTCACCTGGTCGTCGACCCGGCCGAGGAAGGCGAGCTCACCGTCGTCGGTCCACCGGACCAGGTCGCCGGTGCGGTACAGCCGGCTGCTCGCCGCCCCGAACGGGTTGGCGACGAACCGCTGCGCGGTCAGGCCCGGCCGGCCCAGATAGCCGCGTCCGAGCTGGACGCCGGCGAGGTAGAGCTCTCCGGGGACGCCCGGCGGCACCGGGCGCATGGCGGCGTCGAGCGCGTACGCCTGGGTGTTCCACACCGGACGGCCGATCGGCACCGAACCGGGTGGTAGCGGGCCGGTTGGCAGCGGTCCGGTGAAGCGGGTGGACGTGACGTCGACGGAGGCCTYGGTCGGGCCGTACAGGTTGTCCAGCCGGATGTCCAGGACGCGACGCAGACGGGTGGCGAGCTCCGCGGGCAGGGCCTCGCCGCTGCACAGCACCCGCCGCAGGCCGGTGCACCCGGCAGCCGCCGGCTCGGCGAGGAACGCCTCCAGCATGGACGGCACGAAGTGCACGGTCGTCACCCGCTGCGATTTGATCACTTCCGCCAGGTACAGCGGATCGTGGTGTCCCTCGGGGCGGGCCATGACCAGCGTCGCGCCGACGATCAGCGGCCAGAAGAACTCCCAGACCGACACGTCGAAACTGGCCGGGGTCTTCTGCAGCACCCGGTCGTCGGCGGTCAGCCGGTACTCGTCCTGCATCCACAGCAGCCGGTTGACGATGCCCGCGTGCGGGACGACGACTCCCTTGGGCTGTCCGGTCGAACCGGAGGTGTAGATCACATACGCCGCCGACCGGGGATCGACCGCGCCACGCCCCGGCAGGCCGTCCGGACCGTCCGGCTCGCCCCGCTCCAGGCCGCCGACGCCGAGCCCACCCGCATCGAGCCTGTCCACACCGGCGCTGTCCACACCGGCGCCGTTCACAGGGAGACCGTTCACAACCGAGTCACCCACCGCGAGGCCGTCCACAGCGGGACCGTCCACAGCCGAGCTGTTCGCGGCGGAACCGTTCACAGCCAGGCCGGCGGCGGAGCCGTTCACGGCCGCTATGACGGCGGGATCGTCGAGTTCCAGGACGGGCACGGCCGTCTCCGGCAGGGCGGAGCGGACCGCCGACGTGGTCACCAGGCAGGTCGGGTGGGCGTCGGCGAGCATGAACGCGATCCGGTCGGCCGGGTAGTCCGGGTCGACCGGCAGGTAGGCGGCGCCCGTCCGATGTATCGCGAGCAGGGTGACGACGAGTTCCGCCGAGCGCGGCACCGCCAGCGCGACGATCCGTTCCGGCCCGGCACCCCGCTGGGCCAGCACCCGCGCCAGCCGCCGCGCCCGCGCGTCCAGCTCCGCGTAGGTCAGCTCCGTGCGGAACGGCCGAGCGTGGGGTGAATGCCCGTCTGACGGCCCCCCGTGGGGCGGCTGCCCGTCGGACGACTGCCTGTAGGGTGCCTGCGCACCCTCCCTCTGCGCACCGTCCCTCTGCGCACCGTCCGCCTGCGCACCGTCCGCCTGCGCACCGTCCGCCTGCGCACCGGACAGTTGTGTGTCGGACGGCTGTGAGCCGGACGACTGTGAGCCGGACAGCGGTATGTCGTCACAGATCAGCGCGATCGCGTTCGGAGTGCGCGCGGCCTGCGCACGGACCAGATCCAGCAGGGTTGTCGACTCGTCAACCGGGTGGGCGGTGTCGTTCCAGTCCCGCAGGACCCGATCCCGCTCGAGCGGGGTGAACACGTCCAGCAGGCCGATCGGCTCGTCGGCACCGGCCGCCACCTGGCCGAGCAGCGCGGTGAGCCGGGCCCCGATCCGCTCGACGGTGGCGCGGTCGAACAGGTCGGCGCTGTACTCGATCCCGCCGACGATCCCGTCGCCGTCCGCCGGCTCGACAAAGGCGAAGGACAGGTCGAACTTGGCCGTGTGCTGGCCGAGCGGCTCCGGCCGGGACGGCAGGCCCAGCAGCGCCGGCCCGTCCCCGGCACCGACCAGATAGACGATCATGATCTGGAAGAGCGGATGGCGCGAGAGCGACCGGGCCGGGTTGACCGTATCCACCACCTGCTCGAACGGCAGGTCCTGGTGGTCGAAGGCGGCCAGGTCGGTCTCGCGCACCCGGGCCAGCAGCTCGCGGAAGGTGGGATCGCCCGACGTGTCGGTCCGTAGCACCAGCGTGTTGAGGAAGAAGCCCACCAGATCGTCGAGCGCCTCGTCACCGCGGCCGGCGGCCGGGGTGCCCAGCGGGATGTCGCTCCCTGCCCCGAGGCGGGTGAGCAGCACCGCGACCGCGGCCTGCAACACCATGAACATGCTGACGTCGCACGACCGGGCGAGCTCGCGCAGACCGCGCGAGAGCTCCGCGTCCAGCGCGAAGTCGACCACTCCCCCGCGGGAGGTCGGCTCGGCCGGACGCGGTCGGTCCAGCGGCAGCGTCAGCTCGCTCGGCGCGCCGGCKAGCGCCTGCCGCCAGAAGGCGAGCTGGCGGGCCAGCAGGCTGTCCGGGTCGGTGGCGTCGCCGAGGACAGCACGCTGCCACAGCGCGTAGTCGGCGTACTGCACCGGTAGCGGAGCCCACGCCGGTGGCGACCCGGCCAGCCGGGCCCGGTAGGCGGCGGTCAGGTCGTCGACGAAGGGCCGCTCCGACCATTCGTCGACGGCGATGTGATGCACCAGGAACAGCAGGACGTGCTCTTCCGGCGCCAGCTCGAAGACCCACACCCGCATCGGCGGTTCCTGCTCGAGCGCGAAGCCGTAGCTCACCGCGGCGGACAGGCGCGCCGCGAGCCCGGCCTCCCCGACCCGTTCGACGTCGATCCGGACTCCGGTGTCGCGCGGCTCCAGCACCTGCTGGTACGCCCGGCCGTCGCGCTGCGGGAAGATCGTCCGCAGGGTTTCGTGCCGCTCCGCCAGGTCGCCCACGGCCGCCCGCAGCGCGGCCATGTCAAGGTGCCCGAAAAGCCGCCAGAGCAGCGGAATGTTGTAGGTGGGGCTCGGACCGTCAACCTGGTAGAGGACCCACAACCGCTGTTGGGCGAATGACAACGGCAGCCGTTCAGGTCGCGCGGTAGGCGCCACCCGTTCCAGCACCGGCCCGGCCGCGCCGGTGTGCTCCAATCGCCTGACGAGCCCCGCCACGGTCGGTGCCTCGAAGACGGTACGCAGCGAAAGCCGCACCCCCAGGGCGGTGCCGATCCGCGCCACCAGACGGGCCGCCAGCAGCGAGTGGCCACCAAGAGCGAAGAAGTTGTCGTCGGTCCCGACCCGTTCCAGGCCGAGAACATCCGCGAACAGCCCGCAGAGCAGATGCTCGCGCGCGGTACGCGGCGAGGCCCCTGACATCCGCGTGGACGGGTCCGGCGCCGGCAGGGCGCGGCGGTCCAGCTTGCCGTTCGGGGTGACCGGCAGCGAGTCGAGCACAAGCAGTGCCGCCGGGACCAGATACTCGGGCAACGTCGCGGCCAGCCGGGCTCGCAGCGCCGCGGTATCCACGTCCTGCCCGGGAGCGGCCACCACATACCCGACCAGCCGCTGGTCACCGGGGCGGTCCTCGCGGACGGCAGCCGCCGCCTGCGCCACCGCGCCGTCGGCGAGCAGCGCGGAGGAGATCTCGCCCAGCTCGATGCGGACCCCCCGCAGTTTCACCTGGTCGTCCGCCCGGCCGAGGAACTCCAGCTCACCGCTGGGCGTCCAGCGGACGAGGTCGCCGGTGCGGTACATCCGCTCGCCCGGGCCGCCGTACGGGTCCGCGACGAACCGCTCCGCGGTCTGCGCGGACCGTCCCAGGTACCCGTGGGCGAGCTGCACGCCCGCGAGGTACAGCTCACCGGGGACTCCGGCGGGTACCGGACGCAGCGCGGAGTCGAGCACCGACACGCGGGTGTTCCACACCGGCCGGCCGATCGGTACCGACCCCGGACCAGTTCCGGCTCCGTCCGTCATCCCGCCAGCGGCGCCGGGCCCAGCCCGGAACCAGGTCACGTCCACCGATGCCTCTGTCGGCCCGTACAGGTTGTCCAGCCGCGCATGCGGCAGGACCCGGTGGAACCGGTGAGCGAGGTCGGCCGGCAGCGCCTCCCCGCTACAGAGCGCCCGACGCAGCCCGGTGCAGCCGGCCGCCGCCGGCTCCGCCAGGAATTCCGCCAACATCGACGGCACGAAGTGCACGGTCGTGATCCGCTCGCGGTCGATCAGCGCTGCCAGGTAGCCGGGGTCCCGATGCCCGTCGGGCGCCGCCACCACCAGCGTCGCCCCGGCGAGCAGTGGCCAGAAGAACTCCCACACCGACACGTCAAAACTCGAGGGGGTCTTCTGCAGGACGCGGTCACCCGCGTCGAGCCGGTACTCGTGCTGCATCCAGCACAGCCGGTTGACGATGCCGGCATGCGAGACCATGACACCTTTCGGCCGTCCGGTCGAACCCGAGGTGTAGATCACGTAAGCCGGCAGCTCGCCGCCGGCGGGCTGCGGAACCTCCTCGCTGTCAAGCCGCGTGCCCGGCTGGGCGTCGACCTGTGCGCGGAACTCGGCCGAGTCCACCACTGACAGCGGCACCTCGGTGACCGGCAGGCGTGCGGTGGCCGCGGACGTGGTCAGCACCCTCACGGGAGCGGCATCGGCCATCATGAACGCGAGCCGGTCAGGCGGGTAGTCGGTGTCCAACGGCAGGTAGGCCGCTCCGGCCTTGTGCACGGCGTAGAGCGCGACGACGAGCTCCGCCGACCGCGGGATGGCCACCCCCACCACCGAGCCGGAGCCGATCCCGTGTGCGGTGAGCAGCCTGGCCCACCGGTTCGCCAGAACGTCCAGCTCCGCATAACGCAGTGTCATGTTCTCGGTGACCAGCGCGACCGTGTCAGGGCTGCGGTCCACCTGCTCCTCGAACAAGCGCGGCAGCGTCCGGGCCGGCACCACGCGGGTGGCACCGGTCCCGTCGGCCAGGAGCCGGCGGCGTTCGTCCGGATCAAGAATGTCGATCGCGGCGAGCGGCCGGTCCGGGTCGGCGGCGACCTGCTCAAGGAGCCGGATCATCCGTCGGGCCAGATGCTCCGCGGCGGTGTGGGCGAGACGGTCGGTCGCGTACTCCAACAGGAGGCTGATCCGGCCTGCCGCGGCGCTTTCCCCAACCCGCTCCACGAGGGTGAAGTGCAGGTCGAACTTCGCGGTCACGACTTCGGTGGGGTACCAGTCCACCGCCTGCCCGAACAGGGTGCCGCTGTCGTCGCTACGACGGTGGTAACCGGTCATCACCTGGAACAGCGGGTTCCGGCCAGCGGCCCGGGGCGGGTTCAACGCCGCGACCACCTGCTCGAACGGGATGTCCTGGTGGTCGAAGGCGGCAAGATCGGTCTGACGGGTCCTGGCCAGCAGCTCGGTGAAGGCCGGGTCACCGGACAGGTCGGAACGCAGGACGAGGGTGTTGACGAAGAAGCCGACCAGGTCATCCAGTGCCTCGTCGGTACGGCCGGCGACTGGAACGCCGAGCGGAATGTCCTCACCCGCTCCCAGCCGGTGCAGCAAGGCCGCGACGGCGGCATGGGCCAGCATCGACATGCTCGTACCGGTCCGCGTACACAGGGCACGCAGCGCCTGCGCCGTCATATCGGGCACCTCGAACCGCACCCGGGCACCGACGCCGTCACGGGCCGCGGGCCGCGGCCGGTCCAGCGGCAGCGGGATCTCCTCGGGCATGTCGCGCAGCGCGTCCGCCCAGAAGGTCAGTTGCCGGGCGGCCATGCTGTCCGAATCCGCCGGRTCACCCAGGAACCGCTGTTGCCACAGCGTGTAGTCGGCATACTGCACCGGCAGTGGCGCCCATCCGGGCGTCGAACCATTTCGGCGGGCGATGTAGGCGGCGTCCAGGTCACGTAGGAACGGGCTGTCGGACCACTCGTCCGTGGCGATGTGGTGCAGGACGACCGCCAGCACGTGGTCGGCCGTGCCGAGCCGGAACACCGCCAGCCGCAGCGGCGGATCGGTACGCAGGTCGAACGGCTTGGCCGCGGCCTCGGCCACGCACTCGGCCAGCTCGTCCGACGCGCATTCGACGACCATGACCTCCGGCCGGGCGGAGCCGATGTCGAGGATCCGCTGGAACCCGGCGCCCTGATGTTCCTCGACGACGGTGCGCAGGGACTCGTGCCGATCCATCACGTCCACGGCGGCGGCGCGCAGCGCGTCCAGGTCGAGATCACCACGGAGCCGGAACACCATCGGGTAGTTGTAGGCGGTGGCGGTATGCCTCGCGGATCGCCCGCCGCGCTCGCGGCCAACGGGAATCCCTCCCTCCGCGAGCCGATCGACCAGCCAGAGCCGCTGTTGAGCCGGCGAGAGCGGGATCCGCTGCGGACGGGGTATGGGCACCACCGCCGGCCGCGGCGGCCGCCCGCCACCGACCCGTACGGCGAGCAGCGCCGGGGTGGGCGCCTCGAACAGGTCGCGGATGGCCAGCTCGGCGCCGAACTCGGCGCGGGCCTGGCTGATCAGCCGGATGGCGAGCAGGGAATGGCCGCCGAGATCGAAGAAGCTGTCGGTGACCCCGACCTCGGACAGGCCCAGGACCTGCGCGAACAGGGAGCACAGGCGTTCTTCTTCGGCGGAGGCCGGGGCTCGGCCGGGGGTCTGGACGGCGCTGGGCTCGGCGTCCGGCAGGGCCGCGAGATCCAGCTTGCCGTTGATGGTCCGGGGCAGCGCGTCCAGGGTGAGGATCCCCGCCGGGACCATGTAGTCGGGTAGCTGCGCGCGCAGGTGGTCGCGCAGCCGGGCGATCAGCGCGCCGTTGCCGCGCGCGGCGGTCGGGTCGTTGGCGTAGGCCGCCAGCGACACCCCCGACGCATCCGATGTCCTCGCTGCCTCCGCTGCCTCCGCTGCCTCCGCTGCCTCCACTGTCTCCGCTGCTCCCGATGCCGCTGGTGACGCCGGTGTTCCCGATGCCTGGACGGCTGTGTCGGTCGGGCGGTAGACGTCGACGGCGGTCCGGCCGGCGAGCTGGTCGGCGGCGACGAACACGGCGTCGAAGCACCCGTGGGCGACCGCGGATCCGCCCTGTCCGTCCCGCGCTGCGGCATCCGGCACAGCGCCGTCCCACGGCGCCGCATCCGGCACAGCGCCGTCCCACGGCGCCGCATCCGGCACAGCGCCGTCCCACGGCGCCGCATCCGGCACAGCGCCGGACCGGGACATGGTGTCCGGCGCGGCGCCGGACCAGGTGGTGAGGACGGTGTAGCCGAGCTGGTCACCCAGGTCATGCAGCACCTCCGGTTCCACCCCGGCACCGGTCGTGGCAAGCAGTGCCTGGATGTCGGTCACCGTGCGCCCGCCGTCCGGTCGCCCGGACGCGCCCCGCGGGCGCTCGACGACGCTGTCCGGTTGTCCGTCAGCGCTGTTCAGCGCGGACGCCTGACCCACCAGCGCGCGCACGGCCGCGAGCTCGCCCGCGAGGCGCGCGTTCGGGATGCCGCTGACCCGCAGCCTGTCCGGACGGTGATCCCGCAGATATGCGCGCAGTTCGGCCAGGGCCTCGGCAACCGCGTCCGCTGCCACGCCGTCCACAGGCCCGGCATCCACAGCGCCGGCATCCACAGGTCCGGTGCCCACAGGTCCGGTGCCCACAGGTCCGGTGGTGTCGACGGTCGAGATCCAGTTCTGCCAGGGCAGCGTCGGCGTGTCCGCGAGGGAGAGGGTGGACACCGGTGACCGGTGGATCACCGTGTCGTACCGGTGGCGGGTGAGCTCGTTGTGGTGATGACCACGCTTGACGCGCACGGTCACCGTGATGCCCGGGATCGCCCGCGGCAGCGCGGCGAAGTAGTCCGGGTCGACGAGCAGTTCCTTGTCGAGGGTGACGCCACGCTCGACGGCGCGGCGCAGCCGTGCCGGCTCGGTCCGCTCGTCCGCGCGAGTCACCGCGACCGCGGTGTGGAAGGCACGGGCCAGCCGCAGGTTGCGCACGTCACCGACGAACAGCGCCCCACCGGGGACGAGCAGGTCCACCGCCGCCGCCAGCACGCCGGTGAGGTGGTCGACGCTCGGGAAGTACTGCACCACCGAGTTGACGACGACGGTGTCGAAGAAGCCGGCCGGCAGCCCGTCGAACACGTGCGCCGGCTGCGCGCGCAGCTCGACGCGGCCGGCCAGGGCGGGATGGGCCGCCACGTCGGCCCGCAGCTTGTCGATGACGGGCGCGGCGATGTCGGTGCCCCAGTAGGCCTCGCAGTCCGGCGCAAGCCGGGACAGCAGCAGCCCGCTGCCGACCCCGATCTCCAGCACCCGCCGGGGCCGCAGCTCGCGGATGCGGCTGACGGTGGCCTCCCGCCACTCGCGCATGTGCGCCAGCGGGATGGGCTGGCCGTCGTAGCTGCTGTCCCAGCCGGCGAAGTCCTCCCGGAAGACAGCGGTGTCGATCTCGGTGTACTCGGCGTCGTAGATCTGCTGCCATTCGCCGATCTGCTCGCGTTCGGCCTGGTCACGGGCGTCCCCGGTCAGCTCGGCAGGCACGACGTAGCCGACCAGCCGGTTCAGGCCGGGCACGGCCGGGTCCGTGCGGACGGCCACGGCGGCCTGGGCGACCTGTGGATGACGGGCCAGCGCGGCGGAGATCTCACCGAGCTCGACCCGGTAGCCACGGACCTTCACCTGGTCGTCGGTGCGGCCGAGGAAGTCCAAGTTGCCGTCGGGACGGCGGCGGGCGAGGTCGCCGGTGCGGTACATCCGCGACCCGGGCGGGCCGAACGGGTCGGCGACGAACCGCCCGGCGGTCAGCCCGGGACGGTCGAGGTAGCCGCGGGCCAGGCCCGCACCGCTGATGTGCAGTTCGCCGACGGCGCCGTCGGGCACCGGCCGTAGCCAACCGTCCAGCAGGTACACGCTGGTGTCACGGATCGGCCGTCCGACGGTCGGGGTGTCACTGTCGGTAGTTCCTCCGCCGAGAGTGTTGATGGTGTACTCGGTCGGCCCGTACAGGTTGTAACCATATGTACCCTTGGTGTCGCGCAGGCGTGACCAGACCGCGTCGGAGACCGCTTCGCCGCCCAGCAGCACCAGCACCGGCCGGTGCCCCCCGGTCGGAGCGCCCCACCCCGGCTCCGCCGGGCCCGCCAGGTCCGCCGTGCTAGCCGTGCTCGGCGCCTGCTCCGGATCGTCGGGGCCGTCCAGCAGCCCGTGCTCGAACAGCAGCCCGGCGTAGGTCGGCGTCACGTTGACCACGTCGACGCGGTGCGTGTCGCAGTAGGCCACCAGGGCCTGGGCGTCGCGGCGCAGCTCCTCGTCGCAGACGTGCACCTCGTGCCCCTCGACGAGCCAGAGCAACTCCTCCCAGGACATGTCGAACGCGAAGGAGACGGTGTGCGCGATCCGCAGCCGCCGCCCGCCGGCGGAGGCGACCGCCGGCCCGAAAATGACCTCCCTGTGATTGAGCTGCATGTTCGTCAGCCCCCGGTACGGGGTGACCACGCCCTTGGGACGGCCGGTGGAGCCGGAGGTGTAGATGATGTAGGCGGGGTGGTCCAGCCGGTGCGGCCGGCCGGGAGCGAACCCGGGCCGCTCGTCGTCGGCCAGGCCGTCACCGGGCAGCGCGGCGAGCCGTTCGGCCACCGCCGGGTCGTCGAGCAGGACGCGGGTGGGTGTCGCGCCCACCTCGTCGCGCCCGCGCCCAGCCGTGTCCGTCCCGCCTGCGCCCGCGCCGGTCCCGCCCGCGCCGGTTCCGGCCGCGTCCGCCGTGGCCGCGTCGGGGGTGACCAACAGTGACTCGACCGTGGACGTGGTGAGCACGCGTATCGGGGCCGCTTCGGCGATCATGAATGCCAGCCGGTCGGCCGGGTAGTCCAGGTCCAGCGGCAGGTAGGCCGCGCCCGTCCGCAGCACCGCGAACAGCGCCACGACCATGTCGATCGAACGCGGCAGGGCCAGCGCCACGACCCGTTCGGGCCCGGCGCCCTCGGCGAGCAGCAGGCRGGCCATCCGGTTGACCCGGGTGTCGAGCTCGGCATAGGTCAGACGCTGCTCACCGAAGACGAGCGCTACTTCCCGCGGTGTATGTGCCGCCTGCGCGCCGAGCATGTCGGCGACCGTGTCGTCGGGCACCGGCACATCACCGGACGGCAACGACCCGCCGGCCCGCGGCGGCTCGTCGGGCGACAGCGTGCCGGGCAGCGGACGCCCGTCCGCCGTCGGGCTTTCGGCCAGGAGCCGAAGCTCCCGCGGGGGGATCAGCTGGAGGCCGCCGGCTCTGGTGGCCGGGTCGCCGGTCAGGCTGTCGAGCGCGGTGGTGTAGCGGGCCAGCAGGGCACCCGCGAACGCGGAGTCGATGACGTCCGGCCGGTAGTGCAGGGTGATCCGCAGCCGCTGGCCCGGGAAGATGACCAGGGTCAACGGGTAGTGGGTGGAGTCGACGTAGCCGGCGTCGTGGACACCGAGCCGCTCCCGCAGCCGGGCGGAGTCGCCGCCCGCCCCGCCGCCGAAGTTCTGCAGCACGTACAGGGTGTCGAACAGCTGGTTGTGGCCACTACCGCGCTGCATGTCGGCCAGGCCCAGGTACTCGTGGGGCATCAGCGTGGTGCGCTCGGCGGAGAACCGGCGCAGCAGGTCACCGACCGGCTCCGACGGGTCGAGGGCGACCCGCACCGGCACGGTGTTGAGGAACAGCCCGATCACGCGCTCGACGTCCGGGATGTCCGCCGGCCGGCCCGCGACCGTGGTGCCGAAGACCACGTCGTCCCGGCCCACCGCGTTCGACAGCACCAGCGCCCAGGCCACGCTCAGCAGCGTGTTGACGGGCACCGCGTGCCGACGGGCCCGCGCCCGCAGCAGCTCGCTCAGCTCGGCGGACAGCTCGACGGCGTGCCGGTCCGGCAACGCCGGGGTGGGGCTCTGGCCGGCCGGGCCGAGCAGTGTCGGCTCGGCGAGGCCGGCGAGCGCGTCCCGCCAGGACTGGCTGGCCAGCTCGACGTCCTGCTCGGCGAGCCAGCGCAGGTAGTCCCGGTAGGAGCCCGGCCGGGGCAGCCCCCGGTCGTCGCCGGCCCGCTCGTACAGAGTGAACAGCTCGTCGACGAGCACCTGCCCGGACCAGCCGTCCCACAGCAGCACATGGTGGGTGATCGCGAGCCGGTCGCGGCCGTCGCCCAGGCGCAGCAGCAGCAGCCGGAACAGCGGCGGGTCGGCCAGGTCGAACCGCCGGGTGCGGTCGTCCGTCATCAGCTCGGTGATCCGCGCGTCCCGTTCGGACGCGTCCAGCCCGCTCAGGTCGACCTCGGTCAGCCGGGCCGCCCGGTCCGCGCAGATGAACTGCACCGGGCGGCTGAGCCCGTCGCTGGTGAAACCCGCCCGCAGGCTGGGGTTGCGGGCCAGCAGCGTGGCCGCAGCCAGGCGCAGCCGGTCGGCGTCGACCCGGTGGTCGAGGTCGAAGGCGACCTGCGCGGTGTAGACGTCCAGCTCGCCCATGTCGTAGCTGGCGTGGAAGTACAGCCCCTCCTGTAGCGGCGACAGCGGCCAGATGTCGCCGACCGGTCCCGGGGCGATCCGCTCGACAACGTCGATCTCGGTCTGGGTGAGCGCGATCACGGTCAGATCGGACGGGGTCAGGCCGCCGGCGCCGCCGGCGCTGCCGCCAGTACCGGCGCTGGTGCCGGTTCCGGTGCCGACGACGGCCGCGGTCAGCTCCCGCAGCGCGTCCGCCCATGCCTCGGCGAGCTCGCGGACGTCGTGTTCGGACAGCCCGCCCGCGGTCCAGGCCCAGGTCGCGGTCAGCCGCGGCCCGTGCGGCGTCTCCTGGCAGATCGCGTCGATCTGCAGCAGGTACGGCAGGGCGTGGTCGGCGTCGAAGGCGACGGCGAGCGCGTCGGAGTCCGCGGCGGGCAGCCAGTCCTGCCCCTGGCCCCGCTGCCCGGACGGGAAGCGGCCGAAGTAGTTGAACAACACCTGGGGCACGGCGGCCCGCGCGAACAAGGGCCCGACCTGCGGATTGAGGTAGCGCAGCAACCCGTGGCCGAGACCGCCGTCGGCGCTGGCCCGCAGCCGCTCCTTGACCTCCTTGAGCGTGGCGACCGCCTCCGACGGCCGCAAGCCCGCACGATTGTRCCGCGTCGCCGCCTCGCTCTGCCGCCGTCCCCGTTCCTCGGACGATGACCGTGCGGGTTCAGCGTCCGCGTCCACAGCCGGCAGGCGCACGGGCGTGACGCTGGTGAACCAGCCGACCGTGCGCGAGAGGTCCAGGCCGGACGCGATCTCCTCCCGGCCGTGCCGCTCCAGGTCGACGAGCAGGTCGGCAGAGCCGTCCCGGCCGCCCCGGGCATGCCAGCGGGTGACCGCCAGCCGCAGCGCGGCGAGCAGCACATCGGTGACGTCACCGTTGACCGCGGCCGGCACCGACGTCAGCAGCGGCACGGTGTCATCGACGTCCAGGCCGACGACGTGCCGGGAGGTGGCRCCGACCGTCCCACCGACCGTCCCGAACGGGCCGCCGGCACCGGGCAGCAGCTCCCCGCCGGGCCGCAGCGTCTCGCCCCAGTGCGCGAGCTCGGCCAGGCGCGCCGGGGACTGCGCCTGTTCGGTGAGCACGCGCGCGAACGTGCGCAGCGACGTCGCGACCGGTTCGATGACGGGACGCCGCCCGGCCACCACCGCCTCCCACGCGGCAGCAAGATCGCTGAAGAGGACGCGCCAGGACACGCCGTCGATCCCCAGATGGTGGACGGCGAGCAGCAGCTGGCCGGGCCGCCCCGGGCCGGCGTCGAACCAGACCGCCTGCACTACCGTCCCGGCTTCGGGATCGAGCCGTCCGACGGCCGCGTCGGACTCCGCGGCGATGGCCGCGCGCAGCCGGTCGGCGTCGAAGCCGGCCACGTCGACGCGGTGGAGCAGGTCCGCGGCTGTCACCGCGGTGGCCGGCAGCGTCTCCAGTGACCACAGCGCCGGCAGCGCCCAGCCACCCGGCTGCAGGCCACCGGCGAACGGGCCGCCACCCGGCTGCTGGCCGGCGGCCAGAGGGCCGCCGCTGTGCTGCTGGCCGGCGGTCGGCAGACCGCCGCTGTACTGTCGGCCGGCGGCCCGGGGACCGCCGATGTGGGTCAGCCGCAGCCGCAGGGCGTCGTGGCGTTCGATCACGGCGGCGAGCACAGCAGTGATCGTCTCCGTGGTTGCCGCCGCCGGGGTGTTGACCAGCATCGAGAGGTTGAACCGCCGGATCGGGCCGCCGGCCTCCCGCAGCCGATGCATGATCGGCAACAGCGGCACGTCACCGACGCCGCCAGGATCGCCGGCGGCCGCGGCCGCCGCCGGATCATCCGGCTCGCCGCCGTCCGCCGGCCCAGCACCCGTGCTTGTGCCCGACGGTCCGACGAACGCCGCCAGCGCGGCCGGGGTCCGGTGGGCGAAGACGTCCCGGGCGCTGATCTCCATGCCCTCGCGGCGGGCCCGGCTGGCCACCGCGATCGACAGGATGCTGTCGCCGCCGAGCGCGAAGAAGTCCTCGTCCACCCCGACCTGGTCGACCCTGAGCACGGCCGCGAAGATCTCGCAGAGCGTGCGCTCCCGGTCGTCGCGCGGGCCCCGCACCGGCGCCCGGTGGACGGCGGGCGCCGGCAGCGCGTCCCGGTCGAGCTTGCCGTTGGGGGTCAGCGGCAGCGCGTCGAGCACCACGAACGCGTCGGGCACCATCGGAGACGGCAGCGCGGCGGCCACCGACGCCCGCAGCGCGTCCGGATCGAGTCCGCGGCCGCGGGAGTCGGAGCCACGGCCTGAGCCAGAGCCACGGCCTGAGTCGGGGCCGGGGCTGGGCGAGCCGGTGGGACGGGCCGGCCCGCCCAGCCGGCCGGGGGCTGGTACGACAGCTGGTACGACGTAGGCGACGAGCCGGGCGGCACCCGGGCCGTCCTGGCGGACGACCACCGCTGCCCGCCCGACGCCGGGCTCGGCGGCAAGCCGGGCCTCGATCTCCGCGAGCTCCACCCGGTTACCACGGATCTTGACCTGGCGGTCGGAGCGACCCACGTAGACGAGCGCGCCGTCGGCCCGCCGGACGACGAGGTCACCGGTGCGGTACATCCGCGACCCGGGCGGGCCGAACGGGTCGGCGGCGAACCGCTCAGCGGTGAGACCCGGGCGATCATGATAGCCGCGGGCGAGCTGCGCCCCGGCGACGTAGAGCTCGCCCGGCACCCCGACGTCGACCGGCTCGAGCCCGGCGTCCAGCACGTACAGGCGGGTGCCCGGCACCGGCCGTCCGATCGGCACCGCGGGCCCGCCGACGAGCGCCGCCGCGGCACTCGCCGCCGCGGTGTCTGCTCGCGTGGCAGGTGCCGCAGCGGTGTCTCCTGGGACGGCGGCGGGTGCCGCCGCGGTGCCCGTCCGGGCGGCGCCGAACTCCCAGCGGGTGACCAGCACGGTCGTCTCGGTCGGCCCGTAGACGTTCGACAGCGGCACGCCAGTCAGCTCGTACCACCGGGTGGCCAGGTCGGTGGTCAGCACCTCCCCACCGGTGATGACCCGGCGCAGGCCGTCGACCCCGCGCCGGTCGCCGGTCATCTCGGCGTACTCCAGGTACGCCGCCAGCGTCGAGGCCACGAACGCGAGCGTGGTGACCCGCTGGTCATGGACGAGCTCGGCGAGGTAGCGCGGGTCACGGTGGCCGTCCGGACGCGGCAGCACCACGGCGGCGCCGGAGCACAGCGGCCAGAAGATCTCCATGACGGAGGGGTCGAAGCTCGTGGAGGTCTGCTGGAGCATCCGGTCGTCCCCGCCGAGGGTGAACGCGCTCTGCAGGGACGCGACAAGGCCGAGGACGGCGCCGTGGCTGACCACGACGCCCTTGGGCCGCCCGGTCGACCCGGACGTGTAGATCAGATAGGCGGGATGGTCCGCTCCCGGCGCGGCCGGGCCGGCGTGCCCGGGCCCTCGGACGTCGGCTTCCGGGGGCTCCGCCGCCAGCGCCTCGGCCGTCGCCAACGCCTCGGCCGTCCCCAGGGCGGCGGCTGAATCCTTGGCTGTAACCGGATCCCCGGCCGTGGCCGGATCCCCGGCCGTGGCCGAAGCCGGATCCGCGTCCAGGATCTCGATTGTCGGCTCGCCGGTGCCGCCAGTGCCGCCGGAGCTGAGGACGACCCAGCGCAGGCCGTCGACCGGGGCGAGCCGGTCGCGCAGCTCCGCATACCGGTCCGCGGTCGTCACCACGACCCGCACACCCGAGTCGGCGACCATGAACATCGCCCGTTCCGCCGGGTAGTCCACGTCGACGGGCAGATAGGCCGCGCCGGTCTTCAGCACACCGAAGACGGCGACCACCAGCTCCACCGACCGGGCGGCCGCGACAGCGACAACCCGCTCGGGGCCCGCGCCCAGCGTCCGCAGCCGTGCCGCCAGCGCCGTCGTGCGTCGGTCGAGCTCGGCGTAGGAGGGCGCGTCCGTCTCGAACACGAGCGCGGTCGCCTCGGGGGTGCGGGCGACGTTCGCCGCGAACGCGTCCACCAGCGTCGGATATGGCCGGGCGCGGTCCTCCCCGGTCAGCACATCTCCGGCCGGGGTGTCCACAGGGAACGTGTCCACAGCAAGCGCGTCCCCCGGGACCTGTGGAGAACGAATCCTCCACACCTTGCCGGCGTCCCCAGCGAGCGCGTCCCCGGCAAGCGCACCACCGGCCAGGGCCGCGAGGGCCCGGGCCCTGGTGTCGGGGGCCACCACCGTGGCCCGTCCCACCGGCAGCTCGGGATCGTCGGCCAGGGTGTGCAGCGCCTGGGCGAACCGCCGCGCGATCCGGTCGACGGTCGCGTCGTCGAGCCGGGCCGCGTCGTACTTGAACTGGACGTCCAGCCGCCGGCCCGGGGTCACCAGAACGGCCAGCGGGAAGTGCCCGACACCGAAGTCGGCGACGTCGGTGACCCGCGGGGTGCCCGTCGGGTCGGTGGCGTCCGCGTCCATCGGGCAGTTCTGCAGCACGACGACGGTGTCGAACAGGTCACCGAGCCCGGCCAGCCGCTGGATCTCCCCGAGGCCGAGATGCTGATGGTCGAGCAGGTCGGACTGCTCGGCCTGCAGCCGGGCCAGCGCCTGCGCGAGCGGCTGGTCCGCGCGCCAGCGCATCCGCACCGGCAGGGTGTTGATGAACAGGCCGACCATCGCGTCCATCCCGGCGACGTCGGCGCCCCGGCCGGAGACGGTGGTGCCGAAGACCACGTCCGTGCGGCGGCGCAGCCGGCCGAGCACCAGGCCCCAGGCGCCCTGCACGACCGTCGCGAGGGTCAGGCCGTTGTCGCGGGCCCGCGCGAGCAGCGCCGCGGTGACGTCCTCGGGGAGCTCCAGGCCGCGCCGGCCGGCCCGGAACCGGGCGGGCGGCTGGTCGTCGGCGATCAGCCGGGTCGGTTCGCCGAGGCCCGCGAGGGCTTCCCGCCAGGCCTGCCTGGCCTGCGTCCGCTCGAGGCCGGACAGCCAGCGCAGGTACTGGCGGTAACGGGTGACGGCGGGCAGCCGCGCCGCCCGCTCCGACACCCCGGCGATGGCGTCCCGGCCGCGGTGCGGGTCGTAGAGCGCGAGCAGGTCACGCAGCATGACCGGGACGGACCAGCCGTCGGCCACGATGTGATGGTGGGTGATCAGTAGCCGGTGGCGCCCGTCGCCGAGATGCAGCAGCGTGGCGTGTACCAACGGCGGCCGGGCGAGGTCGAAGCGATGGGCGAACTCGGCCGCGGCCACCGCCCGCGCCCGCTCGGCGCGTTCCGCCGCGTCCACCTGTGACAGGTCGACGACCTGCCAGGGCATGCTCAGCCCGTCGGCGATCACCTGCACGACCTGCCCGTCGGGCCGCTGGTGGAAGGACGCGCGCAGCGGGGCGTGCCGGTCCAGCAGGTCCTGTGCCGCCACGCGCAGGGCGTCCGCGTCGACGTCGCCGGCGAGCTCGGCCACCACCTGGACGATGTAGACGTCCGGATCGGCGTCTTCGGGGTCGCCGGTCCGGTCCCCCAGCACGCTCCCGTCCACCGACACGGCCGCGTCCACGGACGCTCTGCCCACAGGGGCTCTGTCCACAGGCGTGGTGTCCACAGGCGCGGCCCGGTCCACGGGCAAGGTCCCGTCCACAGGCAAGGTCCGGTCCACAGCCGAGGTCTCGTCGAGCAGGGTGTGGAAGAAGAAGCCCTGCTGCAACGGTGACAGCGGGAGGACGTCGGCCAGGCCCGGGACGTCGGCCGCCAGCTCGTCGACGTCGTCCTGCGTCAGCTCGACCAGCGGGAAGTCCGACGGTGTCCAGCCGCCGGCCCCCGGTGTGGCGGCGTGGGCGACCAGCGCGCCGAGCGCGGCGAACCAGCGTTCGGCGAGCGTGCGCACCGCCGTGCCGGCCAGTAGCGCCCGCGGCCAGGCCCAGGTGACGCCGAGCCGCGGCCCGTCGGCGTGGTCCTCTGTAAAGGCGTTGATCTCCAGTGGGTACGGGGCGACGGGCATCGCCGCGTCGTAGCCTCCGGCGAGCACGCCGAACCCGGGCAGGGCCGTCCAGGGCGCGGCCGTCCCGGGCACATCTGTGGCGCCGTCGGTCTGGAAACGGCCGAGATAGTTGAAGCTGATCTGCGGCCCGGGCAGGTCCCGCAGCGCCTCGGCCGTCTCGGGGTTGAGGTAGCGCAGCAGGCCGAACCCGACACCGTGGTCGGGCAGGGCGTGCACCTGCTCCTTGACCCGCTTGAGCGCCCGGCCGAGGCCGTCGCCGGCGACGTCGCCGAGCAGGTCGTCGAGCACGGCCGGCCCGGGGTCGAGCCGGACGGGGAAGATGCTGGTGAACCAGCCCAGCGTCCGGGAGAGATCGGCACCCTCGACGATCTCCTCCTCCCGCCCGTGCCCCTCGAGCGCGATCAGCACCGACCGGGTGTCCTCGATGCCGTGGTCCCGCCGCCACTGGCGCACCGCCAGCGCCAACGCGGTCAGCAGCACGTCGTTGACTCCGGCGTGGAACGCCGCCGGCACGCTGGTCAGCAGCGCGAGCGTGTGTTCCACGGGAAACCTCAGGGTCAACCGCTCGACGCCGGCCAGGTCGCCGACGGGGTCCAGCGGCCGCGCCGTGAGCGCGGGGTCGGGGCCGGTGAGGATGTCGGTCCACAGCGGCAGCTCGGCGACCCGCCCGGGCCGGCGCGCCTCGTCCACGAGCAGGTGCGCCCAGCGGCGGAACGACGTCCCGACAGCCTCCAGGTCCTCCGGGCCGGGGGTGCGGCCGGCGGCCACGGCCTCCCAGGCGGCGGCCAGGTCCGGCAGCAGGATCCGCCACGACACCCCGTCGACGACCGCGTGGTGCGCCGCGAGCAGCAACGACCCCGGACGGGTCTCCCCCGCGTCGAACCACACCGCCTGCGCCATCACCCCGTCGGTGGGGGCGAGCCGCGCGCACGCGTCATCGGCCGCGGCTTCGACGATCTCCTGTAGCCGGTCGCCGGCCGCCTCGCCCACGGTCACCCGGCGCAGCCACTCGCCGGCCCGCACCGAGCCCACGGGCGCCACCCGCAGCGTCCCGTCGGCACCGGGCCCGGCCCGCAGCAGCCTGGAACGCAGCAGGTCGTGCCGGTCGGCCAGCGCCTGCAGCACGGCGGCGATCCGCYCCCCGTCCGCCCCGACCGGCAGGGTGATCAGCATCCACTGGCTGAAGCCGTCGATCGGGCCGCCGCACTCGTCCAGCCATCTGACGATGGGTGTGAACGGCACCTCGCCCACGCCCGCGCCCGGCGCCTCCACGGCCACGTTCTCGGCGACGGTGGCCACCGACGCGAGCTCCGCGACCGTCCGGTGGGTGAAGACCTGCCGCGGTGTGATGACAAGGCCGCCGCGGCGGGCCCGGACCACCAGTTGGATCGAGACGATGCTGTCGCCGCCGAGGGCGAAGAAGTCGTCGTCGACGCCGACCTCCGGCAGGCCGAGCACCTCGGCGTACAGGGCGCACAGCAGTTCCTCGCGCGCGCTGCCCGGGCGCCGTCCGGAGACCGGCACGGGGCTGTCCGGGACCGGCAGGGCCCGGCGGTCCAGCTTCCCGCTCGGCAGCACCGGCAGGCGCTCGAGCGGCACGAACGCGGTCGGCACCATGTGGTCGGGCAGCCACTGCCGCGCGTGCGACCGTAGGGACCTCACCAGCGTGGCCACGTCCCACGAACACGCCGGCCGGTCGTCGGACGGGGCCAGCGGCGCCGGCACGGACAGCGCTGGCTCCGACGACTTCGGCGGCTGCGACGGCTCCGACGCGGCGGCCACCGGCACGGAGGGGACGACGTACGCCGCGAGCCTGGGGACGCCGGGGGTGTCCTCCCGCACGACGACGGCCACCTGCGCGACGGACGCGTGCCTGGCCAGCACCGACTCGATCTCGCCGAGCTCGATCCGGTAGCCGCGGATCTTCACCTGGTCGTCGGCGCGTCCGACGAAGTCCAGCCGGCCGTCCGGGCGCCAGCGCACCAGGTCACCGGTGCGGTAGAGGCGTTCACCCGCGGCGGAGAACGGGTCGGCGACAAACCGCTGCGCGGTCAGGTCCGGCCGGCCGAGGTAGCCGCGGGCCAGCCCCGAGCCGCCGAGGTAGAGCTCGCCGACGGCCCCGGGCGCGATCGGGCCGAGGCGGGCGTCGAGCACGTACGCGCGGGTGCCCGGGTCGGGCCGCCCGATCGGCACGGTGGATTCCGACGGGCCGTCGGGATCGCACTCACCGAGGGTGGAGTTCACCGTCGCCTCGGTCRGGCCGTAGGCGTTGAGCATCCGCCGGCCCCGGCCGTAGCGCCTGACCAGCTCCGGCGAGACCCGCTCGGTGCCGGCGAGCAGGGTCGCGCCGGGCGGGAGCGCCGCGTCCGCCGGCATCGCCGCCAGCAGCGCCGGCGGCAGGATCATGAAGGTGACCTCGTGCTCGCGGGCGTAGTCCGCGAGCGGCGCGCCCGGCACCCGCAGCTCGGCCGGGACGACGACCAGCCGCCCGCCCGAGAGCAGGCCCAGGCACAGGTCCCAGAAGGCGACGTCGAAGCTGGGCGAGGCGAACTGCAGGACCCGGCTGTGCGGGCCGACACCGAGCCGGTCACGCTGGGTGGCGACCAGTTTGGCGACGCCGGAGTGGGAGAGCACCACTCCCTTGGGCCGGCCGGTCGAGCCGGAGGTATAGATCACATACGCGGTGTTGAGGACGTGCAGCGGCCCGTGCCGGTCGGCATCGGTGGGATTCGCCGCGGACGCGCCTGCCACGGCCGCGGCGGTCGCCGGGTCGTCGAGCACCAGCCGTGACATGCCCGGGGCGTCGGGGACCAGGGGCTCCAGCGACGCGGTGGTGACGAGGCAGACGGGCCCGGCGTCGCCGAGCATGTAGGCGACGCGTTCGGCCGGGTAGTCGGTGTCCAGCGGCAGGTAGGCACCGCCGGCCTTGAGCACCGCGAGCTCGGCCACGATCATCTCCGCCGACCGGGGCAGCGCCAGCGCGACCACCCGCTCGGGGCCGACGCCACGCGCGACCAGCGCATGGGCCAGGCGGTTCGCCCGCGCGTTGAGCTCCGCATAGGTCAGCCTCGTAACAGTGGACGTGCCGGTACCGGCGGACGTGTCGTCACCGGCGGACGTCTCGGCGCCGCCGCCGGTGTCAGTGCCGCCGCCGCTGTCAGTGCCGGTGGGCGCGGCCGTGCCGAACACCAGGGCCACGGCGGCGGGGTCGCGGCGCACCTGCGCCTCGAACATCTCGGGCAGCGTCCCCGGCGGGACCGGGCACGCGGTGTCGTTCCACTCGACGAGGATTCGCCGCCGCTCCCGCGGCGACAGTCCGCCTCCCGGCTCGCTCCCCGGCCCGTCCCTCAGGTCGTCCCCCGCCGGCGCCCCGGAGAGCGGCTGGCCCGTCTCCTCGTACCCACCATCGGCGGTCCGCACGTCGGTCACCACTTCGTTACCGGACACCGATAACCACGCCTCCACAGCAGTCCCGACAGCACTGACCGTCCGGCAGCAGTAGCCGTCGAACAGCATCGACCGCCGATCGTGAGCTTCCGAGCACGCGATCGGCGTTCCTGGCACACGACCAGCGGCCCTGACGGACACAGGACCGCCAGGGCCTGCCTTTCTGATCTTTACTGTCTGATCTTCAATGGCACCCGCGTCCGGGAGACGGGCCCTGTTCAGGCTGTAACCCCAGACGCACGAGAGCAGATACTAAAGTAATCCTTACTTAAAGAGAAGTCCGACCGAACTTTCCCGACCCAGGATGAAACAGTTCGCATATCCCAACTTTTGACCTTGTCGGTCACCGTCAGTCTTTATCGGTCACCGTCAGTCGATCGGCAAGGCCATTGGACGGCTGGCCCGCCATACCCGGCTCCCGGCTTCCCGGGGGTACCGCCGGATCGGCCTCCGCCGCGGACCGACGACGTCGATCCGGCAGGCGCGGGAGCCGAGCCGGCGGGCCCGCGGGGTCGCTACCCGGCCGAGCCGGGCGTCTTCAGCAGCGGCACCAACTGGTCGATGGCGTAGGGGATGCTGAGCACGGTGTTGAAGGTCAGCGCGGTGCCCACCGGCGGATCCTCGTACGGCACGAACAGCGCCCGGCCCTCCGTGGCAACCTTCAGCCGGCTGTAGACGGGATCCGCCTTCACCCGCGCCTCGGCGTCGGACGCGTCCGTGACGAACAGCAGGCGGTCGACGTCGACGATGTTCAGCTGCTCGGAGCTGATCTCGGCGGCGAACTCCGACCCGGCGAGCTGGCCGATCTGGTCGGGCACCTTGAAACCGATCTCCGACATGAACACCGACCGGGGGTCGCTGGGAGCGAACACCGCGTACTGACCCGGCTCGTACGGGTCCACGATGGCCGTGGTCCTGCCCGCGAAGTCCGGGTTGCCCTGGCGCACGTCCGCGAACTTCTTGTCGATGGCGGCGATCAGGTCGTTGGCCCTGCCCTCCAGGCCGACCGCCTGGCCGGCGGTGCGGGTCATCTCCTTCCACGGGGTGGCGAAGTCGTCATGCTCCTTCGACTGGGCGACGGTGGGAGCGATCTTGGAGAGGGTGTCGTACTGCTCCTGGGTGATGTCGGAGTACAGCGCGAGGATCAGGTCCGGCCGGAGTGCCGCGATCTTCTCGAAGTTGAGTTCGTTGCGCTCACCGACGATCTCCGGGGCCGTCCCGGCCCACAGCTTCTCGCTCCACGGCCAGTTGCCGTAGGGACGCTCCCCGAACCAGTCGACGACGCCCACCGGCTTCACGCCGAGCGCGAGCAACGGCTCGGAGTCGGTCAGGCCGACCGCGACGACCCGGGCGGGTTGGGCGTTGATCCGGATCGAGCCGTATTTGTGAGCGATTGTGACCGGAAACGCACTTTGGCCGCTCTGGACGGACGACGGCTGGGGACTCGTGGTATCCGTATCGTCGCTGCCACAGGCGGCGAGTCCCAGCGCGATCGCCACAAAGACAACGACGCACCGTAGCAAGCGGGAAACGGTGGGAACACGCGCGACACGCGGCTGCGTAGTGAACATCTGCTCCTCTTCGGGTTCAGCCGGATCCGTGACCCGAAGGCCACGGGTCCGACACCTGGCGGAGCGCATACTAAAGTTATGCTTACCTAAATAACAAGGACTTCCCGCCGATTGATTATTTAGGTATACCTGCCCTAAGATTCTGTGACCATGAGGACCGCGTGACCAACAGGCTCCGGGTCGCATCAACGGGGACAACCGCCCCGCCCAACTCCGTTCCGACGAGCCCTGCTCCGACGAGTGCCGCGCCGGCGGACGGGCCGGTCACAGGAAGGCCCGCTCCCCGGGCCGCTTCGGGACGGCGGGGGTTGCACCCGGCACGGCGACCGGTCCTGTTGGGGGCCTCCCTCTGCGTCCTGGCGCTCCTGTGCGCCCTGTCGATCGCCATCGGTAGCCGACCGGTACCACTGGACCAGGTCCTGCGAGTACTGATCCATCGTGACGACGGGGACGTCGAGGCCATCGTGTGGGGGCTGCGCGTCCCACGCACCCTGCTCGGCCTGCTCGTCGGCGCCGCCCTCGGTCTCGCCGGCACGATCATGCAGACGCTGACCCGCAACCCGCTGGCGGATCCCGGGCTGCTCGGGGTGAGCGCCGGCGCCACGCTGGCGGTCGTCCTGTCCGTGTCAGCGTTCGGGCTGACCTCGCTCTACGGCTACATCTGGTTCGCCTTCGCCGGCGCACTGGCCGCCAGCGTGCTCGTGTACCTGCTGGGCGCCGCCGGGCGCTCCGGCCCGACCCCCGTCAAACTCGCCCTGGCCGGGGTCGGGGTGACCGCCCTGCTCGGCTCGCTGACCAGCGCCATCGCGCTGACCAACCCGGAGGCGCTGAACCGCTACCGGTACTGGTCCGCGGGATCCATCGCGGGCCGCGACGGCACGCTCGTGGCGCAGGCCGCGCCGTTCGTCCTGACCGGGGTGGTGCTCGCGCTCATGCTCGCGCCCGGGCTGAACAGCCTCGCGCTCGGCGACGACGTCGCCGCCGCCCTCGGCCGGCGGGTCGGCCTCATCCGGTTGCAGGGCGCCGTCGCCGTGACGGTGCTCACCGGGGGTGCCGTGGCCGTGGCCGGGCCGCTGGTCTTCATCGGGCTGGTCGTCCCGCACGCCACCCGGATGATCGCGGGGACCGACCACCGGTGGCTGCTGCCGACCTCGATGGCGCTGGCCTCCTGCCTGATCCTGGCGGCCGACGTGGTCGGACGGGTGGTCGCCCGCCCACAGGAGATCAACGTCGGCATCATCGTCGCCTTCCTCGGCGCGCCGTTCTTCGTCATGTTGGTCCGCCGCCGGCGTCTCGCGGAGCTCTAGCCGATGGCCACCCCGACCACGAGCACGAGCAGGCCAGCGTCCGCGGCCACGGCCACCTCCGCGGCTGCGGCTGCGGCTGCCTCCACGGCCGCGGCCAGCACAGCCGTGACCACGACCTACGGTCCGCTCAGCCTGAGCCGTGTCGGCGGCCGCACCGCCGTGCGGCTGGCCCGGCCCGCCGCGTCCGCCGTGCTGCGGCCACGGCTGGTGACGGTCTGTGCCGTCCTGGCCGCCGCCACGTTCGCCGTCTTCTGCCTGGGGATCGCGTTCGGTGACTATCCGATCGGCATCGCCGAGGTCGTCCCGGCGCTGTGGGGGTCAGGGGACCCCGGAGCGCTGTTCGTCGTGCGTGAGCTCCGGCTGCCCCGGGCCCTGGTCGGGCTTCTCGTCGGTGTCGCCTTCGGCATCTCCGGTGCGGTGTTCCAGACCATGACCCGTAACCCGCTCGCCAGCCCCGACATGATCGGGATAACCGCCGGCGCGCAGACCGCGGTCGTCGCGGGCATCGTGCTCGGCTTCGGTGCCGGCCTCGGCAGCCAGTTGCTCGGCCTGATCGGCGGCCTCGCCACGGCGCTGGTGATCTATCTGCTGGCCTGGAAGGGCGGCACCTCCGGATACCGGATCATCCTGGTGGGCATCGGGGTGTCCTGGCTGTGCAGCAGCGCCACCGACTACCTGCTGGCCAGGGCCCRCCTCGCCGAGGCCGGGCAGGCCCTGGGYTGGTTGGTCGGCAACCTCAACGGCAGGAGCTTCGACCAGGCCCGCCCGTTGGCACTGGCCATGGCCGTGCTCGTCCCGGTCGCGCTGGCGCTCGGCCGGGTCACCCGCACCCTCCAGCTCGGCGACGAGGTCGCGTCCGGGCTGGGGGTCCCGGTCCAGCGCACCAGGCTGGCACTTATGATCACAGCGGTCGGGCTGGTCGCCTTCGCGACCGCCGCGGCCGGGCCGATCGTCTTCGTGGCGCTGGCCGCCCCGCAGATCGCGCAGCGGCTGGCGAACCTCGCCTGGCCGCCCCCGCTCGCCTCCGGTCTCGCCGGAGCACTGATCGTGCTGTCCGCCGACCTGATCGGACGCCAGCTCCTGCCCGAAACCGAACTGCCGGTCGGCGTGGTGACCGGCGTGCTGGGCGCACCGTTCCTGCTCTGGCTGCTCGGCCGGGCGAACCGCGCCGACTCCGGAGGCTGATCCCGTGACGCTCCAGCCACCATCCTGGCCGACGGCACCGGCTGACCTCCCCGACACGGGCTCCACGAGCAGCTGCCCCACGAGCAGCCGCTCCACGAGCGGCACCGCCACGGACGGCAGCCCCACGGGCGAGCGTGGCCCGGGCCTGCCCGAGCTGCGGGCGAGCGGGCTGCGGCTGGCCTACGACAGCACAGTGGTCGTCGACGACCTCGACCTGRTCGTCCCCGCCGGCCGGATCAGTGTGATCGTCGGCGCCAACGCCTGCGGCAAGTCCACGCTGCTGCGTGCGCTGGCCCGGCTGCTGCGCCCGCGGGCGGGCGCGGTGCACCTGGACGGGCGGTCCATCCACTCGATGCCGACCAGGCAGGTCGCCCGGCAGTTGGGGATCCTCCCGCAGTCCCCGGTCGCGCCCGCGGGGCTGACCGTGGTCGACCTGGTCGGCCGCGGCCGTTCCCCGCACCAGACCTGGTGGCGCCAGTGGTCCGCTGCGGACGAACAGGCCGTCACCGAGGCGCTGCGGGCGACGGCCATGCTGGAGCTGGCCGGCCGGCCGGTGGACGAGCTCTCCGGCGGCCAGCGCCAGCGGGCGTGGATCGCGATGGCGGTGGCCCAGGGCACCCCCGTGCTGCTGTTGGACGAACCGACGACCTTCCTGGACCTCGCCCATCAGATCGACGTCCTCGACCTGGTCGTCGACCTGAACCGGCGGGAGAAGCGCACGGTGGTGATGGTCCTGCACGACCTGAACCAGGCGTGCCGCTACGCCGACCACATGATCGCGATGCGCTCCGGCCGCATCGTCACCCAGGGGCCACCCGCCGAGGTGGTGACCGCCGAGCTGGTGGAGGAGGTGTTCGGCCTGCGTTGCCAGGTGGTGGCCGACCCGGTCAGCGGCACCCCGCTGGTCATCCCGATGGGACGCCACCACAGCCCGCGGCCGGCCGCCGCCCTGAAGTCCTGAGGCCCGCGGCCGCTCCGGCCCCGAGCGGATGACAGCCGACGGATGACGGATGGGTACCGAGCGGGCGCCGGCGGGATGTCCGGGACTCAAGCAGACATGTCGATAAAGCTTAGGTAAGGTTACCTTAAGAATTTTCTATCGAATTTCCCGCCCACGAAGGGCGCCAAGCGGCTGTCCACGTCAAGGAGGAGCCCCATGCGGGTCGTCACGTTCGGCTACCAGACCTGGGGACATCGCACTCTGCGAGCCCTGCTGGACTCCGAGCACKAGGTGGCCCTCGCCGTCACGCATCCCCGCAGCGACCACGCCTACGAGAAGATCTGGGACGACTCCGTGGCCGACCTGGCCGAGGAGCACGGGGTTCCCATGCTGATCCGCAGCCGCCCCGACGAGGACCTGGTACGCCAGCTGGAGAAGGTCGAACCGGACATCATCGTGGCCACGAACTGGCGCACCTGGATCCCCCCGGAGGTCTTCACCCTGCCCCGGCACGGCACRCTCAACGTGCACGATTCGCTGCTGCCCGCGTACGCCGGCTTCGCCCCGCTGATCTGGGCTCTGATCAACGGCGAGCGGGAGGTCGGCGTGACCGCGCACATGATGGACGACGAGCTCGACGCCGGCGACATCGTGCTGCAGCGGGCTGTGTCCGTCGAGCCGACCGACACCGCCACCGACCTGTTCCACAAGACGCTGGCCCTGTTCGGGCCGATCACCGTCGACGGGCTGGCGCTCATCGCCTCCGGCCACACCGACTGGGTCAGGCAGGACCGCTCCAGAGCCAGCTTCTTCCACAAGCGGTCGATCGAGGACAGCCGCATCGACTGGACCTGGCCGGCCGAGGACATCGAACGCCTGGTCCGCGCGCAGTCCGACCCGTACCCGAACGCCTTCACGTTCCACCGCGGCGAGCGCATCCGGATCCTGTCGGCGGCGGTGTCGCAGGGACGCTACGGCGGCACGCCGGGCCGCATCTTCATCCGCGAAGGCGACGGCATCGTGATCGTGGCCGGCGCGGACGCCCGCCGTGGGCACAACCACGGCCTGGTGATCCGCCGAATACGCACCGACGACGGCGCCGAATACCCCGCCACCGAGTACTTCCGCACCATGGGTGGATACCTCACCAGCCGCCCGTGACCGCGTCGCGGCGGTGCCGTTCCCGAGCACCACAAAACCGCGTGGCCGGGTCACACCGGACCCGGCCCGTCACGGCATCAGGGATCAGGGGCGAGAACCTTCGGATCAGCTCGCGTTGATGGCGGTGGTCGCCTCGTGCCAGAGGTCGACCTCGTCCCTGCCCCGCCTGCGACGGACAACGGTCGCCACCGCACCGGCACCGGCGACAACCGCGAGAACGGCGAGCTTACGCAGCATGTCCGTCAACCTACCCGCGTCCGGCCATCCTGCCCACCGCCGTGATGCCGGAAGCCCACAGCCGGCTGTGACCGGCAGCCGTCAGCGCCGGCGGCGTCGACGGCTGCCGTGCCAGCCCTGCCATGCCAGCCCTGCCATGTCCAGAGCTGCCGGTCAGCGCTGGTGGCGTCAGCGCTGGTAGGTGGTCCGCAGCACGCCCCGGGCAAGGGTGTGGAACGCCAGGTTGAACCCCACGACCGCGGGCGTGACGGAGCTGTCGACACCGAGCGAGGGGACGTCGACGGCGTGCACCGCGAACACGTAACGGTGTGGACGGTCCCCCGGAGGCGGTGCGGCACCTCCGAAATCGGCCGTCCCGTAGTCGTTGCGCACGTGGAAGGACCCAGCCGGCAGGCCGGCTGGATCGCCGTTTGCCACCCCGTGGGCCAGCTCGGTCACGCTGGCCGGGATGTCGACGAGGAGCCAGTGYCAGAAGCCGCTGCCGGTGGGGGCGTCCGGGTCGAAGGCGGTGACGACGAAGCCGCGCGTCTGTGCCGGGAACCCGGACCAGCGCAGGTGTGGCGAGGCGTTCGCGCCGTCGGCCGAGGTGTGCGCGAACTCCTTGGTGAGCGCGTCCCCGTCCGCGAAGTCGTCACTGGTAAGGGTGAACGACGGTACGACGGGCAGAACGTCGAACGGATCCGGGGGAGTACCGCGGTCGAGCAGGGACATCAGCCAACCTCACTTCTTGTAGTTCTCCAACCGAACTTTTGTAATTCCTGTGGTTCCTGTGGTTGTCGTGGTTCTCCGACAGGCCGGTACCGGAGATCGCCCGTGTCCGCCCCGGCCGCCCCGGGAAATACCGTCACCCGTCTACCACCCACCGACCATGGCCGGACACGCAGGGGATGAGTGGCAGCCTCCCACGCGGTCTCCTGAAGCGGCCTCCCGAAAAGAAAATCAGGCCATATGTGGATGTCCGTCCTGGCCGCGACAGGCGACGGGCCACGCTGCGACTTTGCGCACCAGGGCGGGACGCACCAGCGGCCCAACAGCACGTTGGGAAGCCCCAGCCAGGTTTTTGGCACCGGGGTGGGACGCGGCGGACCCTGGACGGCTAAGGTGGGGTACGTCCCGGTGGGGCGACTACCGACTCCCCCCGTGTCGGTGGCCACCCATCGGGACCCTTTGTTTTCAGGCCGGTTGTTTCCGGCGCGGGCCCGGCCCAACTACCTGGGCTGTGACGGCTCCCCCTGTTGCGGCCGATTCCATCGCCGATCATTCGTTCCCCGCGTTCCCCCGTCGGTTTCCGATTGGTTCGCCGACCGGTTGATCCGGTGGCCCCGCCGGCTGGTTGATCCGGCGAGGGCCACCGGATCAACCGGTTCCGGTGATCAGCTGGTTCCGGTGATCCGGCGGGGCCTGCTGATCAGTCGGTTCCGGCGGTCCGGCGGGACCGGGCGGAGTGCCGGGCCCCGACCGGCGCCGCGCCCGGGCCGGAACGCCCACCCCGGCGCCGGGCCCGCAGCAGCTCGAACCCGATCGGAATCACCGACAGCAGCACGATCCCAATAAAGATCTTCTCGACGTTGTGCGCGATGAAATCGACCTTCCCGAGGAAGTAGCCGATCACCGTCACACCGGTACCCCACAGCAGCCCGCCGGCAATGTTGAACGTGACGAACAGCCGGTAGTTCATGCCGCTGACCCCGGCGACGATCGGGGTGAACGTCCGCACGATCGGGACGAAGCGGGCGAGGATCACCGAGCGGGGGCCGTACCGCTCGAAGAAGTCATGGGCCTTCTCCACGTTCTCCTGCCGGAACAGCCTGGAATCCGGGCGCCGGAAGAGCGTGGGGCCGACCTTGCGCCCGAACAGGAAGCCCGTCTGGTCACCGGCGATCGCGGCAACGGAGATCAGCGCGCAGGCCAGCCACAGCGGGGTCGACAGCGTGCCGTTGGAGACGAGCAGCCCCACCGTGAACAACAGCGAGTCACCGGGCAGGAAGAAGCCGATCAGCAGCCCGGACTCCGCAAAGACGATCAGCAGGATGACGAACAGACCGGCCTTGGCCAGATGCTCCGTGTCCAGGAAGCTCGGGCCGAGCGCGAGGGTCGTCGAAGCAAGCGTGGACGCGGTCAACACGATGGCGGGCCTCCGGAAGCGGCTCGGGATACCAGGCGGCTGGCGGCCGATTCGGTTCCCGCCTCGACCGGGCACTCCTCGAAGTGACAACGGACCAGCGCCGACCCGGCTGGCCCGACCGACGAAGAGCAACGCGGTCACGACCGTCCGCGTTACTGACCGCCCGCCAGCTCACCAGATCGAAGCTTGGCTGCCCGACAGCGTATCCAGTGGGACCACGGGAGGTGCCGCGACCCCGCTGTGACGTCTCGTCACGCCGGCGCGGACATCCGCGCCGGCCGCGTACGACACCTCTGCCGCACCCACCGCGCTCCGCCCCGGCGCGGCGACGTTGCCGGTCGACCCGGGCAGGCAGGCGCATGCGCGGTTGAACCGCGTGACGAACCGAATCTGCGCGATAGGATCGGCTAACACCGTTAGCCACACCTGTGGCCACCAACATCAACCATGCGGTGACATCACCGCGCCCGAAGGAGATCAGTCATGTCCGAAGCGGACAAGATCTACTATCGCAAGCCCGGTCGGTTCACCCGACATGTCTTCAACRACCTGGTCGCGGGCTTCACCCGGGCCGGTGTCAGCATCTGGGGCAGCCGCGTCCTGGAGGTGAAGGGACGGACCAGCGGGCAGCCCCGCCGGGTCCCGGTCAACCTCCTCAACCATGAGGGCGGGCAGTACCTGGTCGCGCCACGAGGCGAGACCCAGTGGGTACGCAACCTGCGCGCCGCCGACGGCAACCTCGACATCCTGCTCGGGCGCCGCCGGGAGCACCGGAGTGCCCATGAGGTGGCGGACGCGGACAAAGCGCCGATCCTGCGCGCCTACCTCCGCCGCTGGAAAGCCGAGGTCGGAGTGTTCTTCGACGGCGTCAGCGCGGACTCGACCGACGAGGAGCTCGCCCGCATCGCGCCGAGGCATCCGGTGTTCGTCCTCGACCCGCTCGCATGACGCGGTCCGTTCCCTCCCCGTGYGCCGACTCCTCCCAGCGTGCCGATTCCGCCCCATGCGCACCGTCCCGGTCGCGTGCGCTCAGCCCCCGCGCCGCGGAAATCATCGCCGCGGGCAGGCGACTGCTCGAGGCGGAAGGAGCCGACGCCCTGACCATGCGCCGGCTGGGCGCCGATCTCGGCATCCAGGCGCCCTCCATCTACAAGCACCTGCCGGGCAAGCACGCCGTCGAACTGGCCCTGGTCGACGAAGCACTGGCCGAGATCGGCCAGGCTCTGCATCAGGCGGTGCGCCACCCTGGAGCGGAGGGCAGCATCGCAAGCGTCCTGACCGCCTACCGCGAGTACGCACTTGCCCACCCGAATCTGTACCGCCTGGCCACCAGCTCCCGCCTGCCCCGTGGCTCGACAACACCCGGCCTGGAGGAGTGGTCCGGCGAACCGTTCTTCCTGGCGACCGGCGACCCGCAGGTGGCGCAGGCCATGTTCGCCTTCGCCCACGGCATGGTCATCCTTGAGCTGGACCAGCGTTTCCCCACCGGCTCCGACCTGCGACGAACCTGGGATGCCGGCGCCGACGCCTTCGCGTCCGCGCGCGGGTCACGGTCCGCCACCAGCACCGCCGTGCCCGTCCCCTGGCCCGAGACCGAGACCGAGACCCGCTGACAGCGATCGGTGGCGGCCCGTCCCGTCCGTACACCCTCGAAGCGCCCGAGGAGCGAGTTTTTCCCAGAACTTCCAAGATCGAATTTTGGACGCGCGTCCGAGCGCGAAAAACATGATCGCGCTGCCTCCGGCCATCCAGCGGGTACTCCTGGTCTACCGGGCACAGTCCGCAGGCGCACAAGGGGGCCKGCATGCACGAGGTCGACACGCACGAGGCCGATGTGATCGTGATCGGAGGCGGCCCGGCGGGGGAGAACGTCGCGGGCCGATGCGCGGACAACGGGCTCACCGTCTCGATCGTGGAGCGCGAGCTGGTCGGCGGGGAATGCTCGTACTGGGGATGTATTCCGAGCAAGACGCTGCTGCGCCCCGGCGACGTGCTCGCCGCGGCCAGCCGTGTTCCCGGTGCCGCACAGGCGGTCACCGGTACCGTTGACGCCGCCGCGGCCTTCGCGTGGCGCGACTACATGACCGGCGGCTGGGACGACGGCGGCCAGGTGCCCTGGCTGGACAGCAAGAAGATCACGCTGTTCCGCGGGGCCGGCCGGTTGGTCGGGACCCGGACAGTCGAGATCACCGGCGATGACGGAGCCAGAAGGCTGACCGCGAGACGGGCGGTGGTTGTCGCGACCGGGACGGTCGCGGTCGTCCCGCCGGTCGACGGCCTGCGCGACGCGCGTCCATGGAACAACCGGAGCGCCACCGCGGCAACCTACGTGCCGCGCCGGCTGCTGGTGGTCGGTGGCGGCGCGACCGGGGTGGAGATGGCACAGGCGTTCCACCGTCTCGGGTGCCCACGGGTGACCATCGTCGAGGCCGCCGGGCGGCTGCTCGCGCGGGAGGAACCGTTCGCAGGGGAGGAACTGCGCGCGGCTTTCCAGGCCACGGGCATAGAAGTGATCACTGGTGTGCCGCTGGCGTCCGCGCGCAGGCAGGACGGCGACTCGGCGGTGGTGACGACGCTGGCCGACGGCAGCCGGATCAGCGCCGAGGAGATTCTCGTCGCCGTCGGTCGCCGACCGGCAACGGCGGATCTGGGCCTGGACGTGGTCGGGCTGACCCCCGGCCGGTTCGTCGACGTCGACGGCTGGATGCGGGCCACCGGGGTGGACGGGGGCTGGCTCTACGCCGTCGGTGACTGCAACGGCCGGGCGCTGCTGACGCACATGGGCAAGTACCAGGGCAGGCTCGCCGCCGACGTCATCCTCGGCCGCGACGTCCCGGCTGCCACGGACGTGGTACCACGGGTGATCTTCACCGATCCCCAGGTCTGCGCGGTGGGCCTGACCGAACAGCAGGCCCGGGACGCCGGCCTGCCGGTACGGAGCGTGACCTACGGTACGGGCGACGTGGCCGGCGCCCAGGTGCGCGGCCGCGCCAGCACCACGTCCAGCGGGACYAGCAAACTGGTCATCGACTCCGAACGATCGGTGATCGTCGGAGCGACGTTCGTCGGCCCGGACGTCCAGGAACTGCTGCACGCCGCGACCGTCGCCATCGTCGGCGAGGTACCCCTGGACCGCCTGTGGCACGCGGTCCCGTCATTCCCCACCGTCAGCGAAATCTGGCTACGCCTCCTCGAACAATACGGCCTGTAGCTCGCCGTCCTCCGTCCACCGCTCTCCGTCCGCTGGACCGATACCGGCCGTCGCCGTCCCCGCGCACCGTCGTGGCTTCGGGAAGACGACGAACGGCCCGCGGACGAAGCATCCAGAAGCGTGCCCCCGGCGGACATCACGGATGAATCCGGCCACCGTGTGGACACAGGTATAAAGTTGTCGTCCCGGGAGGCGTCGTTCCCGGTCATGGAGCACGGCGGGGAGCTCTGAATGAAGGTCCATCTGGATTTACGAAGATCATGTATGAAATTTCCTGATCCAGTGGCCGTGGGACGCGTGCCAGCCGTCGGAAACGCGCGGCCGGCCGGTGAAACGTGAACCGTCTACTCGTCGTTGCCGGGATCGACCCGGCGCACGTCACCGTGTTCACCGACCGGGCCCGGTACACCTGTGCCGCCCTGTTCATGGCGCTCTACTACGTCTATGCGACGGCCGGCTGCACGTTCTTTCTGATGATTGCGACCGGGGGCGGGATTTTCCCCGGAGTGCTCGTCGGCCTGCTGGTCGCGGCGGCCGTGGTGGTTTACGACAGATTCCTGCTGTCCCAGGTGAGCGTCGACTTCTCCGACCTCCACGAGGAGGACGCGCGACCGCGCGGCCGGCCGAGGATCGGCAGCTACGCGATCAGAGTCGTGATCACCCTGCTCATCGCGGTCATCGTGACCGACCCGCTGGTCCTGAAGATGTTCGACAGCGAGATCACGGCGGAACTCGGCCGGCGGCACACCGACCGGACGGCCACGCTCAACGCCGCAGTCGAGCAGGCCAGAACCGCTCGGCTCGCCGCGCTCGACGATGAGATCAAAAATGACCAGAACCAACTCGAGGCCGCCAGTACGGCCGTCAGGGAGGCATTCACCGCGGTCACGGACGAGCGCGAGGGCCGAGGAGCCACCGGCCTGGCCGGAAACGGCCCCGTGTTCAAGCTTCTCAACGATAACTACGCAAAGGCGGTCGCCCGGCAGAACGAGGCCGCGGAAACCCTTGCCACCGCACAGTCGAACAGGTCGGCGAACATCGAACGGATCAACGGTGACGCCAGGAGACAGACGGCGGAGAACAACGACAGCGCACCGCCGCCCGCCGGCGTTCTCGACCATCAGGACGCGTTGCTGACCGTACTCCGCCACAACCTGCACGCGCTTCTGGTCTGTGTAATGATCTCTCTGCTGCTCATAGCTCTCGACCTCGCGGTGCTGTTCATCAAGCTGGCCGGCCGCAACAGCGCCTACGAGATCTCCGTCGCCGCCGCGAGCCGTTCCCGGCTACGGGTCATGCTCGCCTCGTCCAGGGCCGACGAGGACGTCGATCTCATGGAGATCCGGCTGCGGGCCGAACAGGCGAAACGAGATCTGCGCCATCACTACTCGGCATCCCGGGATCGTCGGGTGACCGGTGACAACATCGGACAGACGAAACGAGATCCGCGTCGTCGCCACGGGACAACCGGGACAAAAAAGCCCAGGGCTCGCCGGGTGCGACGATGGCCACATCGTTACGGGGCGAACAGGGTCGAGGAGGAGCTGAAAGGAACGGTGTACACCTCCGAAAACATCTCACCAGAGCTGAGCGATCTGYTCGACTCGCTCTCCAGCCCCCTGGCCGCCGCCGTGGGAGGACAGGGCACACAGATTACCTACGACGGGCCGATAATGTCCGGATCCTGGGAGAAGACGTTCTACTTCGTACCACCGGCGGAAAGCACCTTCGAGGACGTCCGGGAGCGGGCCCGAGGCGTTCTCGACTCGATCGCGCCCAACCGCGCGGCGGGAACGCCAGTCGCGTTCCCCGGGAGGGACGGCATCGATGCCACGGCCTTCCGGGCCTTCTTCACCGCCACCCGCGCCCTGGAGTCGATCTCGCTCGTGATCGGTCCGCTGGTCACGGCCCGGGTCGGGGACGAACTCCGGGGCACGGTCCTCACCGCCGAGGAACTGCCGGACGCCGACGAGGTATACCCCCCACGCGAGGCCGCGACAGTAGTCACCCGAATCCGGGAACGCGCCTCGGAACGGGCACCCGCTCCGGACCGGGACCTGTCAGAATGGATGCGGGCGACGCGCTCGGCAGCCGACCTTTTCCCTGATATTCCAGAAATTCCTGCCCCACGGGACGACGAACGAGGGCCGGACGAACGGCCATGACGGATACTCCGGATCACTGTTCACGCCACTCCCGGAGAAGGCCGGCAGCCGTCCGCGTCCACGGATGGTCATGGCCGAGAACTTCCTGGCAGCGCACAAACGCCTTCTCGGCGGCCGTTCGGGCCGGCCTCCGGTCATCGAGGGCGTACAGGTCCATCGCCGTGTTGATGGCGGAGGCAAGCGTGTCGGGATGATGGTCACCGAGAACCCGGCGCCGGCGCTCCCAGACATCCTTGTTCAGGCGCAGCGACTMCGGGTGGTCACCGAGCAGGTAATGGCATCCGGCAAGGTTCGCCGCGCTGGAAAGGGTGTCCGGGTGGTCATCGCCGAGAACCCGCTGCCGACGTTCCCACGTGTCCAGAGCCAACGTGTACGCCTCGTCGAAACGGCCCAGGGCACGCAGATCCATGACAATGCTGTTGGCTGACGCCAGGATGTCGGGATGGTCGGCCGGAAGAATCCGCCGCCGCCGACTCAGGATATCCTGGTCCAGCTCGTAGGCCCTCTGGTGGTCGTCCCTCTTCAGGGCGAAGAGAGCACGGGCCAGATGATGACCCGCGGCCAGGGTGTCGAGATGGTCGGGGCCGAGCACCGGTAGCCAGTGGCGGCGGGCACGTTCGGCGAGGTCACGGCTCTCGCCGAACCGCCCCCGCGCGTAGTGGTAACGGCAGAGGCCGAGAAGAAGACGACGGAATTCAGGCGGCTCGCCGGCCGTCGCGGCAAGCCGGCCGGCAACGGCCAGGACGTGGGGGGCCGTGGCACGAGAGACCAGAGCCTCATATGCGGGCCAGTTGGCCGGCTCGCCGGGACCGCCGGGGTTTTCGGTTCCCAGGCGGCGGAGCTCGTCGGCGTCCCGGCCGCCGTCGAGATCCGTGTGCGCCCCCACCCGGGTACGGCCAGAACATGTGGCCGGTTTCGAGGACGGAATGCCCGGAAAGGTCGAGGGCACATCGCCTCCGGCCCCGCCTCCAGTCCCCGCCGGGGCGATATCCGCATCGTTCGACAGCCCTGACCCGGGCCCCGGAGCTCCCCGCTCGGTCGCGCGGGCTACCCGTTCCGGGAACGGCATCGGACCTGCCGGTCTCATGCGGCCTGCCGTGGCCTGTTTCCGGACCGGTAACGTGGGCGGGCTGTCCGGCCTCCTCCGCCCAGCCTGTGCGTCCCGCAACCCGTCGAGCAGCCGGATCCGCGCCACCCGTTCATCAGCCGGCCCCGACAGATCCGTCAGGTCGATCCGTCCGCGTGTCCCCAGCATTCCGAGGCTGCCCGGAGCACAGGTTTCGATCATAATCGGGACCAGCCGCCGGGCATCTCCTTTCAGGTCCGATTCCCGTACCGCCTGCCACTGCGCGCCGCCGTCATCCGACTCGAGATAGGCCGGTGTCACCACCGCCAGCAGCCGGCTCGCTCGGCGCAGGCCCTCCTGTTCCAGAGCGGACCAGACAGTCCCCGGGACGGACTCCCATGCCCTGATCAGAACCCGGTACCCGTTCTCCTCCAACGTCCAGGCGAGCCACTCCGCCCATTCACGATCCGCCTCGGCATACGAGACGAAGAAGTCCCAGCGGCCCTCATCGGCGCCCCCGTCGGTCACGTGCCCAGCATCCCACCAACAACGGATGGGGAGCGTAGGTGGTTTCCGTCGCCATAACGACTATTTCCACCCACGGCTTCCACGTCTGTAGGTGGAAAGCGCCGTCATAGCGGCGGTTGCCACCTACGCCTTCCGCTAATCTGAAGCAGATGTCACTGCCACCAGCGGAGTTCTATGCGACGCTCCCGCGCTCGATCGCCGGGGCCAGCGCCCTCTTCCATGATCCCGATGGTCGGATCCTGCTCGTCCAGCCGTCCTACCGCACCGACTCCTGGCTCCTGCCCGGCGGTCACATGGAGGAGGGAGAGTACCCGTGGGAGACCGCACGACGGGAAATCAAGGAAGAGCTGGGGCTGGACCTGCGGCTCGGACGGCTGTTGGCGATCGACTGGATACCGCCCCAGGACGACGGACGGCCAGCGCTGGCCAACTTCGTCTTTGACGGCGGGGTGCTCACCCTCGATGACGCCGAGCGACACCTGCGCCTACAGGCCGACGAGCTGATCGCATGGCGGCTGTGCACCCCCGCGGAACGCGATCAGCTTCTCGCGCCGTACATCGCCCGACGCGTCCACGCCTGCGCTGACGCCCTGCGCACCGGCCAGACCGCCTACCTCCAGCACGGCCGGCCCCCGACGGCCGCACCCGGCTGACCAGCCGCACACCCGTCAGGACGATCGGCCACCGGTTCGCACGCACCCCGACGATGGCTGTCTGGTCCGGCTCGGACGCGACGGCCGTCGGCCTGCCCGCTCCTGGCCGTATACCCGTGCGGGGCCACCCACACAAACCATGATCTGGACAAGTTCGCCGCTGTGCGCGCTTTTCCGCTCCTCACCGGACCGCCCCGGYCAGGGCGCCCGGGCTTCCCCTCGACACCCTTGGCCGCCGCCCGCCCACCAACCCCACCGGACCGACCACACATCCTGTTTCCCGACCGGCGAGCGGGAGCGAGGGTGCGAAAGAAGAGCCCGCGAACGGAGCGGTGACGCGGTTTCCGCTCCCCCTCACCCCKCGTTCTCGACGTCACGGCTCCGTTCGCGGACACCGCCGGCCGCGCCCCGCCTGCGACGCTGTCGCACCTGCGGGGACGGTCATCTACGGGGAATCCGTATCTGCGTATGGCGGTGTGGTGCGCCGTCGCCGCAATGATCCTTTCGTGGCAGCGTACGGGTATGGCGCATGAACAGCGTGTCCCGGACCCCAGCGGTCACCCTCGTCCTGACGATGCTCATCCTCGCGATGCTCGTTCTCGCGATGCTCGCCATCCTCATGACGCCAGTGGTCACCGTCCACATGACGCTGATGGTCACCGTGCCGTCCAYGCCGCCAACGATGACCGTTCCGCCCATGGTCACCGTTCCGCCCACAGCGACCACCCCGCCCATGGTCACCGTTTCGTCCGCTTCATCCACAGGGACCGTGGTGACCGTTCCCACGGTGACCGCGAGCAGTACCACGATGACCATGGACATGGTCATCGTCATGACCACGGCCACGGTGGTGGCGGTGGTCATGACGATGGTGGCGGCGGTGGTGGTGGTGACAGCGGTGGCCACGGGCATGGCGGTGGTGGCCGCGGAGGTGGAAACAGCCGTCACGATGACCACCATCACGGTCATGGTGACAGTGGCGCCGGGGACGGCACGGTGCACACGCATGACGTGTGGTGGCGGCGACGACTGCCTCACTGGCTGGTGCCGCACTCCCATGATTTGGCGAACCGGGTGGATTCGGCGGTGGAGACGTCCGCCGCGGGGATCCGTGCGCTGTGGATATCGCTGGCCGTGCTCGGGACGACCGCTGCTCTTCAGATGGTCATCGTCATGCTGTCCGGATCGGTGGCGCTGCTCGGGGACACCATCCACAACGCGACGGACGCGCTGACCACGCTGCCCATCGGCATCGCGTTCGTCCTCGGCCGACGGCCGCCCACCCGCCGTTACACCTACGGTTACGGCCGCGCCGAGGACCTGGCCGGCGTCGCCGTCCTCGCGACGATCGCCGCGTCCGCTGGCTTCGCCGCCTACGAGGCCGTCGACCGGCTGCTGCATCCCCGTGTGGTCACCCATCTGCCGGCGGTGGCCGCGGCCGGGCTGGTCGGGTTCGCCGGCAACGAGTTGGTGGCTCGACACCGGATCCGCATCGGCCGGCGGATCGGGTCGGCGGCGCTGGTCGCGGACGGGCTGCATGCCCGCACCGACGGGTTCACCTCGCTGGCCGTGCTGCTGGGCGCCGCCGGTGTGGCCGTGGGCTGGGACACCGCCGACCCGGTCATCGGCCTGGTCATCACCGTCGCGATCCTCGCCGTGCTCCGCGACGCCGCCGGCGAGGTCTACCGACGCCTGATGGACGCCGTCGACCCGGATCTGATCGACGCGGCCGAGGCCGCGCTACGGGCCACCCGGGGTGTCAGCGCCGTCGGCCGGGTCCGGTTGCGCTGGATCGGCCACCGCCTGCACGCCGAGGCCGACATCGTCGTCCCCGGGGAGCTCACCGTCGTCGACGCGCACGCGATCGCCATGGCCGCCGAGCATGCCCTCACCCACGCCGTGCCGCGGCTGATCACCGCGACCGTTCACACCGACCACCCAGCGGCGCACGAACCGGCAGCGCGCGACTTGGCAATGTACGACCTGCATGACCCGTATGACACGCGTGACGCTGACCATCGGTGTGCACTGTTCGCCCGCCACGGCGTTCTCGCGCACTCCCGCACCGGTGACACCAGCCAGTGAGACGCCAGCTCGTAGGACACCCGTGGACGCCGACCCACAGGGCACCAGCCCGTGAGGCGCTCCCGGGGCAGCCGGCGGCACGCGGTACGGCGAGAGTTGTCCACAGCCCACCCGGCCCCCGGCGCACCCGCGCGGCCAGCGGGCCGACGGCAATGGTCAGCGTCGCGTCGATGGACGCCGATCATGACCTGTGTGGATGGTTGCGGACGGGATTCGCGCTACTTGGCCAGCGCTCAAGGCGCTTGGTGCGGCCGCGTTACCTGGTGCGGTCGCGTGCCGTGAGCAGGTCCGGCAGTGAGGCGGCCGGATCTGCGCCGGGCTCGGCGCGGGCCCAGGCCAGCAGCCGCGCGAGGTCAGGCTCGTCCCCGGCCCCGGCCGGGGCCACGACGGGCAGCACACCCTCGAGCACCTCGCCCGCGGCTGCGTCCACGGTCACCTCGGTGCCCGCCAGGCCCATCAGTGTCCCGGTGCCGCAGCCGACCACGCAGGGCACGCCAAGCTCGCGGCTGACCACCGCGGCGTGCGACGTCGCGCCACCGAGCTCGGTGAGGATCGCCGCGACGGCCGACATCGCCGGCACGTCCTCGGGGTCGGTGGTCGGACGGGCCAGCACGACGGCCTCACCGGCGTCGGCGCGATCCTGAGCCACCTCGGTGTCGCAGACCACGACGCCGCTGACGACCCCCGGGCAGGCGGGGCGTCCCGAGGCCAGCACGCGTGCGGCCGCGCGCGCGTGCGGCTCGATGTGCGGGCGCAGCACGGCGGCGACCTGTGCGGGAGAGACCCGGTCCAGGGCCTCGCGCTCGCCGATGAGCCCCTCCTCCGCGAGCGCGACGGCCAGCCGCACGGCGGCGACCGGCGAGCGTTTCGCGGCGCGGGTCTGCAGCAGCCACAGGCGCCCGGACTCGACGGTGAACTCGATGTCCTGCACGTCACGGCACTCCCGCTCGAGCGTCGCCGCGAGCGCCATGAGCTCGGCGTGCACGGCGGGCTGCGCCCGGGCCAGCTCGGCGAGGCGCAGCGGGTCGTGGGTGCCCGCGACCACGTCCTCCCCCTGCCCCCGCGGCAGCCACTCCCCGAACGGCTCGGGATCCCCGGTGAGCGGGTCGCGGGTGAACAGCACGCCCGTCCCGGACGCGTCGTCGAGGTTGCCGAACACCATGGCCTGCACGGTCACCGCGGTGCCCGCGTTGTCGTCGAGCCCGCGTTCGCGCCGGTAGGCCAGGGCGCGGCGCGAGTCCCACGAGGCGAACACGGCGCTCACCGCGGCTTCGAGCTGCGCGGCCGGCTCGGTGGGCGGCGCGACACCGACGACCGCCTCGAACTGGCGGGTGAAACGCCGGGCGGTGTCGGCCGCGAACCGGGCGTTGCCCGTCGACGCGGCCAGCGCCACCTGCGCCCGCGGCGTCATCCCCAGGTTCAGGACGGTGTCCATCATTCCGGGCATCGATACGGCCGCGCCCGAACGCACCGACACCAGCAGCGGCGCGGGCCCGCGGCCGAAGGTGCGGCCGGTGACCTCCTCGAGGTGAGCGATCGCCGCGGGCAACGCCGCGCGCACGTCGGCGGGCAGCCGGCCACCGCCGGCGCGGTGGCGCGCGCACGCCTCGGTGGTCACGACGAAGGCCGGCGGCACCGGCACCCCGAGCGCGAGCATCCGCTGGATGCCCCACGCCTTGCCGCCCAGCAAGGCGCGGTCGCCGTCGAGGTCGGGGACGAGCGGGCGCACCGCGGTGGTGATCGTGGTCATCCGGTCGTGGCCTCCTCGCTCGCCCGGTCGCGTCCGGTCGCGCCGTAGAGCTCCTCGTGCAGCTCGTGGAAGACGGTGTGATAGCTGTCGACCATCGGATGCGTCAGGAAGCGCCGGTCGCCGCCGCGCAGCCGGACAAGCGCCATCTCCAGCCGGCCGGGATAGCGGCTCAGCCGGGGGATGATGGCGGCCGCCCGCGTCGCGAGACGGCTCACGTCGCCGTGCAGCGCCTCGACCCGGGTGATGACCACGGCGTCGTACGCCTCGTCGGAGTGGTCGTTGGGCTCCCCGTCGCGCAGCTGCCAGTCCCGCAGGATGACCTTCAGCGTGTGGTCGTGCGCGCTGAACTCCTCCCAGACCAGGTCGAGCGCGGTCACGTCCAGGCCCGCGCGCTCGGCGGCCAGCGCCGCCCGCAGCATGTCACGCCCGCCGGGCATGAGCCGATAGCGGCCGCGGCGCTCCTGGACCTGCCCGGCCGCGACGAGCGACCCAAGCGAGCGGCGCACGGCGGCCTCGTCGCCGCCGGCCAGCCAGATCACCGTGGACGCGTCCGCCAGCCCGCCCTTCAACCGCACCGCCTGCAACACCGCGAGATCCATCAGGCCACCTCCTCGGATGGAACTGCTGCCCGCTCGGACGGGGCGCCGGGCCGCTCGAATGAAGCGCCGACCCGCTCGGGCGGGGCCACGGCCCGGCCTCGCGGGCTCCCACCCGCCTCACGCGCTCCCGCCTCACGCGCTCCCACCTCACGTACTCCCGGCTCACGCGCTTCCGACTCACGTACTCCCGGCTCACGCGCTTCCGGCTCGCCCGTGCGGCCGTCCAGCGGATCGAGGGTGATCCGCACGCCGGCTTCTACCAGCGCCCGGCGCACCTGCCGCGAGCTTTCGTACAGGACGCCGACCATCCCCAGGTCGCGCGCGGGCACGAGGTTCTCGGGGAAGTCGTCGACGAAGGCCACCTCCCGTGGCCCGCGGCCGAGCATCGCCAGGAGCCTGCGGTAGATCGTGGGATCGGGCTTGCGCAGCCCCAGCTCCGACGAGTCGCCGTAGGCGTCGATCGTGCCCGCGGGCAGCAGCGTGTGCAGCCAGTCACGCCGCTCGGCGAAGATGTTCGTCAGCAACGCGGTCTGGTAGCCGGCCGCCTTGACCTCGACGACCAGCGCGACCATCTCGGGCCGGACGCTGTCGCCCATGCACGCCCACAGCATCGCGTCCAGACGCTGTGCCGGCACGTCGACATGATGTTTCTCGGCAATCGCCGAGGAGCACCGGCGGTAGAACTCGGCGATCGGCATCCGCCCCGTCTCGCAGCGGGCGAACAGTTCGCCGCCGCGGACGAAGGACATCACCGTGCCCGCCGGCAGGCCGTACTCGGCGTCGACCTTCTCGAACTCTCCGACGGGGCTCGGGCACAGGACCCCGCCCACGTCGAAGACGACCGCCCCGATCATGCCCGGCGGGGCGGCGAGCCCGCGTGGACGAACTGCGCGCCACGGAACACGTCGACCTTGTGGATGTAGCCGTTCTGGGTGAACAGCGGGAACTCCCGCCCCTCGGGGTCAACGAAGATCGCGTAGTAGTCCTGCATCGTGGCGGCCCAGTTGGGGGCGTCCAGCCCGACCTCGGACTCCTGCATCGCCACCGCGACCCGCCCCGTCGGACGCACCAGGTCACCGGCGATGCGGTGCCCGTTGGAGAACTCGAGCTCGTAGTGCTTCGGGCAGGCGGTCGCCTCCTTGTGGTAGACGCCGCCCACGCAGGGGACGAGCGTGTGCGCGTCCGACCACCAGCCGGCGACCGGCATGGGAGCCGGCTCGGGCAGTTCGTGGCTGCGCAGCGCGATGACCGAGAAGACGCTGTCGTCCGGCAGGATCGCCGACAGGAGGTCCCAGCCGGTGTTCCACATGAGCTGGGTCTTGCGCCGGCCCCAGCCGCGGTCGCGCCAGCCGAAGCCGGAGAACGCAAGCTCCGRCCCGCCGCGCCAGCGCATCGTCCCGTTGGCCGTGACGACCTGTTCGGTGTGGCAGTAGACCTGCCCGCTCTCCCCGGTGGCGTAGTAGCCCTTGAACATGGTGTCCCACAGGGGCGCGAAGTGCCTCCCCTTCAGCGTCAGGTCGAACTCGACCTCGTCGAGGCTGCCGACCCACCGCAGCTCGTGATTGGAGTCCCAGGAGAGGTTGACCACCTCCAGCCGCGCGAGCTCGTTGCCGACCTGCCGGTCGTTGTGCGTCCCGTCGGTCCGCAGCACCTGGATGACCGAGTTGTTACCCTGCGCGACTCCGATGGCGCACCGGGTGTTCGGCGAGCGATTGGCGCTGACCGTCATGTGCATGTTGATGTTCGCGTTGAGGATGTCATCACGGACGGTGATGAAGAAGGTCTCCTTCCACGGTAAGGACTCGTCGCCGAAGGGCTTGTGTAACAGCTCGTCCTCGGGGCGGGGCAACCATTCCGCCGGGACGCCGCGGGACGACACGGTGGCCGTGCCGGTGGTCGCACTGGTGGCCGTGGGAGTGCTCATGCGGTGCTCTCCAGTTCACTGTCACGGATCACACTGTCACTTTTTGTGCTGTCACTTTTTGTGCTGCCACGGGTCACGCCGTCGCGGTCCGCGCCTTCCGCGGCCCGCCTGAGGATCTCCACCGTTCCCTTGTTGCCGTCGACCCGGACGCGGTCGCCGGTGCGCAGCACCCTGGTGCCGTTGCCCGTACCGATGACGCACGGCACCCCGACCTCGCGCGCGACCACGGCGGCGTGGCTGAGCAGGCCGCCGATGTCGACCACCAGAGCCGAGGAGAGGAACAGCACCGACGCCCAGCTCGGGTCGGTGGTCACGCACACGAGCACCTCGTCGGGCTCGATGTCGTTGAAGGTCGGGTCGTGGACCACGCGTACGAAGCCCTCGGCGATCCCGCCGCTGGCACCGATGCCACTGACAGTGGCCTGCGCGTCCTGCGCGTCCGAGGCACCAGACGTGTCGTCCGCGGGCGCCAGCTCGAAGGGCGCGGGCCGGCCCTGCCAGTGCGTGGGGATATCGTGACGCAGGAAGTCCGCGCGCTGGGCGCGCCGCCGGGCGGCGATCTCCTTCGCCCCGGCGGGCAGCCCGTCGACGAGCTCGGAGACCTCGAACAGGAACACGTCCTCGGGATCGTCGAGACGCCCGTCCGTGGCCAGCAGTGTGCCCAGCCTCCGAGCGGCTCCGCGGGCGACGTCGAGAGCCTGCAGGTAGGCGGCCTTGGCGACCCCGCGCAGCGGGATCCGCGACACGGCCAGCTTCAGCACGAGCTTCGCCCCCGGCCGCTGCGCGGCGGGCAGCCCGGCCAGCAGCTCACGCTCGGCCCGCTCGCGCGCCCGGGTCCGCTCCGCGGCGGCCAGCGCCGGGTCCTGGGCGTCGTCGCGCTCGCCGTACTGCGCGGCGAGGYGGAGCACCGGCGTGGGGTCCTCGCGCCAGACCCGCCCGGAGACCTCGCCCTCGCGGGGTCCGTGGTAGCCGTGCTCGGTGAGAAAGGCGTCGAGATCCAGCTCCCCACGCCCCATCCGCCACAGGTCGAAGATGATGTCGGTCTCGGCGTGCGAGCCCTGGCCGGCGACGAGCGCGTTGGCCTGCGCGTGGTCCAGGCCCGCCTTCTCGATGAGGGTGAGCAGCTGGTCGTACACCGCCTGCACCCCGATGAACACGCCACCGGCCTGCACCCGGATCATCTCCGTGAAGCGGTCCCGGCCCTCGGCCAGCGCGTGCCGGGCGCCGGCCTCGTCGAGGGTGTCGAAACGCGGTACCCAGGCCTGCCACCAGGCCTTCGTCGGCCCGGTCCGCGCGATCACGTCCCGGCGGATGGTGGCCAGCGCGTAGGGCATCCTGACCGCGACGAACGGCAGGCGGCGCCTGGAGCGGGCCAACGGGATGCCCGCCGGGACCTCGCCGAGCAGCTGGCGCGCGATCGCGTCCGGCCCCGAGCCGGGCAGCAGCCCGCCCATCTCACAGAAGAAGTTGACGTTCAGGGCGGCGCGGCCGTAGAAGACGGCGGCGACGGCGTCGTTGGGATCGTCCTGCACACGGACATCACCGGACGCGAKCGCACCCATACGCGCGAAGCAGTCACGGACCCCGACGTCGACCGCGGGGCCCCACAGCGACCAACCCAGGGGTGTTGCCACGCCCGGGAGTGCCTCCCCCACGTTCGTCGTGCTCCAGAAGCGTTCAAGTCGTGACTGTGTGTGTAAAGGACCGCTCGGGTCCACGTTGATGGTCATGCGGCTCCTCTCCTGCTCTGGCCTCCCGCTCCGGCCCCGGCCACGGACAACAAGGCGGTGAGGCTGCCTGCTCGTCAGGTGCAGTCAGCGTTTACAAACAAGTGTTTGTTGTCAAGAGAGGGCTCGTCGGATGCGCACGAAAACAACCGACAGACACGGGTGGAGCTGGGGGAACGGCGGATGGGTGAGCCGGGTGCGCGGGAGGCGTACCCGGCGGCCAAGCTGGCGTTCGAGCTGGGCCGGCTGTGCGGGAACCGCGCCAGCGGCGCGGCTGGCGCCAGGCTGAGCTGGCCCACGCGGCAGGCATGACGCAGCCTGGGCTACACGCACCACGTGGCCCCCGCCTGTGTGGCGGGGGCCATCTCGATCGTGACACGCAGGGCCGCTGAAGCGGTACACGGCCAGGCGCAGACGCCAGACCGCCCTCATCGAGGCCCCGAGTAGGCCCCTACCTGGGGCCTCCCTGTTTCCCGGCAAAGATCGGACCGGGCCGGGTCTCGGGGGTCGGGATGGCCCCGTTGACAGGGGCCGTCCCGTTCACCGGCACCGTCGGGTTCGGCGCGACGGCCCTGGTTGCCGGAACGGTGCCGGTCTCGCCGTTGACCGAGACCCCCGCAAGCGCGGTGCTCTTCACCCCGCCGTTCGAGCCCGTCCAACCCTCCGGCGCCGGATCACCCCAGCGCCAGCCGGGGATGACGTGGCGTCGGTAGAACTGCCGGAACTCACGGATGGCCGGGCCGTCTGGCTTGACCAGCAGAGGTTTGGCCGGTGGATTGCGCATCCACTTCAGGACTTCCATGTCGGAGTAGTAGTTCCAGCGAACCAGGAAGAACATGAAGCGGGCGAACGCCTTGTTCAGTGGCAGGAAGTAGCGGTCCGGACCGATCTTGCGGACGGCGATGCGCCAGGAGAAGGTGAACAGGCCCTCACGGATCGGGGTCGCGGCGGTGAGCACCGTCAGCAGCGGGGTCTTCCTGTTGATTTTTGTGCTGGTCTGGGTTCGATAGACGCCGATACACGGGGCGGCCATCTCACCAAAGGCGTGGGTGCTGATCGCCTGAAGTCGGGCGTCTCCGGCGTTGCTCAGTGGGTGGAGCTGGAACTCGAACCGGTTTCCCTCGTTCGCCAGCACGGAGTACTCGACCGGCACTTTGATTTTGTGGCTGTACGGAAAGTGATAGGAATCGACAATGTGTTCCGAAATACGCTCGGGATCGCCACGGCCGATGTATATCTGGCCCTTGACGTTCTCGAACCGGTCGGATTCGAAGTGTGACAGGTCGACGAACGCGCGGACGGGTTCCGGGCCGTACCAGAAGTAGATGTTCCCGGCCCGTTCGATCACCGGGATTGAGCGCTGTCGCGCTCGGGCCGGAATCTTGTCCGTCGGCACACGCGGCATGGATGTGCAGCGGCCGTCGGTCTCGAACTCCCAGGCGTGGTATCCGCAGGCCAGCCGGTCCTCGGTCACCCAGCCGGATCGGGCCAGGTCAGCGCCGGCGTGGCAGCACAGGGAGTCGATGATGCCGACCTTGCCGCTCTTGGTACGAAACAGCGCCCACTGGTGTGACATCAGCTCGAGCGGAACGACGTCGCCCGGCTTGAGATCCTCACCGTAGCGGGCGAAGTACCAACCGACCGGGTAGTCGGTGCGTTGTTTCTCACTGACGGGCTGGTTCGCCAGCAGGCGTCGGTCATAAGCCTTCAGCCGTCGTCGCCGAGCCGACACAGGGCCTCCTCTGGATTGTTACCAAATCAATAATGACATCGCTTGGTCGGGTTGTTCCCATCCGGTGCACGGGAATGCCGCGCCATCTGTAGCACCCTGCTTCTCAGGTCGGGTGGCCCGGGAGAATCGCGCCCCTGGGCTCCCGCAGAACGGAGCGTRACAGTCTCCCGTTGCTCCGCTCCTGCCATCCTCGTCAGCCCTCGCGCGACGTACCCCGGTAGATGTCAAGTCAAATGAGACAGTTGGTCGTTACTCGGTTGG
>NZ_MOME01000039.1:0-77622 GCF_001983005.1 Protofrankia sp. BMG5.30 | reverse complement strand
AGCCACATCCCCGTCCGGGTGATCGAGTACACCGTCGCGACGGGTGACGGCACATCCTCGGAAACGTTCCGGCTCGTCACCACCATCCTCGACCCGGCCGACGCCACGGCTCTTGAACTCGCCGCTGTCTACCAGCAGCGCTGGGAATACGAGCTGTCCCTCAAAGAAATCGAAACGCAGCTTCTCGCGCCCGGTGCGGGACTGCGCTCAAAATCCCCGAAGATGGTCCGTCAGGAGTTCTGGGGACTCCTCCTCGCCCACTACGCAATCCGYGCGCTCATGGTCGAGGCCGCTGACACCGACGGGATCGACCCCGACCGGCTCTCGTTCCAACGAACCCTGAACATCGTCCGCCGCCAGATCACCGATCAGGCGGCCTTTTCCCCCCTCGACACTCGCGCGGGCGATCACCAGAGCCATCGCCGAGATCCTTGAACGAATCACACGGGAGCGCAGACCCCGACGCTACCCTCGCGTCAGCAAGAAAGGAAACCGACACAACTTCCCGACCAAGAAGTCATCCGACGGAGGCGTGCGTTTCGCTCCAACGATAATGATCACCGGGCGGATCTTATCTTAGCGGCATTGCTGTAGGAGGCTGTCCGCGGACAAGCATAGGTGGTTTCCGTCGTTTCGGTAGCGGTTTCTACCTACGCTTGCCACGGGTGTAGGTGGTTTCGGCTGGGGGGATGGCGGTTTTCACCTACGGGTGGGTCAGGCTCCGGTGGTGGAGCCGGGCCTGACGATCATCAGGATGGTGACAGTCACCCAGAGTAGGTTGAAGGATCCGGTGAGCATTGCCAGGCGTGCGCCGGCCCGTGCGTCGAGGGCAGCGGTGGCGTCGGCGCTCGCCGTGGCCTGCGCGGCGGCGTCGACGGCATGGAGGGCGTCGCGCTGGCCGGGCAGGACGAGCAGAGCCAGGACGATGGCCGCGCCCGCGGTGAGGATGATCGAGGCGATCACCCAGGCGTTGCCCGTGACACCCATTTCACCCGCGGTGGCGAACCCGAGGGCGGGTACGGCGACACCGACGAGGGCGTAGACCGAGCAGATGCGGTACAGGATGCGCAGGGATGCGACAGCGGCCGGATCGCCGGGGTTGGCCTGGGCGTGACGCAGGGCCGGAGGGAACATGCTGGCGGCGACGGYGACCGGGCCGATGGTGAGGACAGCGGCCAGAACGTGCAGGATCAGGAAGAATTTCGTCACGGTGACAATCCTCGCCTCCGACGCCGCGGCGTCGGCCAGTGACCTTCAGGGTGTGGGCTACCGGGCTGGCCCGCTGCCCTCGCCTCCACCAGCCGCGCTCGCCCCGGTCGAAGCCAGCAGACGCGTGCTCCGCTGATGCCGTTGCCGTTCGGTGTCGTAGGCGGCGCGGGCGTGGGCGTTGTGAGGACCACAGCGGGGCCACAGCCGAAATGGCGAAGCTGACCGGTAGCCGGAGGGACACTCACTTTATGTGAATCGTCCGCGCTCCCCGCACCTGGGYGCCAACCTCACGATCATGACTGGACGCCTGGGACGCGGGCGGGCTTCCTGGCCGCGCACCCTCCGAGGTATCCGTGCGGCCGACGGCTGGTGGCCACCTGCGAGCGATGTACCGCATGGTCACGTAGGCGGCCGTGAAGTTACTGAAAGTAATCAGTCTCACCGCGTCCGGCGATACCGAGCCTACTGATGATCATATATGAGCGAAAGCAGGATCCGATGCGTGTCGGGATATACCTGGACGATCAGGGGCGGTCACTGGACGCGGTCGTGGCGGCGGCCCGTGACGGGGCGAAGGCCGGCTTCGCCAGCGCCTGGATGACCCAGTTCGGCGGGTGGGACGCGCTCACCGCGCTGGCGGTCGTGGGCCGGGAGACATCCGGTATCGAGGTCGGGACAGCGGTGGTGCCGACCTATCCCCGCCATCCGCTGGTGCTCGCCAGCCAGGCGCTGACGGTGCAGGCGGCCGTGGGCAATCGGCTCACCCTGGGTATCGGGGTGAGCCATCGGCCCATCGTCGAGGGCCAGTTCGGCTACTCGTTCGATCGGCCCGTGGCGTACCTGCGGGAGTACCTGTCCGTGCTGGTCCCGCTGCTGCACGGGGAGAGCGTCACCCACCAGGGCGCGTCCCTCACCGCCGTCGGCGCCGTTGACGTGCCGGGCGGCAAGCCGCCGTCGCTGCTGATCGGCGCGCTCGGCCCCGCGATGCTGCGGACCGCCGGTGAGTTCGCCGACGGCACGGTCACCACGTGGACGGGCCCGGCGACCCTCGCCGACCACATCGTGCCGACGATCACCCGAGCCGCCAGCGCCGCGGGACGGCCGGATCCTCGGGTGGTGGCGCTCAGCTTCGTCTGTGTGACCGCGGACGCCGACGCGCGCCGGGAGTGGGTCGCGCAACGGTTCGCCATGGTCGGCCAACTGCCCAGCTACCGGGCCGTCCTCGACCGGGAGGGTGTGGACGGCCCGGGGGAGACGGTCATCCTCGGTGACGAGGCGTCCGTCGAACGGCAGATCCGGCGGCTGGCGAGCGCCGGTGTCACCGAACTGGTGGCGCAGCCGATCGGCTCGGCACGGGAGCAGGCGACAGCGACCGACCTGCTCGTCGCGCTCAACACGCCGCCCGCCGGCTGACCTGGTGGGGGCGAGCTGGCCGGCAGACGGATCCGAGAACTGGCATCCCGCTGGCTCTCCCGTCCGGTGGAACGCCGATCCTCCGCGCCGCACGCGAATACAGTCGTAACGGCTGGGTGCGGGGGTGGGCGGACGGAGTCGGTTGTCGCTGCCGGAAGGAGTTGCCGCAAAGGTGAGTGGGTTGTTGGAGGACGGGGAGGCACAGCCGGTTCTCACCCGGGAGCTGAGACTCGCGGCATATGTGGTCTGCATCCGGGACGGTAAAGTGCTGCTCGCGCGCTTCGCCGGCGCGGGTCAGACGTTCTGGACGCTGCCCGGCGGCGGGCTCGATCACGGGGAGGATCCGCTTGCCGCGGCGATCCGCGAGGTCGAGGAGGAAACCGGATACGACGTCGTGATCGAATCCCTGCTCGGTCTAGACTCGATACGCCGGAACTTTCAGCGTGCGGTGGGTGTAGAAGCCGACCAGCAGACCCTGCGGGTCATTTACGCCGCCCGGGTGGTGGCCGGTGAGCTTCGCTACGAGGTGGGCGGTTCGACTGACCAGGCCGCATGGGTCGATCTTGAAGGGGTCCATGCTCTCGAGCGGATCGATCTGGTCGACATAGGGCTGGAGCTCGAACGCAGCCGCCCACCGCTCGGCCGGGTGGACCGGGACCGCTTCCGTCTCTGAAACCGGTCAGGAGTCACAGCCGGGCGCCCGGTGGAGATCCGACCGAAGTCCGATCTCCACCGGGATGACGCCGACTCCCCGGGACGAACCAGATGGTTACCTGGGGCACGGGCCGTCCGGGTCTACCGGATCAGCGAAGCCGGTCCGGTGGGAGGCCCGAGCATGAAACCAGAAACAGAAATGGAAAGAGCAGGGAAAGAACAAAGAATGCGGCCGTGCCGTCGGTGGACGGTCAGCCGATCTTTCCGGACCAGCAGTGCTTGGACGCGTACCACGGTCCGGTGCCCTGCTGCGAGTAGAGGATACGAGCGCGTTTCCACTGCTCCTCGGGGCTGGCCTGYTGCGGCAGACCGGACCCGCCGACACCTCGCCAGGTGGGTGGCAGGAACTGGAACAGCCCACCGGCGCCGATCTCGTTGACGACGCGCGGATTGCCACCGGATTCACACTGTGCGATGGCGGAGAGCACCTGGTCCGAGGCCGGTGCCGCGTTTGCTGGCTGGGATACCGCGACGCTGCCGCCGATGGCTGCGACAACAGCCGGAACGGCGATCATCGCGCGGGTGCGGGTCCTGATTCCCACGCGGTTACGCCGCCTGCTGTGCCTGGTCGCGCCGTCACGCGTATGTCCGTCACGAGTACGTGTCTGGGACATGATGATGTCCTTCCCCACGCCTGCGAGGTGAGCTGTCGGGTTCGGGCTGGGACTGCCCGGCCGCGTTCCGCGGCTTCACCCCAAGGACGTCCGATGCGCGACGCCCGCAAAAATTGGTTCCCCCGCTCCTGCCATTGGTTTGGCTTCCGTCGGCCGGGGCAGGATTCGGCGTGTCGCCCGACGGGTGCCTTCTTCGCGAAGGCACGGCGCAGACCATACGCACGGGTCCGACCTGGAAAGCAAGAGGGGACGGACGGCCGTGAAGATGAGCACACCTTATTTCTGATGTTGATTGTCGCACCGGTCATCCGGTAACGCGCGCGCCCGCGCGCTCATTATCTGGACGGGCATGTGACGCCGGCGAAGCGTGGCGATATCGTCACGATTCCGGCCGGGTGTTCCTGCGCGCGGCGTGGATGGTCGGGCCGAATTCGTGACCGCCGGTACCACCGTCACGGAAATGTTCATGGAAATGAACATGGAAATGCCCGTCGGAAGCTCGCCGAAAATGGCCGGGGAAGGCGGTCGAGACGATCGTGGAAGGCCGTGACAGTGGCCGGAGGGGTGCTCTTCGACGCAGCCGTCGCATGGCCGGAAGCGCCGCGCGGAGAAAGCGCTTGCCGGGGGCTGGCGGCGGTGTGGAAGGCGTGTATCGTGTTCGCCTTGCTCGCGCCGCTGTACCCGCCCGCGCCCGCCCGTGCCGTCCGGGCGGCTCGCGCGGCCGACGCGTGTACCCGATGCGCGCCAAACCCGTCACCGGAAGGAGCCCGGGGAATTCGATACCGCGCCGCCGTTCCCCTTGTCATCCCTGTGCCGCCGCTGCCAGGCCTGCCCTGGCACGTCCCGCGGGGAGGGCTGCCGGAGTGTTGACGAGTGGAGGCCGTTCGCGGCCTGCCCTGGCACGTCCCGCGCCCGGACGGCAGGGATGCCGTCCGGGCGCGGGACGCCGTCTACCCGCGATCTTCCAGCGGCCTGCCTGTGACCTTCCCGAGGCGACGCGACGCCGGCCGGGTGCCGCGACGCCGGGTGCCGTGGCACGGGCATCATGACCCGGAGGATTGGGACATTGACAGGTCATGGTGGGAGGAACTGACCACACAGCCGTGTCGACGGGCGCGTGCGGCCGGCTGATTTGCGAGGCTGACCGGCATGATGACGCTGGCGGCGTGCGCGGTGCTTTCGATGCTGGTCTGGCTGGTCCTCGCGGCCGGGCACGGAATGTTCTGGCGGACCGACACCCGGCTCGACGCCGCTGCCACCGGCGCGGCCGGCGGGCCCGAGCCGCCCGGCGGCTGGCCCGCGATCACCGTGATCGTGCCGGCCCGGGACGAGGCCGAGATGCTGCCGCACACCCTGCCGGCCCTGCTCGGGCAGGACTACCCGGGACGGTTGCGGATCTTGCTGGTCGACGACTCCAGCGACGACGGTACCGGCGATGTCGCCCGCGTCATCGGCCGGGCCGCGGGTGCTGGTGACAGGCTGACGGTCGTCGACGGCCAGCCGCGCCCGGCCGGCTGGGCGGGCAAGGTGTGGGCCATGGAGCAGGGCGTGCGCGCGGCCGGGCCCGACGCGCGGTGGCTGCTGTTCACCGACGCCGACATCGCTCACGGCCCGCACTCGGTGACCCGGCTGGTCCGCCACGCCACCGGTCGCGGGCTCGACCTCACGTCGCTGATGGCTGTGCTGCGCACGAGCAACCGCTGGGAGCGGCTCGTCATCCCGGCGTTCGTCTACTTCTTCGCCCAGCTCTACCCGTTCCGCCGGGCCAACCGGCCGACGGCGCGCACGGCGGCGGCGGCCGGCGGGTGCGTCCTGTTGCGCCGTGCCGCGCTGGAACGCGCCGGTGGGATCGCCGCCATCCGCGGCGCGGTCATCGACGACTGTTCGCTGGCCAAGGCCGTCAAGCGCGGCGGGGGACGGATCTGGCTGGGCCTGGCCGACCGCGGGCCCGGGGGTGTGCGCAGCGTCCGCCCGTACCCCGGGCTCGCCGACCTGTGGAAAATGATCTCCCGTAGCGCGTACACCCAGCTGCGGCATTCGCCCGTGCTGCTCGCCGGCACCGTCGTCGGCCTGGTGCTGACCTACCTGCTGCCGCCGGCGGCGGCCGTGATCGGGCTGGCGGGGGCTCTCGCCGGTGGCGGTGACGCCGCCGGCGCGGGCACCGGGGGCGCCGGGGGCACGGCCGCGCTGGTCGCCGGCATCGCCGGGCTCGCCACCTGGGCGATCATGACTGCCACCTACGTCCCGATGCTCCGCTACTACCGCCAGCCGGTGTGGACGGCCGTGGCCCTGCCCGCCATCGCCGCCCTGTACACGCTGATGACCGTGGACTCGGCCGTGGCGCACTGGCGCGGCCGAGGCGCCGCCTGGAAGGGTCGCGCCTACTCGCCGTCAGCCTCGTCCGCATCGTCAGCCTCGGCCCCGACGGTGGGCTCCGACAGCGCCACCGGCACCTGACCGTCCCAGCCCTTCCCCGCCGCCGCCAGGCGGGCATGCTCGTGCTGGCTCTCCCTGCCGGGCATCTGCGCTGATCGTGCTGCTCCTGGCGTCGCCGTGCCTCCCGCGCCCGCTCCGAGGCGTCGAGCGGCCCGACCGCCCGGGCTCCGCGCCAGCCGTGCCGACCGCGCCATGCCGGTCACGCTGGCCGGATCGCGGTGGCCGGCCGGCCGCCAACAGCGACGATCAGGGCATTACGATGCAGAGCGTCGTCGCGTCACGGTGTACGGGGGGTTGGGATGGCCGGCGGTTTCGACGTCTTCGTCTCCTACGGGCACGCCGACCAGGAGTGGGTGCGGGTACTCGCGGAGAACCTGGAACGCGCCGGCCTGCACGTGTTCTACGACGAGTGGGAGATCTCGGCCGGGGATGTRCTCGTTCATCGGCTGGACGAGGGCATCCGTACGTCCGCGAACGGGATTCTGGTGGTCAGTCCGGACGCGCTGGCCCGGCCGTGGGTGGCCGAGGAGCATGCGGCGATGCTGACCCGGGCGGTCGCCGGCAGGCAGCGGCTGATCCCGGTGCTGCTCAGGGATGCCGAGCTGCCGCCGTTCCTGGCCGCCCGGGTGTATGTCGACTTCCGGCAGGCTCACGACCCGGCCGGCTACACCACCCGGGTGGGTGAGCTGGTCGCCGCGCTGCGCGGCGAGCGGCGGGCCCGCCCGGAGGTGGACGGTACCGTGCGGCCGCCGCCGGGGCTGGCCTACCGGGCGGAGGGCCCTCTCGCCGCCACCCTGCGGATCAGCCCGGATGGTGTGGCCCTGACCAGGGCGGACGGCACCGTCACCGAGGGCCGGCCGGGTGGGCTGGACTGGTCGGCTGTCCAGGTGCTGCGTGAACTGGAGCGGGTGCGGTGCCCGCCGGTCGTCCGCCGGCGGGCTGCTGGTGAAGGCGGCGGCCACCGCGGCGGCAACGATGTCGGCGGATCCGGTAGACACCGGGTTACGCGCGGCCGGGCGGATGCTCGGCGAGCGGTTCCTGCCCGCCGCCGTGGCCGACGCCCTGGCCCGGGAGCGTGAGGCCGCCGTGCGCGGCGGGGTGCCGCTGCGTCTCGCCCTCGAGATCGCCGGCCAGGACGCCGCCAGCCAAGATGGCAGCGGGCAGAACGGTGCCGGACAGAACAGCGCTGGTCAGGACGGCGGCGGGCAGGACGGTGGCGGGCAGGACGGTGGCGGGCAGGACGGTGGCGGGCAGGACGGTGGCGGGCAGGACGGTGGCGGGCAGGACGGTGGCGGGCAGGACGGTGGCGGGCAGGACGGTGGCGGGCAGGACGGTGGCGGGCAGGATAGCGCCGGGCAGGACGGTGGCGGCCGGACCGGTCAGGACATCGCCGGCCGGTCTGGGACGGGCTGGGCCGGGCTGGCGGATCTGCCGTGGGAGACCCTGACCCTGCCCGGTGACCCTCGGCCGCTGGTGCCGCACCCGTCGGTGCACCTGCACCGGGTCGTGACCGGTCTGGGTGCCGCCCCGGCGATGGGAATCCCCGGGCCGCTGCGGATCCTCGCGGTGATCGCCAGCCCGGAGCGGGGCGGCGGTGAGCTGCTGGACTACGAAGCCGAGCTGGCCCGCATCCTGGACGCGGTCGACGACGCCCGCCGCCGCGGCGCGGCGTACGTGCGCATCCTGAACGAGGGCAGCCGGACGGCGATCCACGACGCGTTGAAGCAGGAGCGGTTCCATATCCTGCACATCTCCTGCCATGCCGAGCCCGGCCGGCTGGTCCTGGAGACCGACTCCGGCGACGCCGACCCGGTCGACACCGAGACGTTCGCCGAGAAGGTGCTGGTGCCCGGCCAGGGGGTGCCGCTGGTCGTGCTCGCCGGCTGCTCCACCGCCCGGACAGCCACCCGGGCCCACGCCACCGACGCCGGTGACGGTCCTGAGGACGGTGGTGGCGCCGCCGGCAGCGGCGAGCCGGAGGATCGCGACGGCCGGGAGAGCGGGGACACGGGGGAGGGGTTCCTGCCGGGGCTCGCCCGGGGGCTGCTCGCCCACGGGGTGCCCGCCGTGCTGGCCATGACGGCGTCTGTCACTGACCGTTACGCCACCGAGCTGGTCTCCCGGCTGTACGGTGAGCTCGCCGACCGGGCCGTGCCCGACCCGCTGGCCGCGCTGGCGGACGCCCGCCGGGCGGTGGAGGCCGACCGGCAGGCCCTGCCGATCTCGGACCTGCGGGCCGGACTGGTCGAGTGGGCGACCCCGGCGCTGTTCCTGCGCGGCCCGGCGATCCCGCTCTACGACCCGGCCGCCGGCTTCGAGACGATCATCGAGCCGGCGGAGCCGGTGCTGGCCGACGGGATCGTAGTCCGCCGGGTCGGGGAGTTCGTCGGCCGCCGCGGTGAGCTGCGCACCCTGACCCGGGTGTTACGCGGCGAGCAGGCCGGGACGCAGACCGGAGTGGTGATCCACGGGATGGGCGGGGGCGGGAAGTCCACCCTGGCCGCCCAGCTCGTCGCCGGTATCGGGGAGCGGGCCGGGCTGGTGGTCTCGCTGGCCGGCCGGGTCGCCGTCGACCAGATCCTCTACGCGATCGCCGGACGGCTGGCGTCCTGGTGCTTTGCCCACAACCTCAGCGACACCGACATCCGTCGCCGCCTGAGCGATGGCGACGGCTGACGCCGAGTGCCGTGATATGGCGGGCTGATCGGCGGGTGCGGGAGTCGGCGTACGCTCCGACTGGCTGGTTTAGAAAAGCGTCAGAAGAATACTCGCCATTGTGTTTCCTCGCCGGGGGCGGTCAGGGTCTGCTGGTGTGAGGTTACGGTGAGGTGGAAGGCGTTGAGGTCTGGGCGGCCRAGACGGTCCCAGGTGTGTGCGGTGTTCTCGATGATTTTCCAGACGGGTGCGCCGTTGTCGCCTTCCCGGATTCGCAGCAGATCGTTGTCGTCGATATAGGCGTATACCCATCCTTCCGGGTCGCTGGTGCGGAAGGTCGCGTCCCGGTCGGAAGACTGGAATGATCCGCGGTAGGCCAGCCCGGGAACGCGGGACTGCAGCAGGAACTGGAAGCGATCGTCATCGAGGATGAAATTCGCACGCCAGTCAAGTAGTTAACCGTCATAGGATCGCAAAGACATGCGATCCTATGACGGTTACCCGTATATCTGCGATCTTGTCAAGGCGCGCCTGGAACATGTGGGCGGTAAGCCTGGTCGAATCGTCGAACTCTGCCGGATCCGCTTCACGGACGTACATCGTCAGTTGTTCGCCGCCAGGACTGCGTAGTGGTGCTACCCGGAACGGCTTGTAGACGACGCTCCCGACCTCGGCGGCGAATCGGTGTGCCTGTCCCAGCCCGCCGAGGCGCAACCCGATCGGCTGGCAGACGATCTTCCAGGGAAAACACCGCGGTCAATCTACCTCTGTCTATCAGCGCTCGGAAGAGCACCAGGCTATCCGCCTACCGGCTCACAGACCGACGAAATGGAGGCGGTGCATCTGGCCTTGTCGCGTGGAGCTGGGTTGGTTTGGTGGTGTGGGGGATGYAGGTGTCCCGGGTGGGGCTGGGCCGGGACACCTGCGATGGCCGTGTGCTGGGCTGGGCGGAACCGTCGGGGGTCAGGTGGTCCGCGGAGCCGGGATCAGGGGGTGGTGCGGCGGCGGACGACGAGTCTGCGGGCGCCCAGCGCCATCATGAAAACGATCAGTACGGGGACGATCGGGAAGGGCGAGGGGTGGGCGGTGCCGCCTTCGCCGGCTGGTACGCCGCCTGCCGGTATCGGCATCTTCGTGGACGGGGAGCCTGCCGACGCCGCGGATGCCGAGCCGGACGACGACGTCGCCCCCGTCCCCGCTCCCGCCGCCCCCGACCCTGCCGAGCCTGAGGACGGGCCGGGTTTTCCGTCGGGAGTGAGGACCTGATAGCGGGTGATCATGCCGCCGAGGAGGTGTTCGTTGACGTGGCAGTGGAACAGCCAGGTCCCCACGTCGTCGGGCACCATGTCCGCCGTGGCCATGGTGGCGGGCAGCAGTGGGACGGTGTCCATGCGCATGCCGCTCCACAGCACGCTGTTGCCGTGCCAGTGCGGGGTATGCAGGTCCTGTTCGCCGCCCATGCCCATGACGTACCAGCGGACGTGCTCACCCTTCCTCATGGTGATCATCGGCCCGTTGCCGAAGATGTAGCCGTTGATGGCCAGCCGCCGGTTGGACCTGGTGAAGTTCGCGTCGTCCCGCGGCGGATAGGGCGGCTGGGCGAAACGGCGGAGGTTCTCCTCCAGGTACGGGCTGCGGTTCTCGTCCATGATCTCGAAAAGGGCGACGATCTCGCGGTCGACGTCCTTCGGGCTGCCGTCCGGGCGGCCCAGCCCCTTGCCGGTGATGACCATCGTGCCCATCAGGCCGGCGGCGGTGTCGCTGACCTCCTGGGTGTGGGAGTGGTACATCCACATCACAGAGCTGCCGTCGTGCGGGCCGGGGCCGGCGCGGTCGGGCACCAGCCAGGTGTAGGTGTGCCGGCCGCCGGTGGGAACGGCGTCGTCGTACTTGTCCACGCCGGAGGTGTTGTCGGCGTACGGCGCCCCCTCGCTGGCTTTCGTGTAGAAGACCCCGTGGGGATGCACGCTGTCGGGGATCCGGCATCCGTTACGGAATACGACCTTTATGGTGTCGCCGACCTCGGCGTGGATCGTCGGCCCCAGCAGGCCCAGGTACGCGTCCTGCGGCGGGCGCGACACCAGCGTGGTGAAGCCGGCGTCGGTGTAGCCGCGGTAGAGGCATTTCACGTATCGCATACCGATCCGTCCCGGACCGGACTCGAGGAAGGTTTTCTCCTGCGGGCTGAAGGGCTGGCCGGTGATGTCGTTGCGGTCGTCCGGGGCATAGTTCCACACGACCTCGTCGGCACCGATGTAGTAGGTGCGCACGCGCCCGGTCGGGTGGAAGGGCTCGCCGGCGACATCGTTCCAGTACGACCCGGCCGTGCCGGCCTGCGCACCCGGCGCGGGCCCATCCGTACCGTGGGCGCCGTGGGCATCGGGAGCGCCGTGGGCATCGGGAGCGCCGTGAGAGTCGGGAGCGCCGTGGGCGCTCGGTGTGTCGCCCACCGCGGGCCCGGCGGTCACCGTGGCGAGGAGCAGCACCAGCATGCCCGCTGCGGCGGCTCGCCGGACGTGCCGCCGCAGTGGGAGCCGCGACCCATCCGGCCCATCCGATCTGTCTGCTCCTCCCGGGCGCCCCAGTCCTGTCAGAGCGGTCGGAGCGGTCGGAGTCGTCGGATCGGCTGCCGTTCCCCGGCCACGAAAGAATGATCGCGCCGCCGCTGCCCTCCCTGGCGGTCTGCCCTCCATACCTGTACGCCTACCGGCGCGCAATTCCTCAATCACGGAGCGTGACAGTAACTGATTGTGAGCGAAGCTGTCCGGTAGGGGTCCGCATCATCCACCTACACGGTGAAAACAGCGATGTGCGCTGAGACTGAACGTCACAAAAGACGATCGAGGACGGGAAGGGCGCAGAATACCGGGCGGSGGTCGGCCGGACGCCTGGTCGGACGCCGGCCAGAGAGCGTCGGACGGCGTCCGGTCGCCCGAACCGGCGGGGCGGGCCGGGTGGGGGCAGAGCCGTCGCAAACCGCGCTGGCCGCTGGCCCCCTGATCGTGCGTCCTGGTGCATTCTTGTCGGGTCGGTGCGGGCGGGATACCGGGAGCGAGAACGGACAGCGATGAGCATGACCGAGGACGCGACGGTCGACGGGAGCGCACCGGTACGGTGCGCCTACCCGGGATGCCGCCAGCCGCCGAGCGCCCCGGCCGGGCCGGGGCGTCCGCCCGCATACTGCGACGATCCCGCCCACAACCGGCTGTCGGCCTACCGCCGTAGACGGGAGCTCGCCGGGCAGTCCGGGCCGGGAGCGGCCGGGATGGGAGTGGTCATCGGCAAGGCCGGCTCGGAGCGCGCCGCGGGCGCGCGCGGGCGGGCCGACGTGCTGGCCGAGCAGATCACCGCGCTGGCCGGCAACCTCACCCAGACGCTGGACGCCTTCGTCCGGGAGATGACCGCTCTTGGTGACATAGCCGCCACCGAGGCGCGGGTGGAAACGGTCGAGGCGGAGGCGGCCGAGCGCGTCGCCGAGGCGATCGCCCGGGCCGTGCGCGCCGAGCAGACCGCTCGTGAGGCGCAGGTCGCCCGGGACGAGTCGGAGGCCGTCGCGGCCGAGGCGGTCGGCGTGGTCGACACGTTGGAGGAGCGGATCACCGCTCTGGAAGCCGAACGCGACGCGTCCGCAGCGGCCCGGGCGCAGGCGCAGGCAGCGCTCGAGCAGGCCCGCGCCGAGGCCGCCGCGGTGGCGGAAGCGGCACGGCAGGACGCCGAGGCACGCCTGGACGCGGTCCGCGCCGGGGCGACCGCGGAGATCCGCCAGGCGCACCAGGCCGCGGACGCCGCCGTCCGGACGGCACGTGACGAGGCCGCCGCGGCGGTGGCTCAGGCGCGGCAGGACGCCGCGCAGGCGGTTGCCACCGCCACCGCCGCCCGCGACGCCGCGCTGGCCCGGGCCGAGGCTCTGGAGCACACCACGGCCCAGGCCAGGGCGGAGGCTGACCGGCTGCACGCCGACCTGGTACGCCAGCGCGACGCCGCGGACGCCGAGATCGCCCGCGTCCACGCCGACGCCGAGCGCAGGCTCGAGGCTGTCCACCGGGCCGCGGACGAACGCCAGGCCGTGCTCGCCGAGGCCAGGGCGGACGCCCGTTCCCGGGCCGAGCGCGCCGAGCGCCAGGTCGACGAGCTCACCTCCGAGCTGCGCGTCGCCCGGGCCGAGCTGGCCGCGACGCGGGCCGGCCGCAACGGTGACAGCGCGGACGGCGACGCGACGGCCGGTTCAGCGGCAGCGGGCCCCGTGACGGCAGCGGGTGCGGTGGCAGCCGGCGCGGTGGCCGCGCCGGCACGCCATCCGGTGGACCCGCCGGTCACCGCCGCGACAGTCGGATGACGACGGCCGGCCGCCGTTGTCGACCGCCATCGGGCGGTTGTCAGGCGGTTGTCAGGCGGTGGCCGGTCACCGTTCGCCGGGCCGCGACCGACATCCGTCGGACGCGGTCTTCAGGTCGCTGGCCCTTGACCCTGCCAATGACGGTCAGTTACGTTCACGAGCAGACTGGAACCATCGACTACGGTATCCGCCTCACCGGCGGACGCCACGGCCGGTTGGGCTGTCCGGGCGAGGGCCGTGGTGACGGCCGGGCCGGGCGGCTCGGTCTGTGACGGCGCATCCACCGGCGCCGACAATGGAGGTACAGGTGTACAGCGCCAGGTTGAAGCCAGCGGCAGGTACTGYGGCCGACCACGTCGCGCAGGCGTGCGGCTTCACCGTCCGCCGGTACATCGACACCTGCCGCGTGTCGAGCACGGCCTGTCGACCGTGATCTGAGTGCCCGCTCGGACGTCGCGGTTGCCAGGCAGCCAGCAGGCAGCCTGGCTGCCGCCCGGCGCTTCGTCGCCGTCGTCCCCGCCACATCGTCCTGACCGGTGATCCGGTGTGTGGCCTGGCCGAGCGGGCCCAGCGCGGTACCCGGCCCGAGCCGGCATATCCTATGTGATCTCCATAGCGTCCCCGCGCCCAGGGCAGTGATTCATCCAGTGGTGGACGCCGGACTCCAGCGGCAGGAACGGCACGATGACGATCACCAGCACCGATGTCCCACGGCGGGACGGCACCGCCCTGTCGAACGGGTTCGTCCTGCGGGGCGTGTACGCCCTCGACGAGCACGGTTACTTCGACGGCCCCGTGGATGTCGCGGTATGCAATCGGCACATCACTGACGTCCGTCCGCATCTTCCGCTGAACGCCAGCGCGGTCGATGTCGACGCGCATGGGCTGTGGCTGATGCCCGGCGTCATCGACTGCCACTCCCATGTCACGCTCTGCACATACGATCCGCTGGAGATGATGACGACATCGCTGTCGGAGCGCTTCTTCCAGACAGCGGCGATGCTGCGGCGCACCCTGGCCGCCGGGGTGACGTACGTCCGGGACGCCGGCGGCGCGGACGCCGGTGTGCGTGACTCGCTGCTCGCCGGGCACGTCCCCGGGCCGCGRCTGGCGGTCTCGGTGGTCGGGCTGACCCGCTCGGAAGGCCATGGCGACGGGGCGCTGCTCGGCCCCGGTCTGGAGGCGCCGGAGGCTCTGACTGCGCTGGACTATCCCGGCCGGCCCCGGCATGTCGTCCGGGAATCGGACGGGATGCGCGCGGCGGTCCGCTCGGTGGTGCGGGCGGGCGCGGACTGGGTCAACATCTTCGCCAGCGGCGGCATCATGTCGGTGCGCCCGGGGCAGCCGCTGCCGGAGTTCACCGCCGCGGAACTCGCCGTCGCGGTCTCGGAGGCGGCCGCCTTCGGACGCGGGGTCATGGCGCACGCGCTGGGCGCGGCCGCCGTCGACGCGGCGGTGTCGGCCGGCGTCCGTTCGATCGAGCACGGGATCGGTCTCACGGAGCGTGAGGCCGACCTGATGGCGCGGCGTGGTGTCACGCTGGTCCCCACCCTGTCGCCATACCACGAGCTGGGGCAGCTGGCCGACACCGGGCAGTTGCCCCAGTGGGCTGCCGACCGGGCGCACGTGACCCGGGCCATGCTGGCCGACACGATCGGGGTGGCCCGCGACGCCGGGGTCAGGATCGCCCTTGGCAGCGACTGCCGGCACCGGGACCGCCACGGCGCCAACCTTGCCGAGATCACCCGGCTGCGCCAGAGCGGGCTGTCGGCGTCCGAGGCACTGCTCGCGGCGACGGCCAACGGCGCGCGCCTGTGCGGTATCTCGGAAAGTGTCGGTCGTATTGCCCCACGCTATGAGTTCGACGCCATTCTGCTGGACGAGGATCCGGGCGACCTGTCGTTGTTCGAACGTCCCGACGCGGTGACGGGGGTCTTTCTCGGCGGCGTTCCCGTCGTCCCGCACAGCCGCCTGCCCGCAGCCATGACCGTACCTGTGGGCGGTGACCTCCGGCCGTCCCCGGTGCCCGGCCCCGTTGGCGACCTGCCGCCGGCGGCAAATCCCGCGACGCCCTGAGAACTTCGGCCGGCCCGCCACTGGCCGAAGTTCCTGTCGGTGGTGGGCCGATGTGCTGTTGCCGGCGTGTCACCAATGTGTGTCCGTTGGCGCACCGGGAACAGGAAAAGAACTGAACAAAACCCGCTAATATTCGCGAACACGTCGATTCTGCCGCTCTTTTCGTTACGCGAATCGCCGCTGAATTGGCCCGCGGGGGCGTTGACCGCCACGGTTRCTGATGCGCGTTCGTCATACGAGGCTTATCGTTGGTCCGAGCCCCTCACGGAACGGCGGAATATTCGACGTGAGCGGTTCGCAGTGCCCATCGGAGGCGGCGGTTCACGCCGCGCGACCGTCAGGAGGGTCATCGTGCAACATGCCGAGAAGATCAGTAATGAAATGCGCAAGGCGATCGACAACTGCATGTCCTGCTCGACCACGTGCGAGGAGACGATTGCCTACTGCATGGACATGCCGGGAACGATGATGGACGCGGCGAACATGCGTGTCCTGATGGACTGCGCGGCCGTCACGAAGGTCTGCGCGGACATGATGTGCCGCATGTCGTCGATGTACCGGGAAATGTGTGCCATGTGTGCGCGCATATGTACCATGTGCGCCGAGATGGCCATGAAGATGCCCGGCGACGCCCAGATGATGAAGCTGGCGGAGGCGTGCCGTGCGTGCGCCGCCTCCTGCCAGACGATGGCCGGTGCCACGGTCTGAGCCTCGGCACGGCCTGACGTCCGCCGCCCTCTCCTGATCGGCGATGGTGGGGAGCGCGGACGTGTCATCGTCGGGTCCGGGACGTCACGGGGCGCCATCCGCGTCGCCCGGACCCGAYGGAAAACCCACAGGTACCCGTCGGCGCCGTCCTCGTCCGGCATTGTTCCGGGTCGGCGCTGTTCCTGGCGGCTGCCGTCTCCTGTCGGTTCTGTCTGTCAGCTCTGTCCGACATTACTGCCGATGCCGGCCAGGATACCGGCCGGGATATTCGGTCAGTCGGATTTCGTGGTGGCCACCAGAGCGGGCGAGACGGTGTCGGCGTCATGGTGACGGGTGTCTTTCCGGACCTGATAGACCCAGCTTCTGCTGACTTTCACCCCCTGCGCGGCCAGCAGCGCGACGGCATCGGTGGCAGCACCTCCGGTCTGTTCGAGCGCGCGGACAATGGCATCGCGTTTTCCGGCCGCGTCCAGTGCGGTCAGTGTAACAGGAAGTGATGCGGACGCCGTCGCCATGGATATCGGAACGGGTCCGTTGTGCTCCGCGCCGGACTTGTCTTCGTTCGGCTTTCCGGCTTCGCCGGGGTTTTCGGCCGGTCGGGCGCTGATGCCCGCGACCAGGATGCCCGCGGGCGGCCGGGCGTTGATACCCGTGTCCGGGCGGGTGACAATGCCAGCCGTGCCAGCCGTGCCAGCCGTGCTGGCCGTGCCGACCCCGTCGGCCGGGATGCCGGGCGACGACGGTGATGCCGGCGCAGCGCGGTGCACGGCCGGTCGTGCTGCCAGTTGCTCACCGCGCTGCGCCGGAACCGTGATCGGGATGTCGGCGGACCGCCGGCCGCCCGCCGTACCGCGGCCGGCGTGGATCTGGCGCATGAGCAGTTCGTAGGAGCCGAGCAGTGCCAGCGGCGGCCAGCCTGCGATGATCCTGGCCGCCAGAGTGGGCTCGGCGTGCATGACGTTCGCCGCCAGCGACGCGCACGCACCCAGCGTCAGCAGCGTGTAGGACAGCCAGGAGCGGGGGCGCCCGGCACGCCGGTCCCGCAGCATCGTCATGGACGCGGCCACGATCAGGCCGTCGACGCTGAACGGGATGACCGTCGCTGCGAGGCGGTCCTCCCCCTGCTCGAGGGCGACCCCGCGCATGTGCCGGTAGGAGACGAAGGCGGCCACCGCCGCGACCGCGACCACCGCGACGATGGTGGTCGCCTGGATGGCCCGCTCCGCCCGCGGTCCGGCCTCGCCGTCCGGCCCGGTGCCGCCACCGGGCTGCGCCGTGTTCCCCGGGATTCCCGGGCCTGCCACATCATGTGGGCCCGCTGTGTTCCCTGGGCGGTTCCCCGGGCTGTTTCCCGGGCCGGTGCCAGCTGGCCCGGGTGAGCCGTCGGGGACGGTGCCGCCCGGCGCGAGGACGCTCGGAGCGGGCTCACCGCCGGGTGGTACGGATCCGCTGTCGACCGTCACGGCAGGTCCTTCCTGGAGGGCCGGCAGGCTGGTGCGGTTTCCACCACTTACCAGCCATCCTGACGCCTGCCGGCCCGTCCAGGTTGCAGGCCTGCGAAGAGTTCCTCATGGTGACTGGTCAGCTACGATTCCGCGGCCGGGACGGTCAGCATCCGGACACGCGCGCGGCGCGGTCCGGCCGCCGGAGCGGTCATTACTATCCATAACCGGTAGGTTCGCGGCGCGGACGGTGCTGTCGGCCGACGGCCGACGGCCGACGGCCGACGGCCGACGGCCGACGGCGGTCAGGTGGGCAGGTAGCCCGGCAGCCCGCCGCGCTGACGCGGGCGGCGCAGGACCACACGCCGGGAGCCGTCCGGGAACAGGCGCAGCCGCTCGAGCTCCCAGTCACCGAACTCGGCGTGCAGGGTGAGGACAGCCAGAGCCTGCCGGCGGTCCGTCCCGGGCGGCAGGTACAGCCGCTGATACTCCACGTCCATGACGTMACCGTAACGACGAGGTGGACCGCCGGTGTGACGAATCTGTAAGAGCACCCGGGGACAAATGGGGGCTACCGGGTACCGTGGTTACGGTACGTAAAAGCCCTACGGTACGTACAGGCCGAGGAAGGCCAGGGACGCATACACCACCATCATCGCGGCGCACGCCGTCAACACGGCGCGGAACACCTCGTCACGGCGGGTCAGYGCGGCCGCGACGAACAGGAACGGGAACGCGCCGTAGGCATACCGCTCGCTGGAGTCCAGGTTGCTGCCGGTCAGGAGCACGGCGACGGTCAGCGCGGCCCACAGCGGATAGGACGCCGGCAACGTACGCACCATGACCACGAGCAGGACGGCGACGAGCAGCAGCCACGGGACGTGCAGCGCGGTGCCCACCTCGCCGTGGACGGCGCCTCGGGCCGCCTCCCAGAGCACCGCCGCGGGATTCGAGGAACTGCCGTGCAGCGACTGCTGCCGCTGCAGCCGGATCGGCGCGAGGGCGTCCCCGTGGGCGATCCCCGCCCACAGCAGGTAGCCGCCCAGGCCCACGGCCGGCGCCGCGACGGCCGTCACCCGCCGCAGCCGGTCGGCCGTCGCGGCGGCCGTGATCCCGCGGGCCGCCTCGAGAGCCACCGGGGCGACCAGCAGGACGCCCACCGGCCGGCACAGCCCGGCGAACAGCCCGCAGACGGCGGCGAGCTCCCAGCGCCGGGAGCGGATCCCGGCGAACACCCCGACGGCCAGCAGCCCCCACAACGCCTCGGTGTAGCCCATGACCAGCACGAACGCGGGTGGGGCCAGCGAGGCCAGCCAGATCACACGGGAGACCGCCGCGGGGCCGAAACCCTCCCGGCGCGCCAGTTGGGCGAGCGCCGCCACGAAGGCGAACGCGATCAGGTTCACCAGCACGACCAGGGTGACGCGGACCCCGGTGTGCCCACCGAGCCCGGGCAGCATCGTGACCGCACGCACCAGCAGCGGCAGCAGGGGGAAGAACCGCAGGCTCTGCTCGCCGGACCCGGCGTACCCGTGCTCGGCGATACCCGCGTACCAGCCGGCGTCCCAGCCGAKCGGGCCGGTCAGCGTCAGCCCGCCGGTGCCCACGCCATCGGTGCCAGTGCCAGTGCCGCCGTCCGGATGAGCGGCCCGCACCTGCCCGTCGATGTAGTGGGCCAGCGCGTACGCGGCGGCTGTCACGACGCGCGCGGCGAGCCAGGCGAGGGCGACCTCGCGCAACGGCAGCCCACGCCACCACGCTGGCCACGTCGCAGGCCGTCCCACGGGCTGTCCGGTAGGCCGTTCCTCGGGCTGTCCGCCAGGCCAGCGCGCACGCCACCGCGGTGGCCTGGCGTGCTGGTCGGCCCGGCCGGCGCGCCAGCGACGTCCGATAGCCGTGAGCCTCGGCGTCCGCCCGGTGGTCTGCCCGGGCGGACGCCGAGGCAGGACGGCACCATCCCGCCGGGACACGGCGCACATACGATGCGTGAGCACTCGGTGAGCAGCCACCGTCATACGGACAACGGCCACCGACGCGCCCGACCGAAGATCCACCAGAGCGTCCCGGCGGCTACGGCTGGAAGCGCAGCAGGGCGAAGTTCTCCCAGACCCTGGCCGACTGGCCCTGTTCCATGACCTGGTCGACGCGAGGGCGCTGCGCCTCAAGACGTCCGCGCACCTGGGTGCACAGGGTCTCGTAGGTGCGGTACGCGCCCGACCCGGCGAGGAAGACGGTGTTGCCCGGGCCCGCCTCCGCCAGCGCCCGGTCCGCGACGGCCACCCCGTTGGCGGTGGTGTTGCGGTCCTCGTAGTCCGTCCAGTCGACCCGGTCGGGTGGGGCGTAGGTCGGGACGACGTGCACCCGTATCCACGCCGGTACCGTGCGGGCCAGCCCCGGGCCGAGCTGGTCCGGGCAGACCAGCAGCACGTCACCGGGCCGCCCGAGACGCTCGAGCACATCCGCGGCCTGTCCGGCCTGGCTACGGGCGCGGGAGAGGTCGGTGTAGCCGCCGACGAGCCCGAGCAGCGCGCACGCCAGGACGACGCCCCGGAACAGCCGGCTGTCGACGATGACGGTCATCCCGAGGCCGATCACCAGCAGGAACGGGACGAACGCGGTGGCGGTGTAACGGTCGGCCCAGGCGTTGCCCACCACCTTGCCCACGGCGACGGCCACCACGAGCGTGAGGGTGGCCAGGAAGAACAGCGTCCGCCCGGGTTCGAGCCCCTTCAGGTCCACCATCACGTACCGGCCGTCGATCGCCCGGCCGGCCATCCCCGCGGCGGCGAGCCCGGTGATGAGGAACAGCAGCGTCCGCCCGCCGGTGGTCGGGCCGCCCGCCCACTGCCCGTAGGCGTGCGAGATCGCCGCGAACGTGGCCGGCTCGCCCCACGGCGTCCCGGTGTGCGTCAGCTGATAGTGGAAGCCGCCCAGCCAGGGGGCGAACACCACCGCCCCGCCGACGATGCCGCCGAGAGCGGTTAGCGGTGCCCGCCGGCCCCAGCCCGGCCGTGGTCGCACCGTAACCAGCAGCAGCCAGCCGGCCACCGTGAACAGCAGGTAGAGGCACCAGTAGTGGGTCAGCGCCAGCAGGCCGGAGCACAGCGCCAGCGCGACGGCCGGCCCGGCCGAGCGCCGGCGCAGGGTGCTTTCCAGCGCCAGCCCGCCGGCCGCGGTCAGCAGCACCACCAGGCTGTACATCCGGGTCTCGGTCGCGAAGTACAGCGCGAACGGCGAGGTGAGATAGAGCACCACCGCCACCCGCGCGGCGCGTACCCCGACCACCCGCCGGGCCAGCAGGTACAGCGGCCCGGCTGCGGCCAGGTTCACCAGCGCCGACAGCGCCCGTACCGCGAACGTGCCGGTCCCGAACAGCTCGATCCAGCCGTGCAGCAGCAGGTAGTACAGCGGTGGTGAGCCGTCCTGGCGCAGGCCGTCGAACAGCGTCGGGCCCGACCCGGTCAGCGGGAGCCGGGCGATGGCCACGCTCTGGGCCTCGTCCAGCCACAACGCCTGCCGGGCGGAAAAACGCGCCACCACCGCCGCGACAACAATGACGAACAGCACTGCCCTGAACAGGACAGCTGCCCGGTCAGGACGCTTCAGGCCCGCGTCGGCCGGATCGGGGATGTTCTCCACCGGCCGAACCGCGATATCGGTCACGGTCAGATCCTCCAGTCCCGCGACCTGGGGTMAGTGCGACGCTTTGTTGCCGGTGTAACCAGGGGAGACTTCCTCGTGGTAGTCCTCCTCGACATTGACGCTCCACACGTCGTGGTTGGTGCCGTCCACCATGTTCTGCACACTGAGCAGAGCGGTGTACATCGAGTGGTCCTGGTTGTWGTAGCGGTGCATGCCGTTGCGGCCGACCGGATAGACGTTCGGAGCGACCTCGGCGAGCCACCCGCGCATGATGTCGACGTTCTTTTTGTACTCGGAGTCGTAGAACGGATAGGCCTTCGGCATGCGCACCACGAAACCGCCCTCCACCTGGTCCGCCGGTACCAGACCGAGGGCGGCGAGCTCCTTGGAGGCGAGCGCGATCAGGTCGTCGTCGGCCATCGACCAGGTCTCGTCACCTTCGAAGACGAAGTACTCCAGCCCGAGGCAGGTGCGTCCCTCCTTCACCAGGAAGGGCGACCATGATGCGAAGTTCTGGATACGCCCGACCTGCAGCTCGGGAGAGTGGATGTAAATCCAGTTGTCCGGGAAACCGGCGGATTCGGGCACCACGAGCGCGACGGTGAGGAAGTCCCGGTAGCGCAGCGCGTTCGCGGCCGCCAGGACGTGCTCCGGAGCGGGGGGATCCATCGCGCGGACCAGGGAGGAGAACGGCATCGACGACACGATCTCGTCCGCGTCGTAGTGGTGCTCGCTGCCGATGTCGGTCCGGGACGCCTCCGGCGCGCCCGCGCCCGGGCCGTACCCGCCGGTGACCACCGTGCTCACCCCGGTCGCCCGGCCGCCCTCGTGGTGGATCGCGCGGACCTTCTCCTCAAAAACGATCTTCCCGCCCCGTTCGAGAATCTTGTCCGCGGCGGCCTCCCACATCATTCCGGGCCCGTACTTCGGGTACTGGAACTCCTCGATGAGGGAGGTGATGTCCTTCTGGTTCCGCTTCGGTGTGACCGCGTTCACAATGGCGTTGAGCAGCGAGAGGTTCTTGATGCGCTGCGCGGCCCAGTCCGCCTCGATCGTGTTCGCCGGCACGCCCCACAGCTTCTCGGTGTAGGTCTTGAAGAAGATCCGGTAGAGGCGCCAACCGAAACGGGCCGCGACCCAGCCCTCGATTTTCGTCTGGTCCTTCGGCGGGCGGACCCGCACCCAGAAGTAGGAGAAGATGCAGCGCGCGGCCTCGAGGAGACCCAGGCCACGCAGGGCGTTGCCGGCGCGCAGCGGGTAGTCGAACAGTTTGCCGTCGTAGATGATGCGGCTCGAGCGCGGACGCATCAGGAAGTCCTCGTCGGGCAGGATCTCGTGCCAGAGCGCCTCGACCTCGGGCACCTTGGTGAAGAAGCGGTGCCCGCCGATGTCGAACCGCCAGCCTTCACGCTGCGCGGTACGGCTGATCCCTCCCACCACCGAGTCACCTTCGAGGACCGTTACGGGCACATCCCGTTTGACCAGCTCCCAGCCTGCTGTAAGACCTGCCGGTCCGGCTCCGATAACGACGACCTCGGGCTTTTCGGCCACTGTGCCTGACCTCTCCTCACCTTCGCACGCGACGGTCATCCGCGCGACATACCAGAAAGCCGGTGGACGATGATCCGGCTTTGGCTTCTCAGTCTGGCATGACCCCCGCGGGCGCCCGTCCGCGCCCCCTGACGGCCACGGCGAGCCGGCCGCGACAGCCTGCTCTCGCCCCGCCGCCAGGCCGTACCCCACCCGCCGACGGCCGTGCGCACGCCGGTGCCGCGCGCTCTGGCATGGTGCACGTCATGGCAGCGCCCATACCCGCCCGGACGGACGATCCGGCCGCCGCACCCGGGTGGGCGTCCCCGGGCCACCCGGATCGGGGGACGACGGCCCTGCTGCTGGTCGGCTGGGGCGGTGTCGCGGTGGGCATCGGCGCCGGTGACGGGCGGGGGCCGTGGCAGCTGCTGTTCGTGCTCGTCGGCTGGTTCGCCGTCCTGCTGGCCGCGGGCCCCGCCGAGCGGGCGCGGCGGTGGGCCGGGCGCTGGCACACCGCCGTGTGGACGGGGCTGGCCGGGCTGCTCGCGGCCGGCGTGGCGCTGCGGCCCCGCTACTACGCGGCCGGACGGTGGGCGGACCTCTCCGATGTGCTCGGGGTGGCCGCCGGGCTGCTCACCGCCGGGGCGGTCCTGGTGTGGGCCCGTCCGCCAGCGCCGGACAGCCGCTGGCGGACGGCCCGCCGACTCGCCTCCCCGGCCTGCTTCTGGCTGGTGACCGGCCTGGTCGTGGCCGCCGGCGTCGCGATGATCATGGCGGCGCCGCAGCCCCGGATCGATGTCTTCCACCTGTTACAGGTCTCCGCCGGCGGCCTGTTCGACGGCCACGACATGTACCGACAGCAGTGGGCGCCCAGCCGCGCCGAGTACCCGGTGTACGGGCTGTTCGACGTCTACCCCTACCTGCCCGGCACGACACTGCTGCTCGCGCCGTTCCATCTGCTGTTCGGGGACGTCCGCTACGGCCTGCTGGCCGCGCTGGTGCTCGCCGCCGTCACGGTCCGCCGGATCGCCGGCGTGACCGCCCCCGGCTGGCAGGCGCGGCGGGACACGGGCACGCCGGGTGGCGGGGCCAGCCCGTGGGCCGGGACCACGGATTCGGATCCCAGTGTCCCGGATCCCGGTGTTCCGGCGGCGCTGCCGCTGATGGTGCTCGTCATCCCCGGCGCCATGTACGCGCTGCAGCAGTCCTGGACCGAACCGCTGCTCATCGCCTGTCTGGCCGGGATGGTGCGGGCGGTGCGCGCGGGCCGGCCGGGCTGGGCGGTCGTCACGTTCGCCCTGGCCCTGGCCAGCAAGCAGCATCTGGCGCTGCTGCTGCCGGTCGCGGCGATGTGGCCGGCGTTCGGGCCCCGGCGGGTGCTTGTGGCGGCCGGCGCCGCGGCGGCGCTGGTCGCCCCCTGGGTGCTGGCCGGGCCGGCGGACTTCTGGGCGGACGCGGTGACGACCAACCTGGGCTACCCCGTCCGGGGTGACTCGCTGTCCGTCCCCGGCGTGCTGGTCCACGCCGGGATCACGACCGGGTTCGCCCCGATGCCGCTCGCGCTGGCCGGCGCCTACCTGCTGGCCTGGCGGGTGCGCGCGGACGCGGCCGGGTTCTGCCTGGGCGCCGCCGTGGTGCTGCTGACCCTCGACGTCATGAACAAGCAGTCGTACTTCAACCACTACACGCTGCCGATGGCGCTGCTGGTGATGACGGTGAGCTGCCGGCGGCCGGGCCACGAGCTGGCGGCCCGGCCGCCGGGCCGCCAGCAGCGGCGGCGGCCGGCCGGTCAGCGCAGGGTGGAGAACCGTTCCAGCGAGGCGCCCTCGTAGACCATGCGACGGTCGACCTGGAAGGTGCGGTCGCGCAGGGCGGCCAGTTGGTCGGAGACGACCGCGCAGGCCCCCTCCAGGGTCTTGTAGCCGTCCGCCCGGACCAGGAACACCGCGTGACCCGGCCCGGCCATCGTGTTCACCCGGGCGGCGAAGTCCGCGCCGGAGGCCCGTCGCATCCGTTCCGCGTAGTCGACCCAGTCGACCAGCGCCGGCCCGCTGGTGTCGGCGTAGACGATCTGCCGGACGTCGAGGTCGCCACGGCGCTCGATGGCCCGGTACACCGCCGGGCCCAGCTGGTCGGGGCAGTAGGCGACCACGTCACCCGGCCGGGCCAGCGCCGCGATCCGGCTCGCGATCTCCCCGGCCTGGGTGCGTTCCTGCCGGGCCATGTGCCAGCCGCCGAACAGCCCGGTCACGCAGACGACGACCAGGAGCGTGGCCCGCGCCCGGCCGGGCAGCAGGCCGATGCCGAGCGCGGCGAGCAGCAGGAAGGCCGGCAGCGAGATCCCGGTGTAACGCTCCGTGTACGCACTGCCGCCGGTGGTGTTGACCAGGTAGGCGAGGACGAGCGGGATGAGCCACACCGCGACCAGGTAGCGGCCGGGCACCCGCCCGGTCGGGACGATGTGCAGCCCGTCGTCCTGCGGGCGCCCGGTCAGGCCGAGCAGGGCCGCGCCGAGCAGGACCACCCCGAGYAGCGCGCCGGTCGAGGTCGGGCCGGCCCAGTCGAACACCGTGTCCAGCAGCACCTGCGCCTGCACCCGGGCCGCCCACGGCGTGCCCGTGTGCAGCATCTGGAACAGGAAGGACGGCATCCACGGCGCGAACAGCACCGCCGAGGCGAGCATCGCCGCCAGGGCCGACAGCGCGGGACGGCGGTAGCTCACCCGGCGCAGCGCCTGCACCGCGAGGAAGACCGCGACCGTGGTGAGCAGCAGGAACGTCCAGTAGTGGGTGTAGACCAGCGCCGAGGTGGCCACGGTGAGCACCACCAGCCGGCGGCGGGTCGGCCGCTCCAACGCCCGCACCAGGGCCAGCCCGAACAGYAGGACCAGCAGGACGACCAGCGAGTACATCCTGGTCTCGCTGCCGTAGCGGATCGCGTAGGGCGAACAGGCGAACAGCAGCAGGGCGGCAAGGCCCGTGCGGCGCGGGGTGTCGGCGTCACCGCTGCCGAACATCGCCGCCGCCCGACCGACCCGGCGGCCGGCGATCCAGGCGACCGGCAGGGTGATCAGCGACAGGATGCCCGACAGCGCGCGGACGGCGACGTCGCCCGTCCCGAACATCGAGATCCACACGTGCAGCGACAGGTAGTACAGCGGCGGTGAGCCGTCCCGCCGCAGCGCGTCGAGCAGTCCGCCGACCGGCCTGCGGGCGATCTCCACCGTCAGCGACTCGTCCAGCCACAGATGGCTCGGGGTCGCGAAGCGGGCGATGACCCCGATCACGATCGCGGCGATGGTGCCGACGACCAGCAGCCGGCGCAGCCAGCGCTCCCCGTGCGCCGCCCAGTCGCGTGCGGTCGACGGCCGCTCGGCCTCGCCGGGACCGGCCGCCGGCGGGACGCACGTCGCCTCCGGAGGGGACGCCACCACCGCCTCTGCCGCCGGTACCACCGCCGGTGCCGTGCTCGACGCCACCGCCGTTTCCGTCACCGCCGCCGTCACCGCCGCCGGCGGCGGTGACGGGGCCGGGGCCGGGGCCGGGGCCGGCATGACCGACACCGCTGTCGGCGCGAGGGGCACCGGCGCGGGCGGATCCGCCACCGGGCCCCCGGAAAAGTCGGCTCTCACCAGCGAGACGGTACTCACAGTGCCGGCCTGCCGATCGTCGGTGTCGGCCGGTTGATCGGCCGCGGCCCGCACGGGGGCGGGGGAAAGTTCGGATGGGCTCATGCTTCGGCCTGCCGTCCCTCCTCGTCGGCCGCCTCAGGCTGGATCTCCTGGGCGAGCAGGGCCGGCAGCAGGGTGGCGCGCTGCCGGCCGCCGGAGCGGTGCACCGCGGCCCGCAGCGCCGGGCCGTTGACGGACACCACCGACAGATGCCGCCGTGCCCGGGTCAACGCGGTGTAGATCAGCGGACGGGTCAGCATCCGGCCCGCCTCCGGCGGGAACACGGCCACCACCGCCGGCCACTCGCTGCCCTGGGCCCGATGGACCGTGACCGCCCAGCCGTGCCGCAGGTCCCCGACGATCCCGCCCGGGACCTCCACCGCCCCGCCGGGAAACGCCACCGTGAGCGCGCCCTTGTCACCGACCGCGGTCACCACGCCGATCTCGCCGTTGGCGAACCCGTCGTCGAGATGGTTCGCGGTGGCCACCACCCGGTCCCCGACGTCGAACCCGCCGCCCGCCCGGGTACCGGGGTTGAGCGCCTGCTTGAGCGCGGCGTTGAGCGCCTGCGTCCCCGCGGGGCCGCCGTGGACGGGGGTCACCACCTGGATGTCCGCGACCGGGATGCCCAGCGCCCGCGGGATGGAGTCGGTGACCAGTTGGACGACCCGGTGTGCCGCCTCGCCCGTGCTGCGGGTGGGCACCACCACCACCTCGCGGTCCGGTCCGGACGGGGGCGGGGGCAGCTCACCGGCGCGCACGGCCGTCGCCAGCGTCGCGATCCCCCCGCCCTCGGACTGCCGGTAGAGGCGCCGCAGCTCGGTCACGGGCACCACCCCGGCCGCCAGCAGGTCCGCCAGCACCCGGCCCGGGCCGATGCTGGGCAGCTGCGCGGGGTCCCCGACGAGCAGCAGATGGGTGCCGTCCGCGCAGGCGTCGACGAGGGCCGCGGCGAGCTCGGCGTCGAGCATGGACACCTCGTCGACCACGACGAGGTCCGCCTCGACCGGGTTGTCGGCGTCGCGCGCGAAGGTCCCGGAGGTGCCCTGCGCCTGCAGCAGCCGGTGCAGCGTGCTCGCCGGCCACTCGCACAGCTCCTCCAGCCGTTTGGCGGCCCGGCCGGTCGGGGCCGCCAGGGCCACCTGCGCGCCGGCGGCGCGGGCGAGCCGCACGACCGCGGCGACCGTCCGGCTCTTGCCCGTCCCCGGCCCGCCGGTGAGCAGGCTCACGCCCGCGTCGAGGGCGGTGCGGGCGGCGTGCAGCTGGGTCTCGTCCAGGCCGGCCAGGACCGCGGCAAGGTTCTCGTCGTCCTCATCGTTCTCGTCCGCCCCCTCGGGCCCGTCCGCGTCCGCTGCCGGGGAAGCCGCCCCGGCAGCGGCGTCCGCGGGACCGCCCGGCTCCTCGCCGTCATCGAGATCGAGACCGTCGATGTCGTCCAGGGCGTCGAACATGCCAGGAAGATCGTCATCGTCGGCGGCGGCCGGTCGACGCGCCGGTGTCGCGCCCGTTGGGGTCGCTGTGGTCGCTGTGGCCGGCCGGGGGCGGACGGATCCGGGGCGCAGCGGCTCGGCGAGGGCCAGCAGCCGCGCGACCCCCTCGGCCAGGGTCTGTTCCGCCGTGGCGTACCGCTCGAGCGCGGCCAGCTCACCGGTGATGACCACCTGACCGTCCTCGACGGCGCTGCCCAGCGCCGCCACCGGGTCCCCGACCCCGTCGCGGGCGGCGGCCTGCAGCAGCGGGCCCACCTCCGCTGCCGTGTCCCCGACGCGGGACGCGGCCCGGCGCAGCAGGTACGTGACCACCGCGGGGCCACGGCGGTCGTCGTCGCGGCGCGCACCCATGGCCCGGGCCAGCCGGTCGGCCTGGGTGAGCTCCGCCTCGCCCGCGGCGAGCAACGCCCACGGATCGGCGCGCAGGGCGTCGGCCACCCCCGGCCCGAGTTCGTCGACCAGCCGGTGGACCAGACGGACCGGCAGATCGGCCAGGATCAGCAGCTCGGCCGCGGCATAGGCGCCCCCGGCGGCGGAGAAGGACTCCACCAGCCGCCGGGCCCGTGCGGGAGGGACGCCGGGGACGGTCGCCAGCCGGGTCGCGTCCACGTCGGACGGGGTGCGGATCCCGGCGTCGGGCAGGCGGGCCGCGGTCGTCCGGCCGAGACCCGGCCACAGCCCGGCAGCGCAGAAGGCCGTGAACAGCACAGCCGGGTCGACGGCCGTGCCGTTCGCCGGGCCGTCCGCTGGTACCCCGTCGCTGGCCAGGCTGGGTAGCGCGTCGGTGGAGATGGTCTCGGCCGGCATGCCGGCAGTCTAGAGCGGCCGACGGACCGGCCGTTGCGCGCCGAATCCCGACGTGCCACCAGTAGTTACTGACAGTGACGTCCGATGCTGGATGTTTCCTGCCTGTCCTGTCTCCTGCCTGGCCGTCTTCGTTCCCGTCCTTCCCGTCTTTCCCGCTTCCCATCCTTTTCTTCCCGCCGGCCGTCCCGGTGTCCCTGCCGGCCGTGCCGGCGTCGGCGTGGCGGCCGACGGATGACCGATGCGGGAGCGACGGGGGACCCACGGACGATCAGCGGAACGACGGCCCCTGCCCCCGGGGGAACCTCGGACGAAGGCCCGCGGGCAGGTGCCGCTAAGGTCGATGCGACCCGTCGGGCTCCGCCACGACAGATCCGGGCAGCCGGGCGTGTGGCGTCGGGACAGCTACCCTGAGCAGGTCTCGCGGTGGCGGCTCGTATTCCGATCATCGACACCGGCCCTGTCGTGCCGATCGCGGTGACGGCAACCATGCCCAGTGTTGATCATGTAGTGCCGTATACCAGAGCCACACACAGAGGAGACCGGGAGTGAACGCCCTGGAAGCAGTCGTGCTGGGCACCGTGCAGGGGCTGACGGAGTTCCTGCCGATCTCCAGTACGGCTCACCTGCGGATCGTCCCGGCGTTCTTCGACTGGGAGGATCCCGGCGCGGCGTTCACCGCGGTCACCCAGCTCGGGACCATGGCCGCGGTCCTGATCTACTTCCGCGGGGATCTGAGCCGGATCGCGCTGGCGTGGGCGCGGGGCCTGCGGGACCCGGAGATCCGCCGTACGCTCGACTCCCGCCTCGGCTGGTACATCGGGCTGGGCACGATCCCGATCGGGCTGGTGGGCTTCGCCTTCCAGCACCAGATCGAAACGGGTGCCCGCAACCTGTGGGTGATCGGCGCGGCGCTGATCCTGCTGGGCCTGGCGCTGCTGTACGCCGAGCGGAAGGCCACGCTCAAACGCGACGTCGACGACATCGGGCCGCGGGATGCGGCCATCATCGGGTGCGCCCAGGCGTGCGCGCTCATCCCGGGGGTGTCCCGATCGGGGTCGACGATGACCGCCGGGCTGCTGGTCGGGCTCACCCGGGAGGCGGCCGCGCGCTACTCCTTCCTGCTGTCGATCCCCGCCGTGGTGCTCTCCGGCCTGCTGGAGCTCCGCAAGATCGGCGAGGACGGCGGCGCCGGCATCGGGGCCACGGTGATCGCGACCATCCTCGCCTTCGCCGTCGGGTACGCCTCCATAGCCGGTCTGTTGAAGTTCCTAGTTCGGCACAGCACGATGGTGTTCGTCGCATACCGGGTGGCGCTGGGTAGCCTGGTACTCCTTCTGGTCGCTTCCGGAGTGGTCGCGGCCACGCCATGACGGCGATCATCCCGGGAACCAGGTCCCGGGGGGCAGGTCCCGGGAACTCGTCCCGGCAACACAGCGTCTCGCGGGTGGGCATCGTGCAGATCGTCATGCAGGCCGCGGCAAAGATCGCGGTAGGGATCGTCGTGCGGGGCACCGTCGGGCAGCCGCGGTGACCACCGTTCTGCTCGTACGCCACGGGCTGACCGCGGTGACCGGCTCCATCCTGCTCGGCTGGACGCCGGGTGTCGGCCTCGACGACAGAGGCCGGGCGCAGGCCGGCGCGCTGGCCGGGCGGCTGGCGTCCGTCCCGCTCACCGCCGTCGTCTCCAGCCCGCTGCAACGCTGCCGGGAGACCGCCGAGGCGATCGTCGCGCGGCAGCGGGCGGCCGCCGCGGACCAGGGCGAAGGCACCCAGGACGGTCAGGACGGTGACGCCAGCCGGGCCGGGCCTGGCACCGGCACCAACGCCGAGGGGGGCTCGGGCACGCGGGAGTGGGACGCCGTCACGCTCGACGACCGRCTGGGGGAGTGCCACTACGGCGACTGGACCGGCCAGGAGACGAAGGTGCTGACCGCCGACCCGCTGTGGCGGACCGTCCAGGACCATCCCAGCGCGGTGGTCTTCCCCGGCCCCGGCGGCGAGGCGCTGCGTGACACCCAGCACCGGGCCGTCACCGCGGTGCGGGACTGGAACGCCCGGCTGGGGCCGGCGGCGGTCTGGCTGGCCTGCTCCCACGGCGACGTCATCAAGGCGATCGTCGCGGACGCCATGGGCATCCACCTCGACCTGTTCCAGCGGATACTGATCGACCCCTGCTCGCTGACCATCATCCGCTACACCGAACGGCGGCCGTTCGTGATCCGGGTGAACGACCGGGGTGGTTCCGTCGCCGACCTGCTGCCAGCGCCGTGGATGTTCCCCGCCGACAAGGGCGACGCGGTCGTAGGCGGCGGGGCGTAGGCCGAACCATAAGCAGGGTGGGCCACACGGTGGGACGGGCGCGTGCCCGGCCGTCCAGACTGGGTGGCGTGAGCGAGCCCGCTTCCAACGTCACCCCGCCTGGACGGCCGGGGCCAGCACCCGATCTGGCCGACACCGGGGGCCTCGACGCGTCCGATGCCCTCACACTGCTGCGGGACGGCGAGATCACCGTCACCGGACGCCTGCTCGAGGCCAGCAACACCACCCTGTACTGCGAGATCAGCCTGGACGGGGTCGACGGCCGGTGTATCTACAAGCCGGTGCGCGGCGAACGCGCGCTGTGGGACTTCCCCGACGGGACGCTGGCCGGCCGTGAACGCGCGGCCTACCTGGTCTCCGAGGAGACCGGGACGGGGATCGTGCCGCCCACGGTGCTGCGGGGCGGCCCGTTCGGGACGGGCATGGTCCAGCTGTGGATCGACGTCGACGAGACCGTCGACCTGATCGCTCTCACCCGTTCCGATGATCCCCGGCTACGGACGATCGCCCTGTTCGACGCTGTGATCAACAATGCCGACCGTAAGGGAGGGCATCTGCTGCCCGCCCCGTCCGGCCGCGTCTACGGCGTCGACCACGGGGTGACCTTTCACGTCGAGAACAAACTGCGGACAGTGCTGTGGACGTGGCGGGGACAGCGCCTGCGCACGGACGAGGTCGAACTGCTCAGCTGCCTGCGGGAGGCTCTCGGCGGCCCGCTTGCGGCGGAGCTCGCGGACCTTCTCAGCAACGCGGAAATCAACGGATTGCGGGCCCGAGTGGGCCGTCTGCTGACCGAACGCCGTTTTCCGATGCCGTCTGGTGACTGGCCGGCAATCCCCTGGCCGCCCTTCTGACCAACTGACCAACCGGCCGGCCAGCGCGGACCCACGGATCCCACGAAGCGACTGCGCGTTCCGCGCGTCCGGCTACGCTGACTGTATGCAATCCTGGCCGGCTCCCTCCCGCTCCCGGCTGCCTGGCCGGGGATTACCCCTCCGGGTTTCCGACACGGCCACCCGCGCCGTGCGCCCACTCGCCGCGGGGCAGACAGTCCGAATGTACGTCTGCGGGATCACCCCGTATGATGCCACGCATCTTGGGCATGCATTCACCTATCTCACCTACGACTTGGCGTACCGGGTTCTGCTGGATGCCGGGCATGACGTCGTCTACGTCCAGAACGTCACCGACGTCGACGACCCGCTGTTCGAGCGGGCCCGGCGGGACAGCCTGGACTGGCGGGAGATTGCCCGCAGTCAGACCGAGCTGTTCCGCGCCGACATGACCGCGCTGCGTATCCTTCCGCCCGCGGTGTACGCCGGGGCGGTCGAGTCGATTCCCCTCGTCATCGAACTGATCGAGCAGTTGCGCGACCGTGGCGCGGCCTATCCGGTAGAACAGGACATCTATTTCCCGATCGGCGCGGCTCCCCGCTTCGGCGAGGTCTCCCACCTCAGCCATGCCGAAATGGTCACCCGGGCCGCGGRCAACGGTGGTGATCCGCGGCGCGTGGRCAAGGAGGATCCGCTCGATCCGCTGCTGTGGCGGGCGGAACGCGCCGGGGAACCCTCATGGCCTTCCCCGTTCGGGCCGGGCCGGCCGGGCTGGCACATCGAATGTGCCGCTATCGCCCTGGCGCATCTCGGGGACAGCATCGACATTCAGGGCGGCGGCACCGACCTGGTGTTTCCCCACCACGAGTGCGGCGTCGCCCACGCCGAGGTGGCCAGTGGGGTGTGGCCGTTCGCCCGCACCTATGTGCACACCGCCATGGTTTCGCTCGGTGGGCACAAGATGTCGAAGTCGCGGGGGAACCTGGAGTTCGTCTCCCGGCTGCTGCGCGGCGGTGTCCAGCCGGCGGCGATCCGGCTTGCCCTGCTCGACCACCGRCACACCGTGGGGTGGGAGTGGACGCCGGGCGCGATCGACACCGCCCGTGACCGGCTGGCCCGCTGGCAGGCGGCAACCGCCGGTGCGAGTGCCCCCGACGCCCGGCCACTGCTCGACGACGTCCGCCGGCACCTCGCAGACGATCTTGACGCTCCGGGTGCGCTCGCCGCGGTCGACCGTTGGGCGGCCACGGCGCTGACCGTGGGCGGGCAGGACCCTGAGGCTCCCGGACTGGCGCGTGCCATCATCGACTCGCTACTCGGGGTGGACCTTGACCCGGTTGTACCTTGACCGGTTTGTACCTTGACCCTGTCGTGCCTGGAGGATGTTCACGTTGATGGGCGCCCACTACCAGCGGGCAGACGCTGGAACCTACGGCGAACGACCGGCATTCGGCGAACGGCCGACATTCGACGAGGTGGCGCGGGGCTACGACCCCCAGCAGGTCGAGGAGTACCTGGACACGCTGTGGCGGTACGCGGGCCAGGTGACGGCCCGGGCGGCCGCGGCCGAGGYGGCGCTGGAGAGCGAACGCCTCCGTCGGGACGCCGAGTCCCAACTGCCCGACAGGTCCGCGGCGCAGGCGGGTGGACGGATCGGCATCATGCTGGCCATCGCGCAGCAGGAGGCCGACGAGATCGTCGCGGGTGCCCGCGGCATCGCGGAACGGGCCCTTCAGGAGGTCGTCGAGGACTCCGCCGCCAACCATCCCATCGTGCGCAGGGCGCGTGAGCAGGCGGACAAGCTGCTCTTCGACGCGGTCGAGCAGTCCCGGCTTCAGGCCCGGCAGCGGCACGCCGACGTCGAGACGCAGATCGCGCGGCTGTCCGGCAACCTGGAGACGTTGCGCCACCAGCAGGGCGAGGTGCTCGGCGCGCTGCTGCGGCTGCGCAGCCTGGTCAACAACGAGGAGATCGACCGGGCGGTCACGGAGCTGGCCCGGGCCGGGGCCGCGTCCGCCGCTGCGGGCGCAAGCGATCCCGCGGGCGTCGAGGAGCGTGAACGGACCACGGCGTACCGTCCGGACGCGGCCACATCCGCGCAGACGGTGATAGACTCGGAGCAGAAAGTCACTGCCGCGAGCACCGATACAAACGCTGCTACGAGCTTTGCGGATACGAGCTTTTTCGCCCGGGCGGCGAAGGCGGCCGGTGGCTCCTCGCGTTACCGTGACGACGAGGACATCATCGACGCCGAGGTCGTCGAGGAGTAGCCGCCGAGCAACGGCGGCCGTCGGGCGGTGGAGTGCCATGACGGGCGACGGGGAGGCCCTGTGTCGTATATCACATTCGAGCAGGGTGTTCGAAGATCAGATCAGGGATTGGGTGACTACCGCCCGCGACGGCGCAGGTACCGTTCAAATTCGCGGGCGATCGCGTCCCCACTGGCCTCCGGCAACTCGGTCTCCGGCTCCCTCGACTCGAGCGCACGGACGTACTCGGCGACCTCGGTGTCACCGGCGGCAAGCTCGTCCACCTGGCGTTCCCAGGCCCGGGCCCGCTCGGGCAGGTCATCGAGGGGGATCTCGATGTCGAGCAGGTCCTCGACCCGGCGCAGCAGCGCCAGCGTCGCCTTCGGGCAGGGTGGGTTCGCCACATAGTGAGGGACCGCGGCCCAGAAGGACACCGACGCCAGCCCGGCGCGGGTACACGCGTCCGCGAAAACCCCGACGATGCCGGTCGGACCCTCGTACTTCGACGCGTCCAGCCGGAAACGGGCGGCGGTGCCGGCGTCCCCGGCGGTGCCGTTGATCGGCACCGGGCGGGTGTGCGGCGAGTCCGCGAGCAGCGCGCCGAGACTGACCACCGTCTCGCCGCCCAGGGCGTGCACGGCCTCGATCAGCTCGTCGGTGAAGCTGCGCCAGCGCATGTTCGGCTCAAGACCACGGATGAGGATCAGGTCGCTGTCGCCGCTGGTCGGACTCGCCACCGACAGCCGGGTCGTCGGCCAGGCGATCTTACGGGCATCGCCTGTCCCGCTCACCGTCGGCCGGTTCACCTGGAAGTCGTAGTAGTCGTCCGGATCGATGGCGCCGACGACTCTCGCGTCGAACGTCGACTCCAGATGCTCGACGGCCGCGGACRACGCGTCCGCGGCATCGTTCCAGCCTTCGAAGGCAGCCACTACGATCGGCGACCGTAGCTGACCGACATCGGAGAACTCGATCACCTGCCACCTCCTGCCGCCCCCTGGCGGTTCACTGCCCCTGTGACAGTGCAACGGTACGTCCTACGTTCGTGCGTGCCGGCGGATCCTTGTGACCCACTGTCGGAGAAATGCCGCGAGACCGCCCCGGCCCGTCCCGCTCCACCGTCCAGTTGACGAAAATATTGCCGGCCGGAAGGCCCGTAAGCAGGGCGAACCCAGTGGCGAGCACAAGCTGCGACCGTGGGCGGCGGTGATGCTACCGGTACGCTTCGGACGTGCGAGGAGATCTGCTGTCCGTCCTGGCCGAGCGCGTCGTGGTGGCCGACGGCGCCATGGGAACGATGCTGCAGGCCGCCAGCCTGACACTCGACGACTTCGACGGGCACGAAGGCTGTAACGAGATCCTGAACGTGACGCGTCCAGACGTGGTACGAGCTGTCCACGACGCCTACTTCGCTGTCGGGTGTGACGCAGTCGAGACAAACACGTTCGGGGCTAACCTCGCCAATCTTGGAGAGTACGGCATCGCCGACCGTATCGGGGAACTGGCCGAAGCGGGCGCCCGGATAGCCCGTGAGGCTGCCGACTTCTGGAGCCGACCCGGCCAGCCCCGCTTCGTCCTCGGTTCGGTGGGCCCCGGCACCAAGCTACCCAGCCTCGGCCACATCACCTACCGGCCGCTGCGGGACGCCTACCAGCGGCAGGCCGCCGGCCTGCTCGCCGGCGGCGTCGACGCCATCCTGATCGAGACCGCCCAGGACCTCCTGCAGGCCAAGGCGGCGATCATCGGGGCACGCCGCGCGATGGCCGAGGCCGGCCGGCGGGTGGCCCTGATCGCGCAGGTCACCGTGGAGCTGACCGGCACGATGCTGCTCGGCTCGGAGACCGGCGCGGCGCTCACGGCGCTGGAGCCGCTCGGTATCGACCTGATCGGCCTGAACTGCGCCACCGGCCCGGCCGAGATGAGCGAGCACCTGCGCTACCTGTCCCAGCAGGCCCGGGTCGGACTGTCGGTCATGCCGAACGCCGGCCTGCCCGAGCTGGGCAGGGACGGCGCCACCTATCCGCTGACCCCGGCGGAGCTCGCCGACGCCCAGGACGCCTTCACCCGCGACTACGGCGCGGTGCTCGTCGGCGGCTGCTGCGGCACCACCCCCGAGCATCTGCGCCAGGTCGTGGAGCGGGTCGCCGGCCGGGGCGTGCCCACCCGCCGCCCGGCCGCCGCCCGGACGGGCTCCTCGGCGGCGGCCGGGGCCATCGCCGAAGCCGAGCCGCCGGCCGCCGCGGCCTCGCTCTACCAGTCCGTGCCGTTCCGGCAGGACACCTCGGTCCTGATGGTCGGGGAACGCACCAACACCAACGGGTCCAGGGCGTTCCGCGACGCGCTGATCGACAGCCGCTGGGACGACGTCGTCGAGATCGCCCGTACCGCCACCCGCGAGGGCGCCCACATGATCGACGTGTGTGTGGACTACGTCGGCCGGGACGGCACCGTCGACATGCGCGAGGTCGCCAGCCGCTACGCGACCGCCTCCACGCTGCCGGTCATGCTCGACTCCACCGAACCGCCGGTCATCGAGGCCGGCCTGGAGTGCCTCGGCGGACGCTCGGTGGTCAACTCGGTCAACTTCGAGGACGGCGACGGGCCGGACTCCCGGATCGCCCGGGTGATGCCGGCCATCGTCGAGCACGGCGCCGCCGTCGTGGTGATGTGCATCGACGAGGAGGGCCAGGCCCGCACCGTCGAGCGCAAGGTACAGATCGCCGAACGGACGATCGACTATCTCGTCGACCGGTGGGGGATGCGCACGGCCGACATCTTCGTCGACACGCTCACCTTCACCCTCGGCACCGGCCAGGAGGAGTCCCGCGGCGACGGGGTGGCCACCATCGAGGCCATCCGCGAGATCAAACGCCGGCGTCCCGACGTCCAGACCATCCTCGGGCTGTCCAACATCTCCTTCGGGCTCAAGCCCGCGGCCCGGGTGGTGCTCAACTCGGTGTTCCTGGCCGAGTGCGTCGCCGCCGGGCTGGACGCGGCCATCGTCCACGCGTCGAAGATTCTGCCGACCGCGCGTATCCCGGACGAGCAGCGCGAGGTCGCCCTCGACCTCGTCCACGACCGCCGCCGCGACGGCTACGACCCGCTGACCCGCTTCCTGGAGCTGTTCGAGGGTGTGGACGGCAGCGCCGGCGGGCCGACCCGGGCGCAGCAACTGGCCGCCCTGCCGCTGGACGAACGCCTCAAGCGGCGGATCGTCGACGGGGAACGCACCGGCCTGGAGGCCGACCTCGACGAGGCGATGCGCTCCCGCGACCCGCTGGCGATCATCAACGACACCCTGCTGGACGGCATGAAGGTCGTCGGTGACCTGTTCGGCTCCGGGCAGATGCAGCTGCCGTTCGTGCTGCAGTCCGCCGAGGTCATGAAGGCCGCCGTCGCCTACCTCGAACCGCACATGGAGCGCACCGACAGCCGCGGCAAGGGCACCCTGGTGCTCGCCACGGTCAAGGGCGACGTCCACGACATCGGCAAGAACCTCGTCGACATCATCCTGTCCAACAACGGCTACACCGTCGTCAACCTCGGGATCAAACAGCCGATCGGCACGATCCTGGCCGCGGCGACGGAGCACGACGCCGACGCGATCGGCATGTCGGGGCTGYTGGTCAAGTCGACCGTGGTCATGAAGGAGAACCTCGCGGAGATGAACACCCGCGGGGTGGCCGCCACCTGGCCGGTGCTGCTCGGCGGCGCCGCGCTCACCCGCGCCTACGTCGAGGGGGACCTCGCCGAGCTCTACCAGGGCGACGTCCGCTACGCCCGGGACGCCTTCKAAGGGCTCGCGCTCATGGACGCGGTCATGGCCGCCAAGCGCGGGCAGGCCCCGCCGCTGGCCGACGACCCGCGCACCGCGCAGCGCCGCGCCCGCCGGGAGCGCACCGAGCGGATCAAGGCCGTGCGGGCCGCCGCCCGGGTCGAGGAGCGCGCCGGGCAGCCCCCCGCCGAGACGCCGCCGCGCTCGGACGTGGCCACCGGCAACCCGGTGCCCACCCCGCCGTTCTGGGGGGACCGGATCGTCAAGGGCATCCCGCTGGCCGACTACGCGTCCTACCTGGACGAACGGGCGACCTTCCTCGGCCAGTGGGGGCTGCGCGGCGCCCGCGGCGGCGAGGGGCCCTCCTACGAGGAGCTGGTGGAGACCGAGGGGCGGCCGCGGCTGCGGATGTGGCTCGACCGCATCGCCTCCGAGCGGATGCTGGAGGCGGCCGTCGTCTACGGCTACTTCCCCTGCGTGAGCAAGGGTGAGGATCTGATCGTCCTGTCCGGGGACGGCGCGGAGCGGGCCCGGTTCACCTTCCCGCGCCAGCGCCGGGACCGCCGGCTGTGCCTGGCCGACTTCTACCGGTCGGAGGAGTCCGGCCAGGTCGACGTCGTACCGTTCATGATCGTCACGATGGGCCGGCGGATCAGCGAGGTCACCGCCGAGCTGTTCGCCGCCAACTCCTACCGGGAGTACCTGGAGCTACACGGGCTGTCCGTGCAGCTCACCGAGGCGCTCACCGAATACTGGCACAAGCGGATCCGCGCCGAACTGCTCCTGCCGGACGGCACCCCCACCGGCGCCGCCGACGCCGACGAACTGGCCGCGGTTTTCCGCCAGGGCTACCGCGGCTCCCGCTACTCCTTCGGCTACCCCGCCTGCCCCGACCTTGAGCAGCAGGTCGGGGTGTTCGAGCTGCTGACGCCGGGCCGGGTCGGTGTGGAGCTCTCCGAGGAGTTCCAGCTCGTCCCGGAACAGTCCACCTCAGCCATCATCGCCCACCACCCCGAAGCCAAGTACTTCGCCACCTGATCCCGGCCGTGCTGGGCCTTACCTACCCGATGCGGGACGTCCACGTACGCCGGGCAGCGACGTAGACGGCGTCGCCGCGGAAGGTGCGGTGTGCGTCGGTCAGGCCGAGCTTGGCGGCAACCCGGATCGACGCGGCGTTGTCCGGGTGGATCAGGGAGACGGCTTCGGTCGCCAGCCCCTGCCCCCACCGGTCCCGGCGGATCGTCCAGGCGGCTTCGATGCCGGGCCAGCCCTCCGGCCGGTACAGCCCGGCACGGCCGACGAACTCGCCGCTCGACCGGTCTTCCGCGGCCCACATGCCGAACCCGCACAGATGCCAGTGGCCGGTCAGGGCCGCTTCCATGTCCCAGACGGCTTCCCGGTCGCGGGGGCTGCCGGTGTAGCGGGACATGTCCGGATGTGCCGCCATCGCGGTGTACGGGCCGACGTCTTCCGGTTGCCAGCAGCGCAGGATCAGCCGGTCGGTGATGACTGTGGGGATGGTGACGGTCGTCGGCTGACCGAAGTGCAGGGTCATGCGCCAGCGGTCAGCATCAGCCGCGGCGCCTCGGCCGCGAGCCGTTCCCGGAAGTCCGCCACCGGGGGCACAGCTCGCGGTGGTCGGCGAACAGGCCGGAGAGGTCCCGGGCCCGCTGCACGACCGTACGGGTCGGGAACGCGGCAACGACGTCCAGCGCGCGCATCGCGACCGCCGCGGCTTCCTCCGGCTCCGGACGCGGACGTGCCAGCAGCGCGACGGACAGCGCTGCGAGAGTGTTGCCGTAGTCCTCCGGGTAGCCGCCGCCGCGGGCGTCCAGGATGGCGATGGACTGCCGGGCGTGCGTCTCGGCGCGTTCCCCGTCGCCGAGCCGTCCGGCGACGACCGCGGTGAACCCGGCGACGGCTTCGGCGTCGAACGGGGGTTCACCGAACATCGGCGCCGAGTCGAACAGGCTGTTGGCCATCGCTGTGAGTGCGGTCTGGGCGCCGCCGACGTCGCCGGCCGTGGCTCGGGCGCGGGCTTCATAGGCGGCCAGCCGGGCCCGCAGGTACGGGTGCGCGGACGGCCGTGCCTGCGCGGCCAGGTCGGCGGCCAGGTGGAACCGGCCGCCGTAGTAGGCGATCGACGAGCGCAGTCCCGCCGCTGCTCCGGTCAGCAGCGAATCGCCGACGTCGTCGGCGTACTGGGAGGACAGCACCGCGAACCGGCGGGCCGCGATGTCGTCGCCGGTGTTGAACGCCAACCGGGCCAGGTAGTAGCTGTACTGGCCCGCGAGTACCGTCACCCGCTTACGGAAAGGCCAGGCTGACCCGTCCGGCCAGCGCTTTTTCCGCCTCACGCCACCCGTCCAGCACCCGTGGTGTCAGGACCTGGTGAGGTGTGGTCATGTATGTGGCCGCGATGCGGTCGACGTCGGCTTCCATCTCTTCCATGGTCAGCGGGTCGGGATCCACCGAGGCGATCAGCCGTGACACGTCGGCCGCCATACCCGCGGCCGCGGCCAGCGCCCCTGACTGGACGAACTCTCGCCGGTCCGTGTCCGTCACCTCCCGCGGGTTGGGCAGGCCGTAGCGGCGTGCCTGCTGCTCTCGCCGGGCCTGTTCACGCAGGGTACGCAGTTCCCCGGCTGCGTCCAATGCCCGGTCGAGGGCGTAGACGAGATTTTCCGACGGCACTCCCCGCGCCGATTCGGCCTGGCAGACGTAGCCGCGCTCGAAGCCCACCCGGTCAGCGAGCTGCTTCTGGGAAAGGCTGGCGGCCAGTCGTAGTTCCCGGATGCGGCTGGCCAGCTCCCGCTTCGCTCCGCCTTCACCCATCGGCGCGCCTCCCGGCATCCAGCGGGGGTAACAGCCGCCTGCTACCCCGTAACTCCGTACGGCGTGGCGATCTGTCACGTCCTGTTGTTACCCCGCCGGCACGTTGTGTCGTACTCGTGTCGGCACGATAACCGGCCGGCCACGCAGCCGATTCACGAACGGGAATGTCGTGCCACGAACCGGGACCTGCACGATCCAGACCCGGCCTCGGCCCGGTGTTCCCGCGGACAYGTGCTGTACGCCGTCGTGGTCTACGGACCGGATCAGCGGCCGGTCGAAGTCCGCATGCCGTTCCCCAGCGTGGCCGCCGCCGACCACCACGCGGAAAGCCACGGGCTGGATGGCCGAGTGATCCCGGTCGCCTTCCCGTTCCACCCGTCCCGGCCGGGGACCTGAAGACCAGGCCCCCGCCGACCGTGCCTGGTGAGCAGGGCGGGGGCCTGTCCGACGCGCGCCGGCCCGTCCCACGCCCACCCCCGTCAGCCATGGGCAGGGCCGCGGGCCGGCGCGTGCACCCACCCATCCACGGAAAGGGACCGTCATGACCGTCACCGCGCCCGCTCCCGAGGATGTCGGCCACCGCACCACAGAGATCATCAGGCAGATCCGGAACTACCCCGAATTCCTGCGGCTGAAGGAAGCAGCCCTGCTCTATCCCRAGTGCTGGGCGACGTTCACGGGCTACCCGATCATCACCGAATGGGACCTGACGCTCGACGGCCCGCCGCTGTTCGACGAAGCCATCCGCACCCTGGCCCTGAAAACAACAGTCTTCACCCTCACCGGCGGCAACGAGGCCGCCGCCGAGCTTGCTGTCGCGGCCCCGGTGGACGAGATGGTCCACGCCGTCCTCGCCCAGCACACTCTCATCTCCCGCATGCAACGCAGCCTCGCGCTCGACCTGGTCCACATGACCGACCAGGAACAGTTCGACTACGAACCGGGCTGCTACACCGACGCGTGCTACCAGGCCGCCGGCTGGGGTGAACCCAACCGCCGGTACTGGATCGGCGCACAGGAAACCGCCCGACGGCACACGATCCTCAACGGCCTGTACGCCTCCGTCGGCATCAATCCCGGCGGCCGCGCCCACCGCATCACCTTCGACGTCCCGGAGCCGGCACTACCGGGCTGACCGGCGCCGGAACACCGCCCGCAGCCGCGGGAATCTCTGCCGGGCCGCGGCGGGCGTCTCAGCGACGAGCGCCCGCCGCATGTCCACCACATCCGGCCCGGCGGCGTCGAGCAGACGGTCAACAAGGTCCGGGTCGTCCCACCCGTCCCCCGTCTCGACGGCAGCCGGGGTGCCGGCCGGCACCGTGGCGCCCTCGCTGGCGTAGGCCCCGGCGGGCAGACCAACCTTGTGGGGATGCACGCAGACCGCAACCCCGCTGGCCTGATCCACCTGATAACCGGCCGCCCGGTCGAGTGTGTGCCGGCGGGGGTCGGGGCCTGCGGCGACATCGAACCGCCCGCGGGGCAGGACCCGGGACGGGCAGGTCACACAGATCAGAGCATCATCGGCCGGCCGCTCGGGAGATCCGGTCATGACCATATTGTTCCCACCGCGCCATCCCACCGTTACCAGCGCGCTACAGCTTGCCCGGCGCTGGTGCTCCGGTCACAGCATCGACGGCGCCCCGGCACTCGCCCACGCGGTCCGCGTCACGGTCGTACTCGGCCGGCATCATCCGGCTGCCCCGCCCGCGCTGCTGGCCGCGGTCCTCCTGCACGACGCCCCGAACTGGCCCCACCCGACCAACTCGACCCGCTGGTGACGTCCCTGCTCGGCGCGGACACCCTCCGGATCATCCGCGTACTGGAAACCGAACATCACGCCATGCGCAACCCACATACCAGCCGCGAACAGACGCTCGACCGTGTCCACCGGCTCGCCGCCGCCGACATGCCGGCTCTGCTGGCCATCACCGCAGACAAGATCGTCGCGTTCGGGTCGGTGCTGCGCCGGGCGGCCCGCGCCGACGACCCGGACACCTTCTGGCAGGCACGCGGCCCCTTCCGCGAGCAGATGCCGTACTTCCGCACCTTCACCACCGCGGCAGCGCCACTCCTTCCCCTGACAATGGCGGCCGAGCTCACCGGTCTGCTTACCGCCGCCGACCGGGCCTGCCAGACAACAGACTCCCTCTCCCGTCCCGGCCTGTCACAGATCCGGGCTGTTCCCACCCTGCGCTGAAAGGACTCCCATGAACGGTCGTTCTGGGAGTCCGGTAGAGATCTGCGAGGCGGCCTGGGTCAGGATGATCCGCGTCACGTGTTCTGGCGTCGATGACGCCGAGCCTGGTTGGCTGGGAGAGACCCGGCCGTTGTCAGGGAGCCGGCCCGCCCGAGGAGAGCAGGCCCTGGTGCATCCCGTGGACGCGGTCCTGCCTGGTGCCCACAGGCCCGGTGACAACCAGCGGCCGGTGCGTCCCGCGGGCGCGGCCTTGTTCGATGCTCACGGCCCTGGTGACGACACGGTGCCGGTGGGCCCCGCAGGCGACGGTGGGCTGCAGGGGCGCGGGCCGCGGGGGCGCGGCGGTGTCGCCGCCGTTCTGTTCGACATGGACGGGCTGCTCGTCGACACCGAGCCGTTGTGGACGGTGGCCGAGCACGAGCTGGCGGCCAGCCTGGGCGCCCGCTTCACCCCTGAGATCAAGGCCGCGATGATCGGTCACGGCGTGGACACCGCCCTGCCGCTGATGCTGTCGATGCTCGGGGTGCCCGACGCCGACCCGCACGCCGCCGCCCGTTTCCTGATCGAACGGACCGCCGAGCTCTTCGGCGAGTCCGAGCGGATCGTCCCCATGCCCGGCGCCGTGGCGCTGCTGGACGCGCTGGCCGCCGCCGGGATCGCGGCCGCCCTGGTGTCGTCGTCGTTCCGGGTCCTGATGGATCCGGTGCTGGCCGCGGTTGGCGCCGACCGGTTCGCGGTGACGGTCGCCGGGGACGAGGTGAGCCGGCGCAAGCCGCATCCGGAGCCGTACCTGACAGCGACGCGGCTGCTCGGGGCCGACCCGGCCCGCTGCGTGGTCCTGGAGGACAGCGAGGCCGGGGCCCGGGCCGGCCTCGACGCCGGCTGCCCGACGATCTTCGTCCCGTCGCTACCTTCCGTGACGGCATCGACGGCCCATCCGCTGGCCGCCGAGCTGACCGTCCGCCCGAGCCTGCACGAGGTCACCGTCGACCTGCTCGACCTCCTGGCCACCCAGCCAGCGAATGCAGACCGGCCGTAGCCACCCCGCCCCGGCCGGCTGACCACCGCTGCCTTCGCGCAGCCGCTCGAGCCGAGCCGACGCCTTCACCGCTCGCCCCGACGATCGCGGGTATGCCGAAGGATCCGCCCCCCGCCACACTCCCGCACCGGAACGAGTACGTAAGTGGTTGCTGGGGCAGCCACTTGTGCCCTCATTAACATGATCGATTTTTGTTCCCGTATCCCGTTTCGGGATACGGGGGAATCTTGGTCGGTGTTTTTCCGGATGGGGCTCGTGGCCTGCGGAAACGCTTGAATGCCGTCGTCCGTTGCGCGGCTGCTTGAGCGGCCTCCGGACGGCGGCGCGGGGTCACAGGTCGTTGCCGGCGTAGGAGAGGTTGAAGCTTTTGTTGGTCAGGGGGAAGTCGGGGACGATGGTGTCCGCCAGGGCGATGGGCAGGGCGGGCCAGTTGAAGAAGGACGGGTYGACGACCTTCACCCGGGCCAGGGCGCGGTCGGGGGCGAGCTCGACGCGGGTGGTGATGGTGCCGCGCCAGCCCTCGACGATGCCCACCCCCGAAGCGGGGCCTGTCCCCGAACCGATACCCACGTCCGGGCCCACGTCCGGGCCGGGGCCCACACCTGAACCGGGGCCAGAGAGCGGGCCGGTGGGGCCCAGGTCCGAGCCGGGGTCCGCTTCCGAACCGGGCTCCAGGAGCGGACCAGCCCGGCCGGGGATGTCGTCCCGGCCAGGCCCGGAAGCGGGCCCGAGCTCGGCGCGCGTGACGCCGGGGGTGAGGCCCTCGGCGAGCTTCTCGACGAGGGCCAGGGAGACGTCGATCTCCTCCGCCCGGATGAGGAAACGGGCCAGGACGTCACCGCTGGTGTGCACAGGGACGGTGAGGGCGTCGCCGTAGTCGAGGAACGGATGGGCCTGCCGGGCGTCCACCCGTACGCCGCTGGCCCGGGCGACGTAGCCCAGGCAGCCCAGGTCGCGGGCGGCCCGGCTGTCGAGGCGGGCGGCGCCGGTGAAACGGTCACGTACGGTGCTGTGGCCGAGGGCGAGGGCGACGATGTCGCGGATGTCGTCACCGATCGCGCGGATGCGGGCCGGATCCGGCAGGGCACGGACGGCGGCGCCGCCGGGGATGACGCCCCCGCGCAGCAGACGGTGCCCGGTGACCTCCTGGTTGAGGCGCAGCAGCTGTTCGCGGACGCGCTGGGCCTGGGCGTTGAGGATGCCGTGACCGACGTCGTTGCACAGCGCGCCGAGGTCGGCGACGTGGTTGTGCAGCCGTTCGAGCTCGAGCAGGAGCGCCCGGGCGCGCCGGGCCGGTTCGGGGACGGTGGTGGCGGTGGCCTCCTCGACGGCGAGGCAGTAGGCCAGCGCGTGGCCGACAGCGGTGTCCCCGCTGATCCGCTCGGCCAGCGGCAGCCCCTGCGCCACGTCCCGCTGTTCGAAGAGCTTCTCGATGCCCTTGTGGACGAACCACAGCCGGGCCTTGAGCTTGAGGATGGTCTCGCCGACGACGGAGAAGCGGAAGTGGCCGGGTTCGATCAGACCGGCGTGGACGGGCCCGACCGGGATCTCGTAGACGCCGTCGCCTTCGACGGTCAGGAACGGGAAGGGGCCCTCGGGCTCGGCGAACGGCGGCGGGGGGCTGGCGTCGGGCCGCATCGGATACCAGCCGCGGGGCCAGTGCGGGTGACGCACCAGCCGGCGGGGCAGTGGATGGTTCAGCGGGACGATGCCGTGCAGGTCACGCATCTCGCGCTCGAACCGGCCGGCGGGGAAGGACAGATGAGCGAGGCTCGGCAGCGCCGGGGTGTCCGGATCGAGGCGGACGTGCAGTTCGACGCGGGAGTCGGGCGGGCCCTTGACGAACAGGTACACCACCCGGATGGCCGGGCCGCCCGGGGCGTCGGCGCCGTCGTGGTGGGCCGCGACCAGGGCGAGACGGTGGCCGTCGGCCAGCATCTCGCGGACCCGCCGGGGCAGCTCGGTGACCCCGGTGTCGATCACGTCCCGGCCGGCGTGGCGTGGGCCGGGACGAGGCTGGTCGGTGCGGGAGGTCGGGTCGGGGCACATGGGTGTCAGGGCCCTCCGGTGATCGCGGCGGCGGTGGACAGCAGGCTGCTCAGGGGGACGTCGCTGACGCCCAGGGCGGCGCAGGCCAGCAGCCCGACGGCCAGTGGCGCCCACACCGCGGCACCGAACCGTACCGGCACAGCGACACCACCGCCGCCGCCCTCGGCCGGCACAGCGGCGGTGGTGTCGCCGTCCCGGCCGGGGGCGGGCCCCAGCAGCATGTGGGCGGTGCGGGCGGTCATCGCCGCGAACGCGGCCAGCACCAGCACCAGCGCGGCGGCGGTGGCCCAGCCCAGCCCCGCGGGCCCGGTGAGACCGGCGCGGGCGATGGCCAGCTCGGAGGCGAACAGGCTGAACGGCGGGAAGCCGAGCAGCGCCAGCACAGCCAGGCCGAACGCGGCGGCGAGGACCGGCGCCTGGCCCAGCAGGCCGCGCACCCGGCCGATGCGGGTGGTGTGCCGCAGGTGCAGGATGTGCCCGCTGGAGCAGAACGCGACGCTCTTGGCCAGCCCGTGGCCGGCGATGTGCAGCAGCACCGCGGAGGCCGCCAGCCGGCTGCCGGCGGCGGCGCCGAGCGCGATCAGGCTCATGTGCTCCATGCTGGAGTAGGCGAGCATGCGCTTGTAGTCACGTTGCCCGAGCARCAGGGCGGCGGCCAGGGCGAGGGTGAGCACGGCGGCACCGGCCAGCAGGGTGCGGGCGAACCCGGGGCCCAGCGCCACGTCCGCGATCACCTTGTAGCGCAGGATCGCGGTGAAGGACACCGCCAGCAGCACCCCGGACATCAGCGCCGACACCGGCGCCGGGGCCTGGCTGTGCGCGTCGGGCAGCCAGGCGTGCAGCGGCACCAGCCCGGCCTTGGCGCCGAACCCCAGGATGACCAGGGCGATCCCCATCCGGGTGACGGCCGGATCCAGCTCGTGCGCCCTCGCGACGAGCACCGGCCAGTCCAGGGCGGAGGCTTCCGCGATGCCGGCCTGCCGGGCGGCGTAGTAGATCAGGATGGTGCCCAGGAAGGCCAGGGCGATCCCGGCGGAGCAGATGACGACGTACTTCCAGGCGGCTTCGACCGAGGCGCGGGTCCGCCGGTGGCCGACGAGGAAGGCGGTGACGATGGTGGTGGCCTCGATGGCGACCCACAGCACCCCGAGGTTGGCCACCAGGACGGCGACGGCCATCGCGGCCAGGAACGCGTGCACCAGGATGCCGTAGCGGCGCGCGCCGCGGGCGTCGGTGTGCCCGGCGGCGTTCTCCGCCGCCAGGTAGGCGGGGCCGGCCGCGCAGGCGAGGACCGCGACCGCGCCGATGACCAGCAGGATCCACGCGGACAGGGCGTCGGCGCGGGCCAGCCCGCCGTAGCCGGTGACCGGCCCGTGCCCGGGGACGCGGACGGCCAGCACGATCGCGCAGCCCAGGATCGTGGCGGGGGAGACAAGACCCGCCCACGCGGTGGCCGGCCGCCAGCCGAGCACGGCGTAGCCGGCCGCGGTGGCCAGCGCGACCGCGACCGGGGCGGTCAGCAGCAGCGTGGCGGCGACGGATGTGGTGCCGGCGGGTGCCGAGGCGGCAAAGGTCGTGCCGACGGATGCCGTGCCGACGGATACCGCGGCGGATGCTGTGGCGGCGAAGGTCATCAGTCGTGCAGCTCCCGCAGGTCGTCGATGTCGGTCCCGCCGAAGGTGGCGTGTATCCGGGTCGTGAGGATCTGCAGGACCAGGACGGCGAGCAGCACGTCGAAGGAGACCCCGAGTTCGACGATGAGCGGCACGCCGGAGGTGGCCAGGAAGGCCATGGCGGTGATGCCGTTGTCCAGTAGCAGGAACCCGACCGCCTGGGCGAGTGCGCGGCGCCGGGTGACCAGGGTGAAGAAGCCGATGAGGACCACGGCCAGGCCGACCGGCAGGGCCCGGGTCGCCGGGCTGGGCGCCAGCTCCACCAGCGGGCGGGACGCGGCGTAGGCGAGCAGGGTCAGCGCCGCGGCGGTCAGCAGCGAGGCCGCCACGTTGACCAGCGGCTCGGTCTCCCGGGTCTCCCCGCTGGCGGCCAGCACCCGCCGCATCAGGTACGGCAGCACCCCGGCGCGCAGCACCAGGATCCCGACGGCCACGGCCAGCAGCTCGAACCGGTGCTCGTGGATGCCGGACAGGGCGGCGATGGCGGCCAGCACCACCCCCTGGACGGCGAACAGGCGCACGAGCGCGGTCAGTTCGCGGCGCCACAGCACCAGCACGGCGGCGAGCAGGAACACTCCGCAGGCCAGGTCGAGCAGTTGGGTGTACGTGCCGGTGCTCATCGTGGCCCACCTTGTGCGGGGCGGCGAGGCGCGGGGCGGCGAGACAGGGTCATGGGCGGGCTTCAGTTTCCGGGTAGGAAGAACGAGGCGCCGACGGCGAGCAGCGCGAGCAGGAAGGAGCCGGCGAGCAGCTCGGGCACCTTGAACAGGCGCATCTTCGCCCAGAACACCTCGGCCGCGGCCAGCCCGGCGCCGAGCAGGGCGACCTTCCCGGCGAAGAGCGCCAGTGCCAGCGGCAGGGCCGCCGCCGCGGTGCCGGTGGCGATCCCCCAGGGGACGAACAGGCTGGTGAGCAGGCCCAGCAGCACCGTCAGCCGCATCTGGGCGCCGAGCTCGATCAGGGCAAGGTCCCCGCCGGCGTACTCCAGGATCATCGCCTCGTGGATCATCGTCAGTTCCAGGTGCGTGGACGGGTTGTCCACCGGCAGCCGGCCGGTCTCGGCGAGGGTGACCACGGCCAGGGCGACACCGGCCAGCAGGCTGGCGGGGGAGGCCAGCCGGGCCGGGTCGTGGACGCCGTGCGCGACGATGGCGGGCAGGTTGGTCGACCCGGCCGGGATCGACAGCGCGACCACCGACAGCAGGATGGTCGGCTCCACCAGGGCGACCACGGTCATCTCGCGGGACGCGCCCATGCCCCCGAAGGCGGTCCCGGTGTCCAGGCCGGCCAGCGCCAGGATCACCGTGCCCAGCGCCAGCAGCGTCACCACGACGAGCAGGTCCGCGCTGTCACGCACCGGGGTGGCGGTGGACGCCAGCGGCACCAGCGCGGCGACCACGAGGGTGGTGGCGACCAGCAGCAGCGGCGCCAGCCGGAAGGCCGGGCCGGTACCCACCGGGGTGATGGGCTGCTTGCGCAGCAGTTTGCGCAGGTCCCGCCATGGCTGTCCGACGCCGGCGCCGGCGCGCCCCTCCATCCGGGCCCGCACCTGCCGCATCAGCCCGGTCAGCAGCGGCGCCCCGGCGACCACGACGGTGACCTGGGTGAGCACCGCCACCGTCCCGACGGCGCTCACCGGGTCACCGCCAGTACCAGCAGGACGGCGACCAGCCCGGAGAACCCGTAGCCGAGGTAACGGTGCACACTGCCGTTGGCCAGCTTCCGTGCGGACGCGCCCACCCCGGCCAGCGCCGCCAGCACCGGCCGGTACAGGCGGTACTCGATCCGGTCCGGGATCCTCCGTTGGAAGCGGACCCGTTCGACCAGGTAGGCCGATTCGCGGGTCGGGGTGACGTCGACGTCCTGCTCGGGCGCGAGCACATCGTCGAACACACGCTGTAACGGTTCGGCGAACGATGTGGCCGTGTACTGCATGCGGGCGCTCGGCGCGCCGCCGCCGCAGTCCCACAGCTCGGCCCCGACGCGACGGGGGTGGCGCGTAAGCAGGCGCGTCGCCGTCGCCACGGCGAGTATCGCGACCGCCAGCGCGACCGCCACCCACAGCGGCGACAGCGTCGTGGCGAGCCGGTCCAGCCGGATGTCCACCCCGCCGTCGGACAACGCCCACCCAGCGTCCGACCCGGCAGGCCCAGACGGGTCGGACGGCCCGTCTGGCCCGGTCAGGCCGGTCGCCGCCACCGCGTCGGACAGGCCGCCGGCAAGCGTCCCCGGGACCAGCGCCAGGGCGACACAGCCGGCGGCGAGCAGCCCCATCCCGGCGAGCATGACCGGCGGGCTCTCCCGCGCGGAGGCGGCCTCGGCGCCGCGCGGGCGGGCGAAGAACCCCACCCCGAGCGCCTTGACGAAGGTGGCGGCGGCCAGCCCCGCGGACAGCGCGATGGCGGCAACCGCCAGCGGCAGCGTCACGGCGCTGGCCGTCCCCGGCACCCCCAGCCCGTGGACGAGCGACTCCAGCAGCAGCCACTCGCTGACGAACCCGTTGCCCGGCGGCAGCGCCACCGCCCCCAGCGCACCCACCGCAAACAGCCCGGCCGTCACCGGCATCCGGGCCCGCAGCCCGCCCAGCGCGTCCAGGTCACGCACTCCGGTGGCCCGCAGCACCGACCCGGCCGCGCAGAACAGCAGCGCCTTGAACGCGGCATGGTTGACCACGTGCAGTAACGCGGCGGCGAGCGCCAGGGCGGCCAGGGGATGTTCCCCGGCGGCGGCGAACATCCCCGCCGCACCGGCGCCGATCAGGACCAGGCCCATGTTCTCGCTCGTCGAGTACGCCAGCAGCTGTTTGACGTCGGTGGCCATCGCCGCCTGCAACATCCCGTACACCGCCGAGACCGCCCCGGCGGTCAGCAGCACCAGCCACCACCAGCGCGGCCCGCCCCCGAGCAGGTCGAACCCGACGCGGATCACCCCGTAGACGCCCAGGTTCACCATGGCCGCGCTCATCAGCGCCGAGACGTGGCTGGGCGCCTGCGGATGCGCCCGCGGCAGCCAGGCGTGCAGCGGGACCGTGCCCGCCTTGGACGCGAACGCGGCAACCGCCAGCACGAAGACCGTGCTCCGTACGGCCGGCGGCACCTCGCCCGCGCCCGCGCGCAGCGCCGGGAACGTCTCACCGCCGGCGCGGGCCGCGAACAGCGCCAGGGCGATCAGGAGCGCCACCAGACCCAGATGCGTCATCACCGCGTACCACACCCCGGCGTCGCGCACCGCGGCCCGCGACCGGTGCTCGGCCAACACCAGCAGCAGCGAGGTGACCGCCATCAGCTCCCACAGCAGCAGGAAGGACGACACGCTGGACGCCGCCGGTACCAGCAGCAGCGTGGCCGCGAAGACGGGTAACACCGCCTGCGTCCCGCGGGCGGACACCCCGTGCCCGGTGTAACCGATCCCGTAGAGCGCCACCGGCGCCACCACCGCGCCGGAGACGGCCATGAACAGCCCGGACAGGGCGTCCACCGTCAGATGCACCCCGGCCAACGGCAGCAGGTCGGGCAGGCTCGCCGACCACGGCGCGCCACCGCCGAGCGCCGCGAGCCCGGCGGTGAGCCCGGCCACGCCGACCCCGGCGGTGGCCACCCCCACCAGTGCCGGCCGCACCCGCTCGAGGGTGAACGCCCCGGCCACCGCCCCGACACCGGCCAGCCCGGTGGCGGTGGCCAGCGCAGGCCCGACCAGACCGCTCACCGGCGGGTCACGGTGCGTAGCGCGGCCACGATCGCGTCCGGCTCCGGCGGGCAGCCCGGCACCTGCAGGTCCACCGGCACCACGTCGGCCACCGAGCCCTGCACGCCGTAGCCGCCGGCGAACTCCCCGCAGTTCAACGCGCAGTCACCCACCGCTATCACCAGCCGTGGCCGTGGTGTCGCCTCCACCGTGCGGCGCAGCGGCTCGGCCATGTTGCGCGTCACCGGCCCGGTGACCAGCAGCACGTCCGCGTGCCGGGGTGACGCCACCACGCGCGCCCCGTACCGCTCGGCGTCGTACACCGGGCCGAACGCGGCGGCAATCTCGATCTCGCACCCGTTGCAGGACCCGGCATCGACACATCGGACCTGTACCGAGCCGGCGAGCTCGCGGGCCGCCGGTAGGCGCTCCGCCTGCGGCGCTGGCGGGGCCTGTTCGGCCACCCGCCCGGTTTCGCGGATCTTGCGCAGCAGATTCACCACATGCTCCTGATGTTCGGTGACGGCGTCCTTCGTGGTGATCGAAAAAATGCTCTGGAACTGGTCTGGACCGGCTCGGAACTCGAGCCGGAACCCGTACCCGCGGTGACCGCCCTGGCCGGAAACGGGGCTTGGCGCGGGATGCCCGCCGGGTGGCGCCACGGGACCGTACGACAGCTACGACGGCTGCGGCTGCCGTGGCTGGTGTGGCTGGTGTGGTGGCGGCCCGGTCTCCGGCGCGACGGCACGCAGGTCCTGGAGCAGCTCGGCCTGGCCGGTCAGCACCCCGGTCAGGATCGTCCGCGCGACCGTCAACAGGCCGGTGATGTGAGGGCTCGTCAGCGAGTAGCGAACGGAGGAGCCCTCCTTACGGCCCACGACCAGGTTCGCCCGGCGCAGCACCGCCAGTTGCTGGGAGAGGTGGGCCGGTTCCACACCCACCTGCGGCAGCAGTTCCGCCACCGCGTGTTCACGCTGGCTGAGCAGCTCCAGCACCCTGATACGCACCGGATGCCCCAGCGTCCTGAAGAACTCCGCCTTCAGTTGATAAAGGGGCGCGGTCACCGATACCGCCTCCCGGCCCGCCATCACCGGCTCACCTCTTGGCCCCCATCACTTGTTCGCACGCCCCGCCACCACGCTCCGCCGGCTACTCGCCCCATCGCGTCCACGCCGACATGCCCACACCTATGCCCCGCCTCGCCACGATCCGTGTCACCCAGTCCGTGTTGCCGGCGCCCGGCGCGCCCGGTGGCCTGCGGCCGGCCACGGGCTGTTCCCCGCATGTGGCACGGCAACCTTACCAATTGCAAACATTAGCAACTGAAGGAGATGCCAAGGACCGGCGGTGTGCACCGCCGCCCACGAGCCCCGTGGCAGCGGGTCCTGCCCGCGAAACGGCGTGACGGACAGCGACGTTCATCTTCCTCTGCGGCTTATGGCCTCGCTCCGAAGATCACCTATAAAGATCGTCGGACGTTTCCGCCGTAAGCGGCGCAAAGCGTAGGTGGTTTCCGTTCTCCTGACAGCGCTTTCCACCTACGCTCCGCCCGGCTGTAGGTGGCTTTCGTCGTCCTGGTAGCGGTTGTCACCGACGGCTGGGCCTCCACCTACCGGTCCTGGTTGGTCGGTGTCAGTGGGTGTCGCCGACGGTGTGGACGCGGCTGGCCGTGATGATCTGGGTGTACGTGGCGACGGTCGGGCCCGGAGGGAGGCGCAGGCCGGGCGGGGCGTCCGGGGTGGAGACCGTTTCGATGGTCAGCGGCGCGCCGGTCTCGGCAAGCACCAGGTATCTGGTGGCGACGACGAGGCTGGTGTGGTCGGAGACCACGATGCCGATGGCGTGGCCGGGGCGGCCGGCGCGGTCACGGACGGGCCCGGCGTCGAAGACGCCCGGGAGTTGGGCGAGGACCTCGTAGGTAGGCGGCGTTCTGCTGGGGGCTGGTGAGACCGGAGGCGAGATCGGACAGAGCGTCCCCAGCGACGGCGATGTCATGGAAGYTGGCAGGGGCACCGCTGGTTACGGCGCGGGCGATCAGTCGTGCGTGGAGCTGGGCGGTGTCGGTGGRCATCGTCGTGGGGTCGAGCTCCGGCGGGCCCGGTGGGAATTCCGTCGGGCGGTCGTCCCGGTCGGCGGGCTGCGGTCCGCCGACGTTCATGCCGACGCGGTTGACGTACTGGACGTGGCGCTCGTGATGCTGCGACCCGTCGGGGCGCCGCCAGACGTCGACTGCTGGCGCGGTCTCTCCGCTCTGCGGGCGAGGCGCGGTAGCTTCATTCAAGGGTCCGCTCGAGGAGCCGACCGCCGATGCCGCGGGGCGAAGACGCCGTCGCGCCATGACAGCGCGACGGATCGGCTCCCGTGGCTGGCGATCGGCGCCTGCTGCAGTCTCGACGTGTGGATTTTCCTTGTTGGCGACCAGCAGGTGCATCGTCTGCCGGGATGGATCACGGCAGACGATGCCCGCAGGGCAGGCGAGAAACGTCGGTGTCAGGCGCGTCCGAAGTGTCCGAAGAGCAGGCTGCCCGGGGCTTCCAGGTCGGAAGAGAAATAGAACTCCCGGAACGCCCGGATGAACTCCTGGCGTGAAATGCGTCCGTCCCCGTCGACGTCCAAAGCCGCGAAGACGTCCACGGCGTCCGGGGCGCTTATTTTCCAGACCTCCCGCTCGTAGCGCGCAAACTCATCTTTGCTCACCTCGTTGTCACCGTCAATGTCGATGAGGTCGAAGAGTGCATGCGGAATGCCTTCGGCCACGTTTATCCGGCTGGTGTCGACGCTCGCCAGGCGGGTTGCCACGATGTATTCGTCCCTGGTCAGGCGGTCGCTGCTCGAGTCGGCGTGGCGGAGGAGTTCCAGCCAGAATATCTGGTACGTCGCAGCGAGTGCGCGAGCCCTGCTATCATCCCGGTTCAGRCCGTATGCGTTAACGTGGTGATCGATCAGTTGCTGGTAGTCGGCCCAGTCGACGTATCCGTCCCGATTGGCGTCCAGTGCGTCGAACACATACCCGATCTTGGTATTGATGGGATTGCTGATGGCAGTGGTCATATTCCTGTCCTCTCACGTGATCGACCAGGAAGGTCACGGATACGGTCTCCTCCCGCCCACATTAGTGATGGTCATGACCGCCTGCGAGTACGGATAGTCATAGATCAGAATTTCTGGGTGGCATTCAGGCCGGCCGGAGGCTGACGCCGCACCCCATTGGTCACAATGGTGGCACCTGGGCCGCGAGCGCGGGCTTCCCGCTCCGTGAGGGCGAAGGGCTAAGGATTGTCAGGCTGTTCAACGATCCTTCCGGGGTATTCACCTCCAGCGTCACGGTCGACGGCACCACATATGCGGGAATCAAGGGAGACTCGCAGTCGATCTATGGCAAGAAGGGGTCCAGCGGCGTCATCCTGGCCAAGACGGCTCAGACGGTGCTCGTGGGCGTCTACGACGAGGGGCAGCAGCCAGGGACGGCGGCACTCGTCGTTGAGAATCTGGCCGAATGTCTCCGCGAGCAGGCATACTGACCTCTCCGGCCACTGGAGGGTTGATTCTCTGCCGCCGGACCRCCGGGGCAGGCGCTCACCCAGGTAACACCGGATCGAGGGATCGGACGGTCGCCATAGCGGTTGTTTTCGCCTTCGYGTTCCTTCTGAGCGGCGTTTTTCGGGGCTGTGGGCTTCAGGCCGAGGAGGGACGGGTGAGGAGTGATCGCCAGGGGAATGATCGTTCTCAGGAGAGGGTGAGGATGCGGGGGCCGTCATCGGTGATGGCGACAGTGTGCTCGACGTGGGCGGCGCGGTCGCCGTCGGTGGTGTGCAGCGCCCAGCCGTCCGGGGCGGTGCGATAGCGGTCGCCGCCTCCGGCGGTGACCATCGGCTCGATCGCGAGGACGAGCCCTGGCTGTAGCCGCAGGCCCCGGCCGGGGCGGCCGTCGTTCGGGACGTGGGGGTCCTCGTGCATCTGCCGGCCGATGCCGTGCCCGCCGAAGCCGTCCGGGATACCCAGGCCCGCCGCCCGGCACACCCGCCCGATCGCGTGGGAGATGTCCCCGACACGGGCGCCGACCCGGGCGGCGGCGATGCCCGCGGCCAGGGCCCGCTCGGCGGTGGCGATCAGCCGCAGGTCGGCCGGGCGCGGGGTGCCCACGACGAAACTGACCGCGGCGTCGCCGGTCCAGCCGTCGAGCTGCGCGCCGCAGTCGATGCTGACCAGGTCGCCGTCGCGCAGACGGTAGCCGTCCGGTACACCGTGCACGATCACATCGTTGATCGACGTACAGATCACCGCTGGGAACGGGGTCGGCGCGAAGGACGGCAGGTAGTGCAGGAACACCGGCTTGGCGCCGGCCTCGCGGATCACCGTCGCGGCGATGTCGTCGAGCTCGAGCAGGCTCGAGCCCACGTGCGCGGCCTCGCGGACCGCTGCCAGCGCCCGTGCGACCACCCGGCCCGCTTCCCGCATCGCCGCCAGCGCCACGTCCGTCTTGAGCTCGACCATGCCCCCACCTCGCCTCGTCCTCGCCCCGTCGTCCACGCCTCGCTTTCCCTGCCCAATAACTATACCGGTATTAGTATTGCGTTCATGGTGCGGACGGCGCTGACGGCGATGGATCTGGAACGCGGCCGGCGGCTCGGGGCGGCGCTGCGCGAAGCCCGCGGTGAGCGCAGCATGGCGCAGGTCGCCGCCGCCGCCGGGCTGTCCACCGAGACCGTCCGCAAGATAGAGACCGGGCGGATCCCGACACCGGCGTTCTTCACCGTGGCCGCCCTGGCCGGGGCACTCGGGCTCTCCCTCGACATCCTGGCCCGCGCCTGCGCCACAGGCGATTCCTCGGCCGACTCCGACCGGCACCACGCCCTGCTCCACGCGGGCAGATGAGGGATCCACAAGTGAGGGATCAGACGGTCGCCATATCGACCGTCTGATCCCTGACTCCCGTGGTCCGGCGTTACCCGCCGTGGCCCTCGCCGCCGTGGGTCACGGGGGCCGGGAAACGGCATGACGAGCGACGCGACGGTTGTGCTGGGCGAACGGGTGCTCTGATGGGGCCTCCCGAGCATGTTCGGTGCTGGGAGGCCTCACCAGGAGCAGTCAAACCGCCGTCAGGTGGTTGCGATTGCCCGGAGGATGTCCATCTTCGCGGCCCGGCGGGCTGGGAAGATGGCGGCGAGGACGCCGAGGAGACCACCGACGAGCACGACAGCGATGATCGCTACTGTCGGGTAGGCGAAGGTGTCGATGCCCTGYTCCTTCAGCGCGATGGTCAGCGCCCAGCCGAGGAAGCTGCCGACCGCGACCCCGAGCAGCGCTCCGAACACCGCGATCACGACCGCCTCCAACCGGACCATTCTGCGTAGCTGCCGTCTGCTCATGCCGACCGCGCGCAGCAGCCCGATCTCCCGGGTCCGCTCGATGACCGACAGGGCCAGCGTGTTGACGATCCCGAACAGGGCGATGACGACGGCCAGTGCGAGCAGAACGTAGATGAAGCCCAGCAGCTGGTCGACCTGGTTCTCCTGCTGCCGGATGAACTCGGACTGGTCCCGGACCTCCACGTTCGGATGGGGTTTGACCGTGGCGTCGATCTCCTGGCGTACCTGGGTGAGATCCGCGTCCTTCACGGTTTTCGCGAGAACGAAGAAGTCCAGGGTGTTGGTGGGGAAGCGTTGGCTGAACTCGTCGAGCGAGATCAGGTACTGCCCGGCCACCGGGCTCTTCTCGAACGTGCCGGCCAGGCGCAGCGTCGTGGGCCCGTCCGGGAACACCACCGGGACCTCCTGGCCGACGGACAGTTTCTGCTCCCTGGCGGTGTCTTCGTCGATCAGGATCGAGCCCCTGCCCAGGGCTCGGAGATCACCGGCGGTGGTCTTGAGCGCCAGCAGGGTCGGCAGCGCCGCCGGGTCGCCCGCGGTGACCTGCTTCTTGCTGTCGTTGATCCGCACGACGTCGGACCGCAGCCCCGTGACGAGCTCGATACCGGGGGCGTCCCGCAGCGAACGGGCGACGTCGGGGCTGAAGCCCTGCGCGAAACTGGTCGAGGTCAGGTAGAAGTCCGCGCCCAGGTTGTTGCGGACCGTGTTCGTCACCGACTGTTTGATGGACTGGCCGAGCACGGAGAAGGCGCTTACCAGCGCAAGACCGATCATCAATGCGGACGCCGTGGACGCGCTGCGGCGCGGGTTGCGCATGGCGTTCTCCCGCCCGAGCCGCCCGGTCGCGCCGAACAGGGCCGGCAGCGGGCTGCCGATGACCCTGGTGACGGGCCGGGCCAGCAGCGGCGAGAGGGTGGACACCCCGAGGAAGGCCAGCCCCGCCCCGATGCCGACGACAGCCGCCGCGCCCTTGCCGCTGGCCGTCGTCAGGCCCAGCACCAGCAGCGCGGCACCGATGAGCGCCAGCGCACCACCCGCGACCCCCCGGATACGCAGCGAACGCGCGGGCAGCACGAAGGTCTCCCGCATCGCCGCCACCGGGGGTACCGACGCGGCCTTGCGTGCGGGAACGAACGCGGCGACGGCCGTGACAATGATCCCGACGGCATAGGCGACGATGATCGTCCGCGGCTGGAAGACCAGGCCCCCGTCGGGGAGGGAGACCCCGACGGCGGCGGTCACGATCCGCAGCAGCACCGCCAGCCCGGCACCGAGCAGCAGCCCCAGGGTGGCTCCGACGAAGCCGACGATCAGCGCTTCCAGCTGGACCGTGAACTGCACCTGCCGTCTGCGGGCGCCCAGCGCCCGCAGCAGGGCCAGTTCCCGCACCCGCTGGGCCACCAGCATCGTGAAGGTGTTGAAGATGATGAAGGCGCCGACGAAGACCGCGATGCCCGCGAAGACGAGCAGGAACGTCGAGAAGCCGGCGATGGCCTCCTGGACGGTGTTGGCGTTCTCGTCCGTCAGCTGCTTGCCGGTGATCGCCTCGACGCCGGTGGGCAGCACCCGGGCGATCCGGTCGCGAAGCTCGTTCTGGGAGATGCCGTCGTCGGCCGCGATGCTGATCGAGCTGAACTCGCCCGGGGTGAGCAGCACGCGCTGCGCGGTGGCGGTGTCGAACGCGGTCACCGCGGCGCCGCCGAGACTGTCCTGCCCGGCGATCCGGAATGTCCCGACCAGGGTGTAGGGGGTCGGCCCACCGTTGGTGAGGACAGTCACCTGTTCCCCGAGCCGCAGGTCGGCATCGTCCGCGGTGGCCTTGTCCACGACGATCTCCGCCCCGCGCGGCGCGCGGCCGCTGGCGAGCTCCACCGCGGAGGTCTGGCTGCCACCGTCCCAGTTGGTGCCGAGCGAGGGCCCACCACCGGTGTCGACGGCCTTGCCGGTACGGGGGTTGACCAGAACCGCCGTGCCGTCGACGCCGCCGAAGGCCTCGCGCACGCCGTCGACGCCCCGGACGGTGTCCAGCACGGAGGCGGACAGGGGCTGTCTGCTACTGGTCCCGGAGGTGTTGTCCACCGCGTTGGTCGACCGGACCGAGACGGCCACGTTCTGGAAGATGTTGGCGAACAGTCCGTCGAAGGTCCGGTTCAGCGTGTCGGTGAGGACCAGCGTGCCGGTGACGAAGCTGACGCCGGCCACGACCGCCAGCGCGGACAGCACCAGCCGGATCTTACGGGCCAGCAGGCTCTTGAGGGTCGCGCGCAGCATCGTGTCAGACCCTGCCCGCGGATCCGTGATCCTGCTCCTGGCCCGCCTCGTGCCACTCGTCCGGGCTCTGCCGGGGCTGTGGCTGGTGGGCCTCCGGCGACGCGCCGCCGCCGGCGGACGCCTCCTGTTGGAGATCGTCGAGATGCTTCATGCGTTCGAGGACGCTCTCCGCGGTCGGGTTCGGGATCGAGCCGACGAGTTGCCCGTCCGCGAGGAAGACGACCTCGTCGGAGAAGGACGCCGCGGTGGGGTCGTGGGTGACCATGACGACGGTCTGGTCGAACTCGCGCACCGACCGTTGGAGGAACGCCAGCACCTCCGCGCCCGACCGGGAGTCGAGGTTGCCGGTGGGCTCGTCGGCGAACACGATCTCCGGACGGGTGACCAGGGCGCGGGCGCAGGCGACCCGCTGCTGCTGCCCACCGGAGAGCTCCGCGGGACGGTGGCTCAGCCGGGAGGCGAGCCCGACGGCGTCGACCACCGCGCGCAGCCACTCCTGGTCGGGCTTACGCCCGGCGATGCTGAGAGGCAGGGTGATGTTCTCCGCGGCGGTCAGCGTCGGCAGGAGGTTGAACTGCTGGAACACGAACCCGACGCGGTCCCGCCTCAGCTGGGTGAGCTGCTTGTCCGACAGCTTGGACAGGTCCACGTCGCCGACGTAGACCCGGCCGCTGGTCACCGTGTCGAGACCGGCCAGACAGTGCATCAGGGTCGACTTTCCCGACCCGGACGGCCCCATGATCGCGGTGAAGCGGCCGCGGGGGAAGGACACGTCTATGTTCCGCAGGGCGGTGACCGCGGTCTGCCCCGATCCGTAGATCTTGACCAGGCCCTCGGCGCGGGCGGCGGCCGCGGCGAGGGCCACCCCGCCAGCGGCACCGGCCGAATCCGGAGGCTCCGGGGACACAACCGGCTCGGCCTGGGGATCGGCGCCGGAGATCCGGCCCGCTCGGCTCATGGAAGAAGCTCCTTTCAAACAATATGTCGATCACAGCATGTCGATCATGATGCGCTGATCAAACAACGTGCTGACACCACGAACAACCTGCTGACACCGTCCGCCCGGATGTCCGACAAATGCCGGCACCCCGCCGGTCGTCCCGCGGGCCGGGACCGGCCGGAACTGATCCGCACCGCCCGCCGGGGGCGCTCATCGAAGCGATGACCGGCCCCGCGGCGGCGCATTCATCGGATCAGATCCACCCGGCTCCCGGTACTGTCCCACCCTCGTCCGACGATCGCCCGTGACTTTTTCGGTGTCGTTCTCGACTTTCCAACGTTGTCCGGCCCGGCGGCGATCCGAATAGCCGCCGAAATCCGGATGTACGGCGACTGGCAATCTATGAACGCACACCGCCATGGACGCATATCGTGCCGGGTTGTCGTCAACCGACTGTCAGCCATCTGTCGGGTCCGTGTCGGGGCCCGTGCCTGGCCGGCCCGGGTCCGGCTGGTGAGCGTCCGCTGCCCGCCGTACCGCCGGCTCCGACGCCGCTGGTTTCGGCTCCGGATGATCGACTGTCGTGGCCTCCGGGGCCGGACGGTCGGCGGCGGGCAGCGGCGGCGGCGTCCCGCCGAACGCCGGACATCTGATCTTGTGATCGCACCAGTCGCACAACTTGCTGGGGGTCGCCCGCCAGTCGCCCGTGCGCCGGGCCCGGCTGATGGCCGACCACACAGCGTCGATCTTCCGTTCGGTGGCGCGCAGGTCGCTCTCGTCGGGCTGCACCCGTATCCAGGTCCGGTCGGCCAGGTAGTACAGCCGCAGCTCGCGGGGGATCACACCACGGATCCGCCAGAGCAGGTAGGCGTAGAACTTCATCTGGAACAGCGCCTGGCCCTCGAACGCCGGGCCGGGCGACCGGCCCGTCTTGTAGTCGACGACCCGTAACGCCGGGCCGTCGCGGGTCGCCGCCTCGTCGAGACGGTCGATGTAGCCGCGCAGCCGCACCCCGGAGTCGAGCACGTGCTCGACGTAGAGCTCCCGGGCCGCCGGGGTGAGACCGGCGGGGTTCTCCAGGCTGAAGTAGCCGGTGAGCAGGGAACGGGCCGACTCCAGCCACGCGGCCCGCTCGGCCTCGTCCGTGAACAGGGTGGCAAGCTCCGGCTCCCGGGCGAGCAGGTCGTGCCAGGCCGGCTCCAGCAGCGCCTCGGCGGCGGCGATCGTGCGCTCCGGCGGGGGATGGTCGAACAGCCGCTCCAGGACGGTGTGGACGACCGTCCCGCGCACCGCGGCGGAACTCGGCGGCTCGGGCAGCCGGTCGATCACCCGGAAGCGGTAGCGCAGGGGGCAGTTCATGAAGTCGCCCGCCCGCGACGGCGAGAGCGATCCGACGACACGAATCCCGCCCGCGGGAGGCGGAGCGTCCCCGCCGGGCGCGGGTGGCTGGTCCATGGACGGGCTCATGCCTCCGGACCATAGGCGGCCGGTCCGACAATCCGGACGCCGGCCCCGACCGGCCCGGCCCGACCATCTCCAGCCCGCCACCGGCACGCCGGGTACGCCCGACACGCACTGGCGGTCATGGGGTGTCCCGCCACCGGCAAAGACTCCGTAGCATCGCAGACATGGCCGATCAGCCTGACCAGGTCCCGCGTCCCGGCTTCCCCCACGCCGGCGGAGGCGGCCAGGAGGGCGAACCCGGCCGTCGGCCGCCCGGCATGCTCGTAGGGCGGGTCCGCGGCGTACCGGTGTACCTCTCCCCGCTGGCGCTGCTGTTCGGCCTCATCATCGGCCTGCTGCTGCTTGAGCCCAACCGGGAGCGTCTGCCCGGTGTGGCGGACGGGCGGCTGTACCTGCTGGTCGCGATCACCTCCGCCGGGTTCATCGCCTCCCTGGTCCTGCACGAGATCGGCCACTGCCTGACAGCCCTCGGCCTCGGCCTGCGGGTGCGCGCGGTGACGGTGCACGGGTTCGTGGGATTCACCGAGATCGAACCCGAGCCGCCGACCCCCGCCCGGGAGTTTCTGGTCGCCGTCTCCGGGCCGGCCGTCAACGGGGTGCTGGCCGGCGTGGGCTTCGCCCTGCTGGCCGCGCTGGACAGCGGCACCCAGCCCAGCGTGGTCATACTTGACCTGGCCGCGACCAACCTGATCCTCTTCGTGTTCAACCTGCTGCCCGGTCTCCCGCTCGACGGGGGCCGGCTGGTCGTGGCCGCCGTCTGGGGCGGCACCCGGGACAGGCTGCGCGGCGCCCGGGCCGGTGCGTATGGCGGCTACGTGGTCGCCGGCCTGCTGGCGCTGTGGGTCCTGCTCTCCCCGGGCAACCGGTTCGCCGGTCTCTACCTGCTGGTGGTGGCGGCGTTCATCGCGCTCGGGGCGCACCAGTCGCTGCGCCAGGCGCGGATCCGGATGCGCCTGCCGGGGGTGTCGGCCGGGCGTCTGGTGCGGCGTACCCTACCGGTGCAGGGGGACGTGCCGCTCGCCGAGGCGCTGCGACGCGCCCGGGATCTCGGGGCGAGCGCGGTGGCCGTGGTCGACTCCGCCGGCACACCCGTCAAGATCATGAATGGCTCCGCGGTGGACGCCCTGCCCGAACACCGCCGGCCATGGATGACCGTGGACGAGGTCAGCCGCACGATCACCCCCGGYATGGTGCTGGCAGCGGAACTGGAAGGCGAGGACCTGTTGGCGGCGGTACGCGGCACACCCGCGAGCGAGTATCTGGTGACGCAGGACGGGCGCCCGGTGGGCGTGCTCGCCATGGTCGACCTGGTCGCCCGTATCGACCCGGCGAGCATCGGCCGGCTGGTGAACCAGCGGTGAGCGCCGAGCCGGCGCCGCACGGTGACGCGAGCGAACCAGACGAACCAGGAGAGCCAGTGATACACCGGTCACCCACCGGCGCCGCCAACCGTCGCGGGACCCTCACCAAGGGTGACCGTGTCCAGCTCACCGACCCCAAGGGGCGGCGGCACACCGTGACGTTGGAGCCGGGCCGCCAGTTCCACACCCACGCCGGCGCCATCGAGCACGACGACCTGATCGGCCGCACCGAGGGCGTGGTGGTCACCAGCACCGGGGGGACGCCCTACCTGGCGCTGCGCCCGCTGCTGACCGACTTCGTCCTGTCCATGCCACGCGGCGCCGCCGTGGTCTACCCGAAGGACGCCGCGCAGATCGTGACCTACGCCGACGTCTTCCCCGGCGCGCGGGTGCTGGAGGCCGGCGTGGGCTCGGGGGCGCTGTCGTGCTCGCTGCTGCGGGCCGTCGGCGACCAGGGGCTGGTCGTCTCCTACGAACGGCGGGCCGACTTCGCCGAGATCGCGCGCAGGAACGTCGAGACCTTCTTCGGCGGGCCGCACCCCGCCCACGTCCTGCACGTCGGGGACCTCGCCGAGGCGACCGAGCGGGACATCGACCGGGTGGTCCTGGACATGCTGGCCCCCTGGGAGGTGCTGGGCACGGTCAGCGCGGCGCTGGTGCCCGGCGGGGTCGTCTGCGCCTACGTCGCCACCACCACGCAGCTGGCCCGCGTCGTCGAGGAACTGCGGGCCCACGGCGCGTTCGCCGAGCCGGCCGCCTGGGAGTCGATGACGCGCACCTGGCACGTGGACGGGCTGGCGGTGCGCCCCGACCACCGCATGGTCGGCCACACCGGCTTCCTCGTGACGGCCCGGCGGCTGGCAGACGGGGTCACCGCCCCGCCGCGGCGGCGACGGCCCGCCAAGGGCGCGCATCCCGAGGAGACACAGATTTCCGGAGCGGTCCAGACAGCCGCTCCGGTGTCGGATTCCTGACGCCGGTACCGCCCGGATGTCGGATCCCCGACATCCGGGCGCCCGGCTTTCGTGACGCTGAGAACACCGGGACGCTCCCGGCTCCCGTCCAGCGCCCGATCGGCTGAGATGTTCCCGGGGTGCCGCCGGGCGCCGGATGCCGGTGCACCCGACACCCGATGGGGCGGTGCGCCCGGGTGAGACAGTGCGCCCGGGTGAGACGGTCAGGAGCCGGGGCCGGCCTCGAGGGTCCCGTCGGGGCGTTCGACGTAGATGCAGTTGCCCGGGCAGTCGTCCGCGGCGGCCACGACGTCGTCCACCAGCGGCAGCGGTACCGGCGCCGACGCGCCGGCCTGGGTGCGCAGCTCGCCGTCGGAGCCCTTGACGTATGCCAGACCGTCAATGTCGAACTCGAACACGGTCGGGGCGAGCTGGACGCAGAGGCCGTCGCCGGTGCACGCGCCCTGGTCCACACGTACTCGCAACGTCGAGGGCGCTGCCGTGGACCCCGCCGAGGAGGCCGCCGTGGACCCTGCTGCGGGCCTCGTCGTGGGCGCTGTCGAAGGCGTCGATGCCTCAGGGAAATTCGTGGGCGTTGCCACAGGGCTCCGATCGTCTGTCACCATGGCACCGTAACTCGCTGTTTACGCCAAAGCAGGCCCGTAGTCGTCAGACCGGCGTGCCAGCGGCGGTCACAACGGTAGTGTTGGGTGCGTCCCGGTCAGCACGGGGGAGGTGGAGGCGCGGTGTCCGGTCCCCGTTCGGGCTCTGGCTCCGGTGGGARTTCGGGCCGTCCAGGCGATGGAGATCCACGAGCGTCGGCGTACGAGAAAGAAGTACACGAGCTCACAACACAGGTCGCTTTCCTCGAGGAGGAGGTGGCGATGCTGCGGCGCAGGCTCAACGAGTCGCCGCGGCAGGTTCGCGTGCTTGAGGAGCGACTGGCCGAGGCCCAGGCGGACCTCGCCGGCCTCAGCGGGCAGAACGACAAGCTCGTGGCCACACTGCGCGAAGCTCGTGATCAGATCATCGCCCTGAAGGAAGAAGTCGACCGACTCGCCCAGCCGCCCAGCGGCTATGGGATCTTCATCGGGTCGTACGACGACGGCACGGTCGACGTGTTCACCCAGGGGCGCAAGCTGCGGGTGACGGTGTCGCCGAACGTCGGCGTCGGCGATCTGAGCCCTGGGCAGGAGGTCATGCTCAACGAGGCCCTCAATGTCGTCGACGCGCGCGCGTTCGAGCGTCACGGCGAGATCGTCCTGCTCAAGGAGGTCCTGGAAAGCGGTGACCGGGCTCTGGTCATCGGCCACACCGACGAGGAGCGCGTGGTCCTGCTCGCCCAGCCGCTGCTGGAGGGGCACCTGCGGGCCGGCGACTCGTTGTTGATCGAGACTCGGTCGGGGTACGCGTTCGAGCGCATCCCCAAGTCCGAGGTGGAGGAGCTGGTCCTCGAGGAGGTACCGGACATCGGCTACGAGCAGATCGGTGGTCTCAAGGGCCAGATCGAGTCGATCCGGGACGCCGTCGAACTGCCGTTCCTCTACAAGGATCTCTTCCTCGAGCACAAGCTGAAGCCCCCGAAGGGCGTCCTGCTCTACGGCCCGCCCGGCTGTGGCAAGACGCTCATCGCCAAGGCGGTGGCCAACTCGCTGGCGAAGAAGGTCGAGGCCCAGACCGGCCAGGGCAGCGGCCGGGCGTTCTTCCTGAACATCAAGGGCCCCGAGCTGCTGAACAAGTACGTCGGYGAGACCGAGCGGCAGATCCGGCTGGTGTTCCAGCGGGCGCGGGAGAAGGCGTCCGAGGGCATGCCTGTGATCGTGTTCTTCGACGAGATGGACTCGATCTTCCGGACCCGCGGGTCCGGGGTGTCCTCGGACGTCGAGAACACGATCGTCCCGCAGCTGCTCAGCGAGATCGACGGTGTCGAGCAGCTCGAGAACGTGATCGTGATCGGCGCGTCCAACCGTGAGGACATGATCGACCCGGCGATCCTGCGTCCGGGCCGACTGGACGTCAAGATCAAGGTGGAGCGTCCGGACGCCGAGGYGGCCAAGGACATCTTCGCCAAGTACGTCACGCCCGATCTGCCGCTGCACGCCGAGGACCTCGCCGAGAACGGCGGCAGCCGGGAGGCGACCTGCCAGGGCATGATCCAGCGGGTCGTCGAGCGGATGTACGCCGAGAGCGAGGAGAACCGCTTCCTCGAGGTCACCTACGCCAACGGTGACAAGGAGGTCCTGTACTTCAAGGACTTCAACTCGGGCGCAATGATCGAGAACATCGTCGCCCGGGCGAAGAAGATGGCGGTCAAGGAACTCATCGAGGGGGGCGTCAAGGGGCTGCGCATGCAGCACCTGCTCAACGCCTGCGTCGACGAGTTCAAGGAGAACGAGGACCTGCCCAACACGACCAACCCGGACGACTGGGYACGGATCTCCGGCAAGAAGGGCGAGCGGATCGTCTACATCCGCACGCTCATCACCGGGACCAAGGGCACCGAGGCCGGCCGGTCCATCGACACGATCGCCAACACGGGCCAGTACCTGTAAGTCGGTCGGCCCAGCCGATCGGAGGAAGAGACCGGAAGGCACCGGACGGAGCGGGGCCCGGCCCCGGGGCACCCACGCCAGGGCGTCCCAGGGCCGGGCCCCGCTCCGTCTCGTCTCCCCTCGGTGTCCTCTCGGTGCCCTCTCCTCGGTGTGCACAGAGCCGCGAGGGAGCATCGGGGAGCGCGGCGAGGGAACGGCGAAGAAACACAGCCACGGGTGTCTTCCGGGTACGCAGGACGTTCCGCCGAGGGCGGGAGAGCAGGGAATCCCCGCTCTCCCGCCCTCGGCGTTGACGGGGCGCGGCACGCGCCCGGGCCGGGGCGGGGCGGACGTCGAGGGGCATCGAGGATGCGCCGAGGGAGCCCCGAGGGAGTGGATGTAAACGATTTCCCTGGGCGTTCCGCAGGCGCGGCACGCTCCCGGGCCAGGGTTTTCCGGTCATCAGCGGGCCGTCGATGGGGTGTTTGGTCCGTATTTCTGGGATTTTGTCAGGCAGTCACCGAAGGTCACCCGTCCGGTCCAGGTCTCGGTGCGGGCTCAAAGCACCTACGCTGACAGTGTGAGCGTTCGCCGGATCATGGGAGCCGAGACCGAGTACGGCGTCTCGGTGCCCGGTCAGCCAACCACCAACCAGATGCTTGCCTCGTCGCTGGTGGTCAATTCCTACGCCAGCCGACAKGCGACCGGCGGCAGCCGGGCCCGGTGGGACTTCGAGGAGGAGTCGCCACTGCGCGACGCGCGGGGCTTCGAGCTGCCCCGCGAGCCGGTGGTCGATCCGTCCGCGCCCGCCAACGAGGACGACCTGGGCCTGGCCAACGTCATCCTCACCAACGGCGCCCGCCTCTACGTCGACCATGCCCACCCGGAGTACTCCACGCCCGAGGTGACCAACCCGCGCGACGTGGTGCTGTGGGACAAGGCCGGCGAGCGGGTGATGGCCGAGGCCGCCCGGCGGGCGCTGTCCGTGCCGAACACCATGCCGGTGCACCTGTACAAGAACAACACGGACAACAAGGGCGTCTCCTACGGCTGCCACGAGAACTACCTGATGGCCCGGTCCACGCCGTTCGGCGACATCRTGCGCCATCTCATCCCGTTCTTCGTCTCCCGGCAGGTCGTCTGCGGCGCCGGCCGGGTCGGCATCGGGGTGGACGGCCGGGAGGCCGGCTTCCAGCTCAGCCAGCGGGCCGACTTCTTCGAGGTCGAGGTCGGCCTGGAGACCACCCTGAAGCGTCCGATCATCAACACCCGGGACGAGCCGCACGCCGACCCGGAGAAGTACCGCCGGCTCCATGTGATCATCGGCGATGCGAACATGAGCGAGATCTCGACCTACCTCAAGGTCGGCACCACCTCGCTCGTGCTCGCGATGATCGAGGACTCCTGGCTCGACGTCGACCTCAGCGTCGACAACCCGGTGAGCAGCCTGCGGGCGGTCTCCCACGACCCGTCCCTGCGCCACCTGCTGACGCTCGGCGACGGCCGGAAGATGACCGCCGTCCAGCTGCAGATGGAGTACCTCGAGCAGGCCCGCAAGTACGTCGAGGACCGCTTCGGCACCGACCCGGACGCGCAGACCGCGGACGTGCTCTCCCGCTGGGAGTCCGTCCTGGTGCGTCTTGAGGACGACCCGATGAGCTGCTCCCGGGAGCTGGACTGGGTCGCCAAGCTCGCCATCCTCGAGGGCTACCGGGCCCGGGACGGGGTGGGCTGGGACGCTCCCCGGCTCCAGCTGGTCGACCTGCAGTACTCCGACGTGCGGCCCGACCGTGGCCTGTACAACCGGCTGGTGGCGCGCGGCCGGGTCGATCTGCTGCTCACCGAGGACGAGATCGTCCGCGCCATGRCCGAGCCGCCGCACGACACCCGGGCGTTCTTCCGGGGCCGCTGCCTGGCGCTGTACCCGCAGCAGGTGGCCGCCGCATCCTGGGACTCGGTCATCTTCGACATCGGCCKCGACTCCCTGCAGCGGGTGCCGACCCTGGAGCCGCTGCGCGGGACGAAGGCGCACGTCGGCGAGCTGCTCGCCCGCTGCCCRACCGCGCTGGACCTCGTGGACGCCCTCACCGGCGGCTGACCGGGACCACCTCACACAGCCTCCACCAACCCCCCACCGGACTCCTACCGTCCCCGCCACACGGACGCCAGGCCCCACGCCAGCCGGCTCTACCGCCGGCGTGGGGCCCTGCTCGGCCGGGGCGAGCAGGCAGGGAACCGACCGCCGGGCCGGGCCGGGCGCCCTGGGCCCGTGGGTGCAGCGTGCGCCCCTGGGGTACGGGCCTGCCTCGTTCGTCCTCGTAGCGGGCCCGCAGGCCCGCCACACCGCCGCTGACGACGAGGTGGGGCTGGTGGCCGAGCGGGCCGTCCGTGCGTTGCGCCATGGGCGGACGTCGCGACGGATCCGCTGGATCGTGATGAAGTGGTTCTCCACCGGCCAAAGGCAGCGCGATCATGTTCCTCGCGCTGCCGGCGGCCAGACTCCTGGGTCACCGGCCAAAGGCAGAGCGATCATGTTTTTCGCGCTGCCGGCGGCCGGAGCCTGCGGGTGGGCTCATGGCGGGCCGGGCTCGCGACCACCACGTCGGCGTGGTGAGGTCGATGGCGGGCGGCGAGGAACGCCTCAGGATGTCCGGGCCCGGAGATAGTGTCGCTCCAGACGATCGAAGGAGGGTCTCATGGCCACGAAGGACACCGGCGGCGGTCAGCAGCGCGCGGGCCGACGGACGGACCAGAGTGACGACGTCGAGGTCGAGGAGTCCAGCGCCAGCGACATCAAGGAGAGGCACGAGAAGCTGTCCGAGGACGTCGACTCCCTGCTCGACGAAATCGACGACGTGCTCGAGGAGAACGCGGAGGAGTTCGTCAAGGGCTACGTCCAGAAGGGGGGCGAGTAGGCAGCCCCCGCCGACCGGCCGCAACGGCCGAGCGGGAACATCGGGACCGGGGCCGGGAGAACCGGCCGGGACGCCGGCCACCGGGTGGGGCACGGCACAGCCCGCCTGACGGACAGGGCGGGACGGGTGCATGCCCGACCGGGGCCCGCCGGCTGCCGGGCCGCGTAGGGCCCATCCCGGTCGCGGCGGTGCGCGGCCCCGGCAACGTCGCCGGTGGGCCGCCCCGGCATCAGCGGCGCGGGACGACAGTGACATCGTGTGCGGCATCGCACTACGGGTTTCCGTGTGCGTCGTCACACCGTGGGTCATTGTGCGCCTCAGCGCACCGTGGGTCATGGCGTGCGTCATCCGCACCATGGGTCTCGGCGGCCTCACCGACGACCTGGTACCACTTATCCGACCCACCGACTACCTGAAGGGGGATGTGTGGCTGATCCAGCGGGAGTCGCCGGGCGTCTACCGTCTGTGTTCATGACACCGGGAACGTCGTCGTTCACCGAGTTCCTGGCCATGGCCGCGCCCGAGCTGCTGCCAGGCGCACGCGGCAGTCTGCCGGCCGCCGTCACCGAGGTGGCCCATGGCACGACGATCGTGGCGGTGACGTACCCCGGCGGCGTGATCATGGCCGGTGACCGCCGCGCGACCATGGGGAACRTAATCGCACAGCGGGACGTCGAGAAGGTCTTCCACGCCGACGAGTACTCCTGTGTCGGCTATGCCGGCACGGCCGGGATCGGCGCGGATCTCGTCCGCCTGTTCCAGGTCGAGCTCGAGCACTACGAGAAGATCGAGGGTTCCACCCTCAGCCTGCACGCGAAGGCCAACCGACTGTCCTTCATGATCAAGAACAACCTCGGCMTGGCGCTGCAGGGGCTCGCGGTCATCCCGCTGTACGCGGGCTACGACCTCGACGCCGGCAAGGGGCGGATCTTCTCCTACGACATCACCGGTTCCCGGGCCGAGGAACACGGCTTCCAGGCCATCGGCTCCGGCTCCGTCTTCGCCCGTGGCGCGTTGAAGAAGAAGGTCCGGGACGACCTCACCCAGGACGCGACCGTCCGGGTCGCCGTGGAGGCGCTCTACGACGCCGCCGACGAGGACTCCGCCACCGGCGGCCCGGACCTGTCCCGCCGCATCTACCCGGTGGTCGCCTCGGTGACCGAGGACGGTTTCCGCCGCTTCACCGACGACGAGGTGGGCGCCGTGGTCGAGGCCGTCGTCGCCGGCCGTCTGACGAATCCGGGAGGCTGACATGACCATGCCCTTCGGCTATGCCAGTCCGGAGCAGCAGGTCCGGGACAGGTCCGAGTACGCCCGCAAGGGGATCGCGCGCGGCCGCAGCGTGGTTGTGCGCAGCTACGCCGACGGCATCCTGTTCGTGGCGGAGAACCCCTCGTCCACCCTGCACAAGATCAGCGAGATCTACGACCGGGTGGCCTTCGCCGCGGTCGGCAAGTACAACGAGTTCGAGAACCTGCGGACGGCGGGTGTACGCATGATGGACGTCCGTGGGTACATGTACGACCGCCGGGACGTCACCGGGCGGGCGCTGGCCAACTTCTACGCCCAGRCCCTCGGCACGATCTTCACCGACAGCATCAAGCCGTACGAGGTGGAGATCGTCGTCGCGGAGGTCGGAGAGGATGCCGTCTCCGACCAGATCTACCGGCTGACCTACGACGGGTCGATCGCGGACGAACGCGGGTTCGTGGCCATCGGTGGGCAGTCCGAGCAGGTCAACACGTCCCTGAAGGAGCATCACGCGGACGCGCAGCCGCTGGCCACGGCGCTGCGGGTCGCCGCGAACGCGCTGCGGGCCGGCACGCCCCCGGGCGCCAACGGCGACCGCGTCCTGTCCTCGGCCAACCTCGAGGTCGCGATGCTCGACCGCACCCGCAGCCGTCGGCTGTTCAAGCGCATCTCCGGCCCACAGCTGGACGCGCTGCTGGACGAAGGCGCCGACACCCCGACCTGACCCGGCAGGCTGGCTGTTCCTCCGCCGGAGGGCCGGTGCGGCCGGCGGCGATGTGTGACTCGTCTCACGTCGCCGCCGGCCTGGGAGAACTGGTTCAGGCGGCGGCCACATGGGCGCGCAGCCAGGCCAGCGTTCGGTTCCAGGCGTCCTCGGCCGCCGCTGGCCGGTGGATCTCGACGCGGTCGTCGCTGTGGAAGGCATGGCCGGCGCCGGGGTAGCTGATCAGCGCGGTGGGCACCGCCGCCGTGCCCGCGGCCGTCCGCAGCGCGTCGATCTCGTCGATGCTGATCAGCGTGTCCTGCTCGCCGTACAGACCGAGCCATGGCGCGCGCAGCGCCGGAGCGAGGCRCACCAGCGGCGGTATGCCGTCCCAGTACGGTGTGCGCACCCCACCGCCGTAGAACGACACGGCCGCGCCCACGGCATGGCGGGTGGCGGTGGCCAGCGCCACGGTCCCGCCCATGCAGAAGCCGAGCACCGCGGTCCGCCCGGGAGCGAAGCCTGCGCCGGCGAGGTGGGTGAGGCTGGCGTCGACGTCCGTGGTGATGCCGGCGGCGGTCAGAGTGCCCATCTGCCGCGGCGCGGACGGCCAGCTGCCGGCCGGGTCGACCTCGGCGATCCCGTCCCGGTGGTAGAGGTGCGGGGCGACCGCGAGCCAGCCGGCACCGGCCAGCCGTACGCACACCGACACCAGGTACGGCGTGATTCCCCGCGCGTCCTGGACCACGATCACCCCGCCGTGGGTCGGACTGCCCGGGCGCGGCGTGACCACCGTGGCAGGGGTGGTGCCACCCACGGTCGTGACGACTGCGGAGGGTTCGGGCGTCACCGTCATGCTGGTCGTCCTCTCTACCGTCTCCGGCGGGCTCTTCCGGCGGAGACGGCCCTCGGAGTTCTCGGATCGCGCCCCGGATCATCTCCGGACTGTCTCTTGATCGTCTCTGGATCGCAGCCTGCGGCTCCGGCGCGGACGTTACCGGACGCGGGCGCGCATCCGACCCACTTCACCACCCTTTGCGTCAGGGTTGTGACCCTCTGTGCCACGACGGGCGCCGAGGAGGTCACAGGCGGCCACGGACGAGGGCGGCTGGAGCGTCCGCTCACACCAGGGTGGGCGGGCGGCATAGGGTCGTCGGTGTGGATCGCCGCATCTTCGGCCTGGAGAACGAGTACGGGGTCACCTGTGTCTTCCGCGGCCAGCGCAGGCTGTCCCCGGACGAGGTGGCCCGCTATCTCTTCCGTCGGGTCGTCTCCTGGGGTCGTAGCAGCAACGTCTTCCTGAAGAACGGTGCCCGGCTCTATCTCGACGTGGGCAGCCATCCGGAGTACGCCACCCCCGAGTGCGACTCCGTGCCCGACCTCGTCACCCACGACAAGGCCGGCGAGCGCATCCTGGAGGGGCTGCTGGTCGAGGCGGAACGGCGGCTGCGCGAGGAGGGTATCGCCGGCGACATCCACCTGTTCAAGAACAACACGGACTCGGCCGGCAACAGCTACGGCTGCCACGAGAACTACCTGGTGGGGCGGCACGGCGAGTTCAGCCGGCTCGCCGACGTCCTGGTGCCGTTCCTGGTCAGCAGGCAGATCCTGTGCGGGRCGGGCAAGGTCCTGYAGACCCCGCGGGGGGCRGTGTACTGCATCTCGCAGCGCGCCGAGCACATCTGGGAGTCGGTGTCGTCGGCGACCACCCGGTCCCGTCCGATCATCAACACCCGGGACGAGCCGCACGCCGACGCCGAGCGGTTCCGGCGCCTGCACGTGATCGTCGGCGACTCGAACATGAGCGAGACCACGATGTTGCTCAAGATCGGCTCGACCGATCTGGTCCTGCGCATGATCGAGGCCGGGGTGGTGCTGCGGGACATGTCGCTGGAGAACCCCATCCGGGCAATCCGCGAGGTCAGCCACGACATGACCTGCCAGCGCAGGATCAAGCTGGCGAACGGGCGGGAGGCGAGCGCGCTGGAGATCCAGCGCGAGTACTTCACCAAGGCGCAGGAGTTCGTCGAACGCCGCGGCGGGGACGCGGTCGCCAAGCGCGTCCTGGACCTGTGGGGCCGCACCCTGCTCGCGATCGAGACCGACGACCTGGAACTGGTCGCCCGCGAGATCGACTGGGTGACCAAGTACGTGCTCATCGACCGGTTCCGGCACCGGCACGGCCTGTCGCTGGCCTCGCCTCGGGTGGCCGAGATCGACCTGAAGTACCACGACATCCATCGTGACCGGGGCCTGTACTACCGGATGGAACGCGGCGGGCTGGTGGAACGGGTCAGCCGCGACCTCGACATCTTCGAGGCGAAGTCCGTCCCGCCGCAGACCACTCGGGCCCGGCTGCGTGGTGAGTTCATCAAGCGGGCCCAGGAGAAGCGACGCGACTTCACCGTCGACTGGGTACACCTGAAACTGAACGATCAGGCACAGCGTACGGTGCTCTGCAAGGATCCGTTCCGGTCCGTCGACGACCGGGTCGACAAACTCATCGCCAGCATGTGAGGACCACCTACCTGTGACCGTCGTTCCACGCCTTGGCCGAGGTGTCCGTTTTGTTATACTCTCCGCCGTTCTGCTCGCCACGCTGCCCGTCACACTTGCCGCCTGCGGAAGCTCCACCGCGCCCGACGGGACGGGCGAATCGCAGCTACCGACAGTGACAGGCGCGGGCGACCTGTCGGCCAAGCCGACGATCGCGGCCGGTGCCGGCACGCCGCCTGCGACGCTGGTGACCCGCGACCTCGTGGTCGGCACCGGCGCGGTGGCGTCGCCGACCAGCACCGTGTCGGTGCAGTACGTCGGCACCCTGTGGGCCAACGGCAAGGAGTTCGACGCGAGCTGGGACCGTGGAGAGCCGTCGATCTTCCCGCTGGACGGCGTCATCCCCGGCTTCCAGCAGGGCATCGCCGGGATGAAGACCGGCGGCCGGCGCACGCTCGTGATCCCGCCCGAACTCGGCTACGGCGCGACGGACCAGGGGCCGATCCCGGGCGGATCCACCCTGGTCTTCGTCGTCGATCTCGTCGGCGTCCAGGCCAGCGACAACTGACCGGTGTCCCGCCCGACCGGTCCGCGCGGACGCGGACGGACCGATCAGGCGGGGCCGGGCCGGGCCGGGTCGGGCCGCCGGCCAGTCCGGGCGACAGGCGTCGATCGTGTGTTCGATCTCCTCGAACGCGCGGTCGACGCTTTACGGGCCGGGTTGTCGCATGGGCGACGCTGAAGATCCAACAGGGGTGTTCTAGCCTCGTACGGTGTCCCGTCGTCGGCTGGAACGGCTGCTGAACCTGACGATGTGCCTGATGGCCACATCGCGGTTCCTCACCGTCTCCGAAATCGGCGAGCTCGTGGAGGGTTACACCCCCGGCGACACCGCTGACGAGCAGGAGGCGTTCCGCCGCATGTTCGAGCGGGACAAGCAGTACCTGCGCGACATCGGCATCCCGCTGGAGACCGGGTCGGACTCGTACTGGAGCGACGAGGTCGGCTACCGCATCCGCCGCGGCGACTACGCGCTGCCGGAGATCTCCCTCGACCCGGACGAGGCCGCCGCTCTCGGGCTCGCCGCCCAGCTGTGGTCCAGCACGGCGCTGGCGGACGCGTCCGCCAGCGCCCTGCGCAAGCTCGCGGCCGGCGGTATCCGCACCCTGCCCGGCCCGGACGGCCTGGAGCCGCGGGTCGCCACCACGGAGCCCGCGTTCGCACCCTGCCTGGCCGCCGTGCAGGCCGGGCGGGCCGTCCGCTTCCCCTACCGCAAGGTGGAACAGACCGAGGCCCGCGAACGCCACGTCGAGCCGTGGGGGGTGGTCTCCTGGCGGGGACGCTGGTACCTCGTCGGCCACGACCGTGACCGGCGGGCCCCCCGGGTCTTCCGGCTGTCGCGGGTGACCGGCGCCGTGCGCGCGGTCGGGCCGGCAGGCGCGGTCCGCGTCCCCGACGGGGTCGACCTGCGGGCGCTGGTGTCCGCGTCGGCGCCGTCGCCCGAGCCCACCCGCACCGCCGTCCTGTGCGTCCGCCCGGGGGCCGGTCACGCGCTGCGCCGGTACGCCCGGGCGCTCCCCGCCGACGGCCCGCGGCATCTCGCGCCGGGGAGCGACGAGGGCCGCCTGGCCGCCGCGGCGGCCGGGATGGACTGGGTGGAGCTCGACTACTCCGACACCGAGCAGCTGGCCAGATGGATCGCCGGCTACGGCGCGGACGTGCTGGTGGAGCAGCCGGCACAGCTGCGTGCCGAGGTGGTACGCCGACTGGCCGACGCCGCCCGGGCCCACGACGGCATCGAACGGCCACGCCCGGCGGCGAAACCGGCGGACCCAGCCGGTTCCCGGGCGTTCTTCTGCTCCGCGGCCCCGGCCTCCCCACCGGCCACCTCTGTGAAAAAGCCGACCGGGGGACGGAAGAGGCAGTCGGCGGCCGCGTCCCCGGGGAAGCCAACCGGGGACACGGTGATTCCGCCGGTGGTCCCGCCGGTCGCTGACACGGTGGCCAGGGATCCGGCGGGACCGCCGCTGCCCTCGTCGGACGCCCCGGCCGACGGGGAAGCGGGCAGGGCGCCCAGCGGGGCGGCGACGCTGCCGGAGAACGTGCCGTGAGCCCGCCGGTGTCCTCCGCCTCCGCCGCCGACCGGCTCAGTCGGCTGCTGGCCCTGGTGCCGTGGCTGCGCGCCCATCCCGGGGTGTGCCTCGACGAGGCCGCCGCCACCTTCGGGATCACCGTCCGCCAGCTGCGGGACGACCTGGACCTGCTGTTCGTCTGCGGCCTGCCCGGCGGCGCCCCCGGTGACCTGATCGATCTGAGCTACTCCGCCGACCAGATCTCCGTCCTCGACCCGCAGACCCTCGACCGCCCGCTGCGGCTGTCCGCGGACGAGGCCATGGCGCTGGTCGTCGCGGCCCGCACGCTCGCCGACGTGCCCGGCCTGTCCGCCCGCGACGCGCTCGACCGGGCGCTGGGCAAGCTGGCGGACGCCGTCGGCACCCTGCCCGCCGACCGGGTCCGTGTCGAGCTCGACGCCCAGGACGGGGTCCTGCGGGCCGTCCAGGACGCGGTGGCCCGCGGCCGGCAGCTGCGCCTGCGCTACCTGGTCTGGTCCCGCGACGAGCTGACCGAACGCGACGTCGACCCGATGCGGGTGCTCACCCGGGACGGCCACTGGTACCTGGAGGGCTGGTGCCACCGGTCACAGGCGGTCCGGCTGTTCCGCCTCGACCGGATCGACGGCCCGGACGGCGTCACCGTGCTCGACACACCCGCCGACCCGCCGCTGGAGGCCCGCCCGCGGGACACCGACGGCCTGTTCGAGCCCGGCCCGGCGGAGACGCTGGTCGTCCTCGAGCTGGAACCGGCCGCACGCTGGGTCGCCGACCACTACCCGGTCGTCTCCCGCCGCGAGCTCGACGGCGGCCGTCTGCTGGTGGAACTGCGCATCTGGGAGCCCGGCTGGCTGCGCCGCCTGCTGCTCGGCCTCGGCGACCAGGCCAGAGCTCTCGGGCCCCCCGACATCGTCGCGGGCATCCACACCGCCGCCACCCAGGCCCTGGCCGCCTACGGCCTCGACAGCCACGAATAGGCCCAGCGCTACCCCGTCCGGCATGCCGCTCGACGGACACGGCTCCTTCGGCCGGCAGCGCCCCGGACGTGGACGTTGAACGAGTTCGTCCCTGACCGATCCGCTCTCGATTGGTCAGGGACGAACTCGAGTGATTCAGCGGGTCAGGTTCGGCGGGCGACGAGCATCAACCGGCTCGAGCCGAGCTGGTAGGGCGCACCGTCCGGCCCGGCGTACCGCTCGATGCCGGTGAACCCGCCGTCGATGAGCAGCTCACCGAGCTGGCGGCTGGTGTAGACGCGGTGCAGTGCCGTGGCGTCGACGACCTCCCCGCCCCGGCTGAACCGGTACCGGCTGATCAGGCAACTTTCGTCGACGTCGTACTCGGTCGTCGTCTCGACCGTGATGTCCCCGGTCCGCATGGTGCGTGGCTGACCGGTGTAGCCCGGCAGGACGGTCTCCGCGGTCGCGTTGAAGTCGATGACGAGACCCCCGCCGGGGCGGAGGGCACCGGCGAGGGCCGCGATGAACTCCCGGGTGCCGGCGGTGTCCAGGTAACCGAAGCTGTTGCCCAGGCACACGGCGGCGTCGAACGACGCCGGCCGTGGGATCGAGCGCATGTCCGCCTGGGCGAACCTGACGTCGAGGCCGGCCCGAGCCGCCTCCCGCCTGGCATGGCCGACGGCCTCGGCCGAGATGTCGACCCCGGTCACCCGGTGGCCGAGCGCCGCGAGCGCCAGGCTGTGGCGGCCGCTGCCGCACGGGACGTCGAGAATCCGGCCGCCAAAAGGCCCGGGACTGTTTCAAGATCGGTGTTTCCGGCCCGACACGCCGGGCCCTCGGGGTCCGGCGGGATGGGCACTGTGAGTGATGACATCGGGTGATATGACCCCTCGCAAGCAAGAT